>OZ271836.1:1802265-2102643 GCA_965601745.1 Alkalispirochaeta sp.
GAACTCGTTCGAGAATTTGTCTTTGGTAACGTGCCGCTTGCCGTTCAGCCATATCCCTATCAATACGCCGGTACGCCGGAGGCGCAAACCGGAAAACAGCCGACCCCGGGAACGGTACTGCGACTCCAAACGGCGCAGACCTACCACGAGTTTCTGCTTCAGCTCGAAAACTCCGTCGTACGTCGAGAACGCTACGCCAACGGTGCCTCGGTCGAGGAGGCGCGGATCCGTCCGGAGAAATACGAGCGAGACCGTCTGTTTGTTCTGCCGGATCGATCGATCCGCGATGTCGTTGTCTACGCCGAGGATGCCGATGGAACGACGCTTACGGCATCCGGCTCGCGTCGCTTTCGAATCGTGGAGCCGGAAGAGGGAGCCTACGTGGTTGATACTGAACGGGGTATCCTCCGATTGGGCGACGATCTCGCCGACGTCCCCGCCGTCGCCGTCTATTATGAGAGTGCGGCGGGACCCGTCGGTGCGGCTGGTGGTGGTGTCGACGCGATCGTCCCATTGGACGGCGATCTCACGCCGACAAACGAGTCGTTGTTACCGTTCTCTTTTGCTATCGCCGACCTGTACCCGTCGGTTAACGGAACTCCGGCGGCCGACAGATCCGGCGCCGACTACCAGATCGAGTTTGCCGACGGGCGTGATGCGCTTGTTTTACGGGAACCAGGCATCTTCTCTCCGTTTGCCGCGGCGTCACTCTACGCTGCGCCGGAGGGCGCTCAGTCGGTTCTCGATGAGGAATCAACGCGTATTCGGGTCGTACGGGCCGGTAGTCGTGTTCCGGTCGAAGAAAACTACACGATCGACACAATAGCCGCTGAGGGCGTTTTTCGCCTTGAAACAGACAACGACGAAACGTCTCGAGACTGGCGTTATCCATTTGCGGCCCGAGATTTTGCCAACGCGGCGATGTACGGTCCGCGCGCATCTCCGGAAATCACCTCGGGTGATGTTGAGCTTTTGGTTGAGTACCGCGTTGATGCGGGTGACATCGCGCTCGACGGCGACGTCGTCCCCGGAACGCTTATCGTAACGGTCGACGGCGTTCCCCTGGACGGTGTGGAGATCGACTACGGGTCCGGGGAGCTTACCCTGCCCCCCAATCTCGATCCCAACGCAACCGTCGACGTCACCTATCGTGTGTATCAAGTCGGTGAGGACGCCGGGGATCTGGTGTTTATCAACGGGAACCGTTGGTCGGTAAGCGACAGCATCCTTTTAACGCTGGCGACCGGTGTCCGCTGGACGCTCGCCGACGATGGGTATTCAGAGGAGCTCGATGAACACCCCGGAGTCGTCACCGTCTCGGCGGGACTCGAGTATTCCGGTGAGAATCTTACCGTGGACTCGGCACTTGCGGTGCAGATATCTCAGCCCGATACGACCGGTTTTATGCGCTTGTTCAGCGCCGGCGAGACGACGTTTACGCTAACGCCCGGCGCAACAAATCTGTTTCCCGCGCCAGTCCCCGACGACGGGGCATCGGGATCCGGCTTAACGACATCCGTCGATCTGGCGACACGCGAGACACCGCTTTACCGCAATTACTGGTCAGTCGACGGTCTGGGGAACATCGCCCTGCGCTCGTACAACGAGACGCCGGAATCGGAGGGGACGTTTTCAGGCGACCGAATCGGCCCTTACATAGCGCGTAGTAACGACGCGGATTACACCGGCGCGACCGCAATCCTCGAGTGGGACGCGCTCGACCCCGACGAGTGGGTCGGCGGCGTGGTCCGTGTCGCCGAGGATGCCGTCGATCTTCGTGACGCCGTGTCGATTACGTTTTATCACCGTTACTTCCCGGCCGATTCGGCGGATCCTCAAGGGGATCCCGAACTTCTGATACAACTCGGTACGTTTACCGAAGACCTTGACGGCGACGGCGTCCTCGACGAGGGCGATTCAGCCGTCGATCCGGGCGTTCAGTTTGACCTCGCCGACGGCGGGTTTCGCCGTGCCGGTCAGTACGCGCCCGGTCTCACCGCGGCGCACAGCGAGGACGGCAACGGAGACGACATCCTCGGGACCGAGCAGAGCGGCGCGATCTGGAGCACGGTCGTATCGACGGCCGACATCGAGAGCAGCGGATGGCGCACCCAAACGATCGAGCTCGATCGAAGCGACGCGGAGCTCCTCGGCGCCGTACGCGGCGCGCGGTTTATCCTTCTTAACGGTGCGACGACCGAGACGATCGATACCGGTCGTTTGCTCATCGGTGGATTTGAGATCACCCGTGGCGGTCGTGCGGCCGTAGTCGAGACCGGCGGCGGAACGGCTCGCGCGGCAATCGTCGACGATCCACTCTCCGGTTCCCAGGCGTTGGCGTCTCGTTTTGACGTCGTCGGCGACCGATTTCTTGCCGACGACGAGGAGCCGGAGGTATTGCGCCTGACGTGGTCAAGCGCGACCGGCGACGTCGCAGCCGAATCCGTGGTGCCCGATATCTCCCTCGATCGCTATCGTCGAATCGTGACCTACGCGTACTTAAGCGATCCGACATCGCCACCGTCCGGAGCCGATATCGAGTTTCGTCTTTCGTCGTCGCGCTCGTCGGTGGCGCGAGCGCTCAGCTGGACGGTTGACGCCGATGAGCTCGACGGTGAGTGGCACGAGATCGCGGTCGACCTCGACTCGGGGGATATAAGCGTCGACGGGCGGACGGTGGCCACGACCGACACGCCGTCGGATCAAACCGCGCTCCTGCGCTTGTTTACGATTACGGTATCCGGGATAGACGACGGCACGCTCTACGTGGACGAACTTCACGCCGCCGATCCGCGCGCGACAGCGGCGTTTGCCGGACGAGTCACCCTGGAATGGGGCGTCGAAATTGGTCCGGGCCGCCTCGCCCTCACGCAGGAAGTAGCCGCCCAGTCCCAGGGATTCCGCAGCGCCGAGACCGGCTCAACCGGATCTGAAAGCGATACGGCGATAAACAGGTCGTTGTATACCCTCACCCGCGCCGAATACGGCGCGGGCGAATTTCGGATTCTGGGCGAGTCGAGCGCCCGCGCGACCGGACTCGGCGAAACCGGTGCGTTTGCTCACGAACTCGACCTGCCTCTCGTACCGGGATCGGTTATTCTCGAGGAACGTTTCCGACGAGACTACGACTACCTCGATCCATTTATCGATCGCCGTTTTGCCCTGGCGATCGGGACCGAAGCGATCGGCGCCTACCGCGTCGAGACCGGTAACCGGATCGACGCCCTCGAAACTGAGCAATCGTGGGGGTTAACAGCCGCACCTCCGCTGCCGGAACCGATTTCGCTCTCTTTGTCGGCCGAGCTCCTCGCGCGCGACCTCGATTCAACGGTGGAAAACGATGACTACGGCGCGGACTGGGCGGCGAGTTGGGTTCGCTTTACCGATGTCGTTGACGACGGTCGCGCAGAACGTCGGGGAAATGCCGGTCTTGAAATCGGAGTGTATAGTCTGGCGATCGGACTCGACGGCGGCTGGCGCAATGAGAGCGATACGACCGGATTGCAGGCCAACTCGATCGGATGGGATTCGGAAATTCCGATCGAGTTTTCCCAACCGGGCCGGCGCCCATGGACGTTTACCCCCGCCTACTCGCGAGACTACTCGGTCTCCGAGCGTCGCGAAAGCCACACCTTTACTCGCGACCTCGAGATCTGGGCCGCTTCCATCGGCGACGAACCGGTCGTCGTGACCGCGATTCCCGTTGCCGAGCTGTTCCAGGAAGAGTCGGCTCTCGATCTTGAAGCTCCCTCGGGAGCGATCGAACGACGAGCGTACGGGGCCGAGGGCCGGCTCACGCTTTCGCGGGTGTTTGGAAGTCGTCTCCGTGATCTTTTTGTGCCGTCCGACATTGAGTTTTTGCTGGGTCGAGAGCGGAGCTGGGAGAACGCGAGCCTCGACGATGAACGCAGCTGGCAGGCGACGATAAGTGCAGTCGCGATTAACCTATTTGGTATCGAGGGAAGTACCCCGCGAAGCGAGCGTTTTTTGAGCGACGAGTATCGCAGCTCGCTCGTCCTCGAGCTCGACGAGCAGGTCGGCGCCGAGCCCCTCGGTCACCGGGTCGCGATCGAAAACGAAACCCGCCTTTTTGGATTTAACGAAGCCGAGTTGGGCATCACCAATACATATGAGCAGAGCCGTGCCGCAGTGAGCGGAGACCGAGGCGCCGAAACGAGTCACGAGCTGGAGTTTGTCTGGTTTCGCCCCGGCTATCCAAAACTAGCAGTGTTTGAGCGCATGGAAACAGCGCCGTTTTATCGACATACTGAGACACTCGGTTTTACAACTGCATTTGAGGAGGGAGAGCTCGATCGGAGCGAGCTCCTGATCGGACACGAAACGGCGCTCATCGTCGGTGAGAACGGTTCGATACGCGTGTTCGGCGATATCGGCTGGCTTTTGGAGCCGGGGCGATACGAAAACGGGACATTACAGGCGATCGGTCTCCAGCTGGGGATTCAGGGTGAACTTCGATACTGAAACGCCGATGCGCTATAATATGGAGGGGATAGTTGTGTTTAAGGAGCAATACATGAAACGCCTAACAGCGATAGTTGGGGTGGTTCTGATGTTCGCGCTGGGGCTCGCGCCCGTAACGGCACAGGAAGATCAGACCGAGGAAGATACACCGGAGGCCAATGAGCCCGTTGCCAGTGAGAGCGGCGACGGCGGATCGATTGGATTTGGTCTTGGACTTGCGTTTGGTGTGGCCTCGTTTGAGGATCCCAAGACCGGCGATCAAGAGACGTTTCAGGCTCTCGCCCTCCAACCCGACCTCTCGATCGGCAAGTTCGGACTTGGTCTAGATCTGAGAATTAACTATCGTCTCAACGGCGGCCGGAATCGCGATGAGTTTGAGATTCGCGAAGAAGATTGGGAGGTCGGTGACTTTGAGGAGTTCCTCGAGGTATACCTGCCCAAGTTTCGCTACGTTCGCTACGGCGTCAAAGGCGATCCGATATATGCCCAATTCGGTGGCTTCTCCAACGCGACCCTCGGCACCGGATTCCTGGTAAATAACTACTCAAACGAGCTATTTGTGCCCGATCTGCGGATTTTCGGCGGAATCCTCGACTTTGACGGTGAGGTCGTCGGCTTTCCCTATCTCGGCATTGAGTCGGTTGTCGGCAATGTCGCTGTTTTGGACGTGATGGGCGCTCGCGTGTATACCCGACCGCTCGCCGACCTCGAGGTTCCGCTCTTACCGGCGCTCCAGATCGGTGCGACCTTTGTTACCGATCAGGATCCGTTCTATCACCTCAAACGCGACCCGGACAGTCCGTTTAGCAACGACTTTGACGGCACGCGGATCGATGCTCCCGACGACGAAATCACGATGTGGGGAATCGACCTTATCCAGCCGATCCTCCGGCGAGATCTGATTACGATGAACGCATTTACCGATCTCTCATTCCAGGAGGACCGACGCGGCGGAATGGTTGGCGCAGGCGGGCGCATTGCCAGCCTCGTTCTGTACGGCGCTCAGATTCGTGCCGTCGAGGACAACTTTATCCCGTCTTTTTTCGACGGTACCTACGACCTCCGTCGGGGCGAACGCTACTTCACCTACAACGAGGATCCCGAGTTTGAGGTCGACGGCTACATCGGATGGCTCGCCCGCCTCGGCGTGGCGCTGTTTGACGATGGTCTCGTTTTTGACAACACCGTATCCGGACCGTTCGTTTACACTCAGGGCGCCTATCCCGAGCTGACCAGCCGACTCCTCATCGGCGAGGGCATCGTGCCGGGTCTCTCCGGTTTGAGTTTTGAGGCAAGTTACCAGAAGTTTAATCTCCGCAAGTATGAGGACCTGTGGGATATCGAAGACGCAATTATCGGTGCCCGGATCAACGTGCGTTCCGGACCGGTTGTCATCTCGCTCCTCTTTGACGTCACGTACGATCCTTTGGCGGACGGCGATCCGTGGGTAATTACCTCGGGTCTCGAGAGCGCGATCGCCCTGCAATAAGGAGTTCTTAGAATGAAAGAATTACGAATGCGAATCCTGATTATCGCGCTGTTGTTACTCCCGCTTGTTCTCTGGGCGCAGACAAACGGCGCCTCAGACCCCGTTGCCGTCCTCGAATACTTCGACGATGACCTCGAGCTGGAGATATTTGACGCCAACGGATTTGAGGTCAATTTCTATATCGGCATGGGACTCTCTCCCGGAGACCAGATCGTCACCGGGGCGACGGCCGTCGAGATTCGACTCGAACCAAACGGCAGCATCATTCGGGTCGCCCCATCAAGCGAATTTGCGATCGGGACGATCCAGGGCCGAAACGAAGCCTCGGAGACCTCCGTTTCGATCGCCCGCGGGCGGATCCGCACCGTTGCGGCGCGGGTGGCCGGTACCGACAGTCGCTATCGGTTTCGTACACCGACCGCCGTCGCCGGCGTTCGCGGCACCGACTTTGGTCTTATCGTTGCCGAAGGAATCGAAGAGCTCTTTGTACTCAGCGGCGAGGTAATCTACGAATCGGTCACAACCGGGGAAGAGATCTTTGTCACCGGCGGTCAACGCGCCGACGTGTTTGCGGAAAGCTTTCTTCCCGAGACGATGACCGTAGAAGAGATCGCCGTTCGTCAAACGGACCTCACATTTACCGAGCTCGATCCCACCACCGTTCCCGGCAATGAGCCGATCGCTGCGGTAGAGGAAGAGCCGGAAGAGGAACCGGAAACGGAGGAACCCGTCGAAGAGGAGCCCGAAGCCGACGCGCCGGGTGATGGCGGGGTTCTCGGACGCGTCGCCGAGTTTACCGGACTCGAAGTTGGCGGTATCACCCTCAACGAGGAGACCTACGCCCAGGTTGTCGTTCAACCGGAGTTTTCACTCGGGCCGCTGAGCGTCGGTCTCTACTTCCCGATTACCTACACCGATAACCTGTTTGACGGTACGCAGTGGTACCGACCCGAGGGCAACAACGAGTGGTCGTTCGGATCCGACAAAGACTGGCAGGATGATCCCCTTGACGCCCTTGCCGACCTCGGTACGGACGTTGCCCTCAAGATACGCTATCTCGAGTTTAACGAGCGCGGTGATCCGCTGTTTCTCAAAGTGGGCAATCTCTCCAACTTCACGATCGGCCAGGGTTTGCTGATGCGCAATTACGCTAACGACATCGACTTTCCCGTCGTCCGTCGAATCGGCTTTAACCTCGGATTTGATTTGGAGCGCTGGGGTTTTGAAGGTATGGTAAATGACCTGTCCGCGCCGGAGATCTACGGGGGTCGTATCTACTTCCGTCCGGCGGCATCCGTAACGCGCGCCGCGGTAGGATTTAGCACGATCGCCGACATCGGTCCTGGCACGGACGTATCGACGACCGACCGCGACGGCGACCCCCTCTCTCCGGAGACGACGGCGCTGCTCAACGCGGCCTCGGAAAGCGACCCGGTGTTCCTCAACGTCGCCACCGACCTTGAGATTCCAGTCATCGACCGTGAACGTCTCGCCCTGATCGCCTTCGCCGAAGCAGGCGGGCTTATTCCCTATGTACGCGAGGGTACCGACCTCGGCGGCAACTCGGTCAACAGCGGCCTCAAGACTGACGCGCTGGTCGATTTCTCGTCCGGCGAGATAAAGAACTTTGGGTGGACCACCGGTGTCCGCGGAACGTTTACGATCCTCGATTATCGACTCGAGTTTCGCAACTACGACGGTGTGTTCCGGCCCGGTTTTTACGGACCCAACTACGATCGCCTGCGGGCGTCCTACGCGGCCGAAACGATCGCTTACCTCTCCGATACCGAGAACGACGAATACCAGAAGACGACCGTTGGTGTAAACGGCGAGGCGGGAGCGACGCTTTTTAGAGCGCTACGCCTCTCGGCCGGCTACTTCTGGCCCTGGGAGATAAGCGAATCGGGTGACTGGCAAGGAAGCGACGACGACGAGTTTACCGTCGAGATCGTCCTCGAAGACGGGTTGATCCCCTTTGGAATCCAGACCGGTTTTCTCTATCGGCGGACGCACTTCGCCGCGACGATCGCGGGTTGGGGTCAATACGACGACGCATCGTTGTTTGACGCCTACACAACCCTCGACGCCTTTGTCGCTTACCCGCTCACGCCGGTCATCGACCTGGTTGCCAGCGTCTCAACGGCGGTGGTGCGCAACGAGGACGGCGAGATCGTCTACGACAACGACGGCGACCCGAGAATCGCGCCGACGTTTGGGATACAGACGCGGATCGGACTCTGACAGGCGACATCAACACGCCCGGGCGATCCCGGATTCGGGTTCTGCCGCCGAACGTATCGCGGCGGATCGCCGCGGGCGAGGTTATTGAGCGTCCCGCCTCGGTAGCCCGGGAGCTTATCGACAACAGTCTCGATGCCGGCGCACGGGCGATCGAAGTTCGCTGGCAGTCCGGCGGCGTCGAGTCACTGCTCGTGCGCGACGACGGATCCGGTATGAGCGGCGAAGACCTGCGTCTGTGCACCACCGAGCACGCGACAAGTAAAATTCGCACCATAGAAGACCTCGAACAGTCGACGAGTCTCGGATTCCGCGGCGAAGCGCTTTCGAGTATCGCGACGGTCGCCGATCTCACGATTACGAGTGCTACCGCAGACGATAGCTCCGCAAACCGCCTGCACGTCGTCTTTGGAAGCGCCGAGGAGCTTGTTTCCGTCCCCGGAGCTCGCGGGACGAGCGTTGAGGTTCGCCGCCTGTTTGCCAATCTTCCGGCGCGGCGCAAGTTTCTTTCCCGAACCGCGGGCGAGTCGACCGCAATTGGCGCAACGATTCTCGAAAAGGCGCTTCCGGTTCCGCAGGTGCGCTTTAGCTGGTCATCGGAGAACGGGCGTCTGCGCGCCCTCGCCCCAGGTACGATCCGCGAGCGCGTTGCCGCCGTGTTCGGCGACCGCGTACCGGCCGAGCGACTCCACGAGGTGCATGGGACCGGCGAACGATTTAGACTTAAACTGATCGCCGCCGAGCCCGAAATCGCCCGTCGTGATCGTCGCTTGATACAAACCTACGTCAACGGCCGGCGCGTCTGGGAATACAAGCTCATCCAGGGAATCGAATACGCCTATCAGGACGTCCAACACGGCGGCCAGTTTCCGGCCGTTGCCCTTCTTCTGGACATCGATCCCGAGCTCGTCGATTTTAATATCCACCCGGCCAAAAAAGAGGTTCGGCTCCGCGAACTCTCCGAGCTCCGTTCGAGCGTGGTCAATGTCTTGCGCGGGTTCCTGCGCGCCTGGATCGTCAAGCGCGTCCAGATGGGCGAGGAGTTATGGGCTACTCCGCCAAACCGTCACGAGGATCCTCGCGGCCAACGGGGCGACCGGTGGCCCAAGATGGACGAATCGACGCCCCGTCGTCGCGCAACGGATCGCGCGACGCCGGTAGCGCACCGTCCTCCGCCGAGCGGTCGTTCCACCCCTCCCCCGGTACCGTTTGGGCACGAACAGCGCGCTGTCGCTGAGATCCCACGCGCGGATGACCTGCGCTTTGTCGGGACGTTGTTTGATACCTTTCTCATCGTCGAACGTGAGTCGCGCGCGTTTGTGATCGATCAACACGCGGCCCACGAACGAATACTCTACGATCGCTTTGCCGTCGCACGGAGCTCACAAGGCCTGCTCGTTCCCGAGGATTTTGACGTCACGGCCGACCAGGATAGTTCGCTCCGCCGCCATCGCGACGACTACGCCAAGCTCGGGATCTCTCTGGAACCGGTCGCGGCGCAGAAATGGCGCCTTACGGCGCTACCCGCGGAATATCGCGAACAGACCGAAGATCTGATTGAGACGATCCTCCAACTACACGGACTGGAAGAGGAGCTCGATCGAGAGTTTCTCGCCGAGATGGCGTGCAAAGCCGCAGTCCGCGCTGGGGACTATATCGACGAGCTCAGCGGACTTGAGCTCGCCCGTAGGACGCTCGCCTTACCGATTCCGCGCTGTCCGCACGGTCGTCCGCTCTGGGTCGAGCTCGACCGGTACGACCTCGAAAAACTGATCGGTCGACGCTAATCGGCGCCAACGAAATTTCGTTCTTTTTTTCTTGACGTCTGTTCAGGGCGGTGCTACGATTATTTATCCACAGAAAAAAAAGGTGACGAGCGTGAAAAACGACAGGTTCGACGTGGTTGTCGTCGGTGCTGGTATCGTCGGCTCGATGGTGGCCAGGGCACTTTCCAAGTTTCAGATTTCCGTCGCGGTACTCGACAAAGAGACCGATATCGGAATGGGACAAAGCACTTCCAACAGCGCGATCATTCACTCAGGACACGACCCCAAGCCGGGAACGGCAAAGGCCGCTCTCAACGTTCGCGGCAATCAGCTCTGGTTTGATATTGCCGAAGACCTCGAGATTCCGATCGAGCGAACCGGAGCGCTGATCGTCGCGATCGGTGAAGAGGAACGCGGGAGCATCGAGCCCCTCGCCGAGCGCGGCCGAGCCAACGGCGTGCCGGTCGATGTTTTGTCACGTGAAGAGGTACTGGAGAAAGAACCAAAGCTCTCCCACGAAACAACCGGTGCCGTCTGGACACCGACTGCCGGTATCGTCGATCCCTTTCAGGGTGTTGTCGGCGCCGCCGAGAACGCGGCGGAGAACGGTGTCGAGTTTATCCTCGATGCCGCGGTCACGGGCGTGATTCTCGAGGACGGAAAGCTGACCGCGATCGAGACAACGGCCGGTCGGATCTACACCGGACTGCTCATCAACGCCGCCGGCGTGTATTCCGACGAGATCATGCACATGTTCGGTGTGCGAACCGATTTTACGGTAACCGCCCGGCGCGGCGAGTACTTTGTCTTCGATCAGTCCGCCCTTAACGTCGGGACGGTATTGTTTCCGATGCCGAGTGAAAAAGGAAAAGGGATTCTCGTTACCCATACGACCCACGGCAACACCATGATCGGACCAAACTCCGATATTATCAGCGACAAGGAAGACCACTCGACGACCGAGCACGGGATGCACGAGATCATCGTCGGCGCCCAACGGCTCGTTCCCTCACTCAACGCGCGCGACGTGATCGCGACATTTGCGGGATTGCGCGCCACCGGCAACTACACCGTCAACGAGCAGCTTGGACGCGATTTTCTCGTAGAGATCGCCCCCGGCGTTACCGGACTTATCAACCTCGCCGGTGTGGAGTCGCCCGGTTACGCTTCGGCACCGGCGATCGCCGAGAAAACGGTCGAGCTTGTTCGCGAGACGGGACTCGAGCTTCGCGAAAAAAAGGACTGGAAAGCAAAACGACGAGGTATTCCGCGGTTCCGCGATCTTTCGCACGAAGCGCGTAACGCCCTTATCAAGGATGATTCCGCCTTTGGGCGTATCGTGTGTAGATGCGAGGAAGTGACGGAGGGCGAGATCCTGCGCGCCATTCACGCCCCGATTCCGGCACAGACCTACGACGCGATAAAACGGCGAACCTGGCTCGGGACGGGACGCTGTCAGGGTAGCTTTGACTACCCCCGGACGATGGAGATCCTCGCCCGCGAGTTGGGCTTGTCGATGACCGAGATAACAAAAAAAGGCCCGGGGTCAGTATTCCTGTATCGCCGGACAAAAGAGGAGGCGGTCTGATGGAAGTCGACACCACATATGACGTTGTCGTCATCGGCGGTGGACCGGCGGGTCTTGCCGCAGCTATCGAAGCGTATCGCGAGACTGGTGCGCGCGTCCTCATCATCGAGCGCAACGACTCTCTGGGGGGGATACTGCCTCAGTGCATCCACAACGGATTTGGAGCGATAAACTTTGGCAAGGACCTCCCCGGTCCGGAGTATTCGCACCGCTACGAAGAGGTCCTTCGGGAGCTCCCGGTAGACGTTCTGCTCGATACGATGGTCCTCGATCTCACGGCGGATCGCGAAATCTACGCGATGAACAGTACCGACGGGTATCTCCGCTTTAAGCCGGGAGCGGTCGTTCTCGCGATGGGCTGTCGTGAGCGTACGCGAGCGCAGATTCGCCTACCCGGTACCCGTGCCGCGGGTATCTTCACGGCCGGTACCGTACAACGCCTCGTCAACATCGAAGGGTACATGCCTGGTAACGAGATCGTTATCCTCGGAAGCGGCGACATCGGGATGATTATGGCGCGCCGACTGACGATTGAGGGCGCTCACGTTTCTAGGGTACTCGAGCTCCTGCCGTTTCTTACCGGCTTGCGGCGCAACTACGTGCAATGCCTCGAGGATTACGATATCCCACTGGAGTTGAGCACGACGGTTCACCGCATCATCGGCGAGAAGCGTGTTGAAGGAATCGAGACGATCCAGGTTGACGAAAATCTCAACCCGCTTCCGGGAACGGAACGTCAGATCGCCTGTGATACCCTGGTCCTTTCCGTCGGTCTTATTCCCGAGAACGAACTATCGCGCAAGGCGGGAGTTGAGATAGACGAGCGGACAAATGGACCGTACGTCGACGGATCGATGGCCACCAACGTGCCGGGGATATTTGCGGCCGGAAACGTGACGGCGATCTACGACCTCGTTGACTACGTAAGTAAAGCCGGCGCGATCGCCGGAAAAAGCGCCGCCGTTTACGCGCAAGAGCGCGCGAACGCCCCAGCAAAGAGCGAAGCGCACACGATCAGAATCACCGCCGGTGAAAACGTCGGCAGCATTATTCCGCAACGCATCAACCTGGATGAGATCGACACGCGCGACACGTATATCAGTCTCAGACCCCGAACGCTTGTGGATCAAATGGTTAAGATCGAGTTCGATTCGGACGACGAGCAGGCGTTCTCGTTCCGCGAGCGCTACGCCCGGCCGGCCGAGATGATCATCCATAAACTGCGCGAGAAAGACATTGCGCGTCTTCACGCAGGTAACTACGACGAGCTCGTCGTCAATATCGTTTAGGAGACCGCAATGAAAGTAGTACGCGAAGGCGGAACGATACGTCGAACCGATATCTGTCTCAGATGTCCACAAGGCTGTGAGGTTGAAACGATTCTCGGTGAAACCGACGAAATTCTCTCGATCAACGGAAACCGTTGTAAACTCGGCGTCGAATACGTCGAACAGGAGATCGCCGACCCGCGCCGGATTCTCCCCACGAGCGTTAAGGTTCGCGGCGGCGTACGCCCCCTCGTCCCGGTATGGACTCCCGATCCAATGCCCAAGCCGCTCCTTCTTGAGCTCGCCAAGGAAACGCGCGGTATCGAGGTCGATGCGCCGGTCCACGTCGGCGACGTGATCATTGCCGACTGGCGCGAACTCGGTATTAATCTCGTTGCCAGCGGCGAGGTTCCTCGTTCGTAGCGTGAGAGGCTAGCGCTTGCCCCAGCTCGTTGGAACGCGGATTATGCTTCGATATGATGGCGGGGACGGTCGGTAGCAGACCGCCCCACCGACCGTTAACTATCGCGGGCGCTCTTGAGGGCTTTTGCCCACCACGCGAAATCGTCAAGCATTTCGGCCGCAGCCGCACTCAAGTGATCGAGGTCCTGAAGCGTCGTTTGGCCACCCCACAGCGCCATAAAGTCGCCACCCATGATGTTCACGCTGTAGCGATTCGGGGCCATCTGCAACTCAGTGGCGATATGCCGCAGGTGCTGAATCGACCTCGCCCCACCGGCACCTCCGTAGCCTATAAACGCTGCGGGTTTCCGCGCCCATTCGGCGGAGACGTAGTCGATCGCGTTTTTGAGAACTCCGGGTACACTGTTGTTGTACTCGGCCGCGGTAAAGATGTATCCGTCGAGCTCGCCGAGTTTCTCCCGCCAGCGCACGGCGACCGGCTTCTCCGATGGTCCCATCGCGGGCGGCATCGCCTCGTCAAACAACGGCAACGGATAGTCCTTGAGGTCGATAAGCTCGAACGTCATGTCGCTTCTTTGCTTGGCGATCTCCATAAACCACTCAACGACGCGATCGGCAAATCGCCCCTCACGTACGGTCCCGATAATCACACCAATTTTTGGTGTTTCCATAAGCTCCTCCCAACGTGTTATTCCGATCGATGAGCTATGCCCACCGACCGCTCCGGCGCACCGCGCCGTATCTTAATCTCTAACTAGAGACATTGATGAAAATAAATTCACCCGGCTACGCTCCGTCCTAGCCGTCGCAGCAGCTTTGTGAGTACATCTTTTTCTTCGCGAGACAGAGACGAGAACACCGCTTCAACCTCTTTGACGTGTTGCGGGAAAAACGTTGCGATCCTGTCGCGCCCCCGCGGTGTGAGCGCGACCGTACGAACCCGCCGGTCGGTATCGCACACGGCTCGTTCTACCAAACCGAGTCGCGTTAGGTTGTCGAGCACCACACCGATGTTGCCGCTGGAGCTGAGAGTCTTTTGGATTACCTCGTTTACCGTCAGTGGCCCCTTGTGGTAGAGCATCTCCATCACGTCAAACTGACTCGGCGTGAGGTCGGCGGTCCGAATGTGGGCAAACAACTTCCTCTGGACCGATTGCATCGCCCGAAAAAAAACGACGAGGAGACGAAGGTCTTTTTCCGCGGTACCGTATCTCGGCCGATTCACTATATGTAAATATATCTACGTAGAGATTTCAACGGCAACAGAAGAATCCCTCGGCGTTGACAGCGGTCGGTCGGCCATGCTACCGTCTCCCACCGCACGGGCTGTAGCGCAGGGGTTTAGCGTACTTGTCTGGGGGACAAGGGGTCGGCGGTTCAAATCCGCCCAGCCCGAGAAAAAATCGGTGGTCGGCCTCGTGCCGGGCGCCGATTTTTTTTGGCGTTGGGGCGGATTTGAAACGAGTGAGCGCCGAGCGCATGCGAGGATAAGCGGACAGGATGTCCGCGGCAGCGAACGAGGCGGCCCGGAGGCCGGCGCCAGGACGACGACGGCTGGAGGGCAAATCCGCCCAGCCCGAAGTGAATGATATTGATCGTGAGTTGTACTGACCCACGGTCTTTTTTTTGGCGCTTACTGATAGAACGCGGATGTAAAACGGAGTCGCGGCGTGAGCTCGCAAAACCGCAGGATGCGGTTTTAGCGACGGAGGCGGGTCGCAGGGCGCCGCCAGGAAGGCGGCAACCAAAGACCAAATCCGCCCAGCCCGAAGTAAGTAACACCGACCGTGAGATTCCCGATCTCACGGTCTTTTTTTGGCACTTACTGATTGAATGCGGATTTGAAACGGAGTCGCGGCGTGAGCTCGCAAAACCGCAGGATGCGGTTTTAGCGACGGAGGCGGGTCGCAGGGCGCCGCCAGGAAGGCGGCAACCGGAGACCAGATCCGCCCAGCCCGAAGTAAGTAACACCGACCGTGAGGTTCTCGATCTCACGGTCTTTTTTTTTGGCGCTTATTGGGAGAGCGCGGATTTAGACCATCTATCGGGGGCACCCCGCGGGCCCGACCGGCCGATGCCCCGTCTCGCTGCGCCGACCATGCCGCCCGCCCGGTTCCCCCGGGGCGCACTCCGTTGCGCCCCTCCCCTCCGGTGCGGGGGCTCCGCCCCCGCAACGCCCCGTGGTACGAACAGGACAGCACAGTCCTGATGACCACTACGTCATTCGGAGTTTATCGCTTTACCCATTGTTGCGGGCCGACCTCAGGTACGCTGATCCGTCGCGCAAACTCACGACTATCTGTGGCCCAAGAAATACCCCGCCGGCAACCTACCGTCCTTTAAGCCGGTCCTCAGCGGGGGTGCCAAGAAGCGCAGGGTTCTCCGCAAGGAAATCCACCGCCCTCCGGCCGTCAACGGCCCGGACCGCCGCGTTTGCGCCGGTATCAAGCAGCAGGAGGACGACCTCCGGGTTGGGGTTCTCACGAGTTGCCCAAATGAGCGCTGTGTAGTCGGCCATGTTGCGTGCGTTGACATCGGCCCCGGCATCAATGAGCACGTCGTGAATCTCCGGGTTTGTGTTCCGGCGGGCGGCGCGCATGAGGGGAGTCCAACCACCTTCGTCTCGAATATCGACCTGCGCTCCATTATCAAGAAGGAACCGCAGAGCGCCGGGGTCGCGACTGTACTGCGCGGCATGTGTGAGCGCGGTCATGCCTACCCCGTCGCGGTGAGAGATATCCTCGCCCTGGCTGAGGAGCCGATCCAACCCGTCGGATGTCATGTCGCGCCAAAGCTCGGGCGTCAGCCGCGGCCATCTGGTTTCGGCGTGTAATGCTGGCCCGATGGTGAACAGCGTACACAGTAAAACGAATGCGCTGCCTACTCTCTTCATGGAGCCCCTTTCTAGCACCCGCATCTCCTGACCGTGCCCCCTTTTTTGCGATAACGGCGGACGACCCCAACTGCGCCGACCGACAAAAAGATACTCAGATTGCGGTATGCCGTGGAGATTTCCGGGAACTGCTCGTTCCTACCGTGTCAGCGGCGGACAAAAGAATCCGTTAAAGTCGATTGACGTACGTGGTCCGTATTATCGCATCACCGCGGTCCAGATGCTCCGACTTTAGCCTACTGCTCCCCGTGTGGGACCTAACCGGCCCATCGTCTTGTTTTCCAATCGCGTACGGGTCCAAGCGACGGCTATATCTCTCGCTGATACGTAGATCTGACGCGCAGCCTCATCCATCCGCGCATCTTGCTTTCGCGTCAGCAGTATCACGAGCAGATCGCTGAGGTCCGCTCCAATCCTCTGTGAGGTTAGCTCAGCCCAACGGAGCACGATAGAGTCCTCAATCCAGTGACCCATTACTACAAGCTCTAACCAGAGTTTCATAGACATCAGGATCATTCCATCCTCATGGTCGAACTCGTTATCCCCTACGAACGTGACAGGAACCTTGACGATTGTTGTCGCCATGATCTTCCGAGTTTCCCTCAGGAGCGAATCGACATCTCCGGAAGTCCCGCCGGTTTTGAATCCGTTGGGTTAATGTGCAGCAAAGCCGGCAAAACCGTTCAGTTCGCGATACTGTGCGGCCGGTGCTGCAAGGGGCTTCCAAAACGCGGGGTTCCCGCGTTTCCAGTTCTGCTGGATCGGCGTAGATTTGTCCACAAAACCCGGGTAATACTCAATCCAGAGGTCAACCACGAGCCCCAGTGGAACGGCTACAGTCCCGTCCGATCGGGCGTCCAACAGACCGGGGCTGCTTTGGGCAATGTCACTCGGCGATCTCAGCAGGGATAGCTTGTACGTCGCCGTCTTCCGGTCGCGGTTTACAACTCCTTCGATTTGGTCAATCGGTCGGCTCCGTAGCTCCTGATAACGGAAGATCAGCGTCGACCACCGAACTCCTGATCTCCCCAGCGCGTCCGCCGACTCCCACTGAATCTTGAGTTGCAAGTCACGACGTTCAAAGAGAAGCCTGAGTTCGGCTGGAGATCTGAGTGAGAACAACCGACCATCGAGATCCCGGCCCGTTTCGCGATCCCGCGTCGGTCGCGAACGGTCGTCAATTACACACGCTTTCCCGGCGCGGCTCGCCGATCGCTTTCTCGCTCGCTGCGCGCCATCAACGATCAGTAAGACCCATGCCGAGCTGAGAAATCCTGTTATTCGTAGTAATCTGCGCCGATTCGCCGAGGTTTCCCAACGTCGGACGCCTGAAATCGTTACGCGCGATTCCTCGGCACAACTCCGGTTACGCCTACGGGTCCAGATCCGGATAGCGCTCGCGAAGGGCTTTGCGGAAGGCGGCGGGAGTTCGCCCGAGGAGGCGCGCAGCGGCAGCGCGGTTATTTCCGGCCTCGCGGAGCGCCGCGCGAAACCAGGCCCGCTCGGTCTCGCCGAGAAGATCGTCGAGGTCGACAGGAAGGGTGCCGACCCCTGCCTCCGTCGTGTCCGACCCGCTGCGCGCAACATCGCCTGCGGCGTCGGCCGCCGGGCGTCCCGCACCGCCTGCTATATTCCTCGTTACCGACTGCCCGGTATGTGAAAGTTGGCCCTCTTCACCCCGTAGCGCCTCGACAACGGTCTCCTCCTCGACTTCGTAGTCCTCGGAAAGCATGAGGATCCGGCGCACCAGGTTCCGAAGCTGACGAACGTTGCGCGGCCAGTGGTACGCGGCGAGTAGCGCCCGGCCCGCGCCGGAGAGCTGCCGTGCCTCGTTGTTCTGCGTGTTCCACTCGGCGACAAAATGATCAACAAGCAGCGCGGCGTCACCGTCGCGCTCGCGAAGCGAGGGTATGCGCACCGGTAGCACACGAAGGCGCTCGTAGAGATCGGCGCGAAACGCGCCCGCTCCAACCATCGTCTCCAGATCGCGGTTGGTCGCCGCGACGATCCGCACGTCGACCTTGATCGCGCGGTCGCTCCCCACGGGGACAATCTCGCGCTGCTCGATCGCCCGTAGGATTTTTGCCTGTGTTTCGGCCGGAAGCTCGCCGATTTCGTCGAGAAAGAGCGTCCCGCCCTCGGCGCTCCGAAACGCACCGAGCCTGTCGGCGGCGGCTCCCGTGAAGGCGCCCTTCTGATGGCCAAAGAGACCACTCTCAACGAGGCCGGCGGAAAACGAGGCACAGTTAATCGCTGAGAACGATCCGCTCCGCCCGCTGAGCTCGTGGAGTCGGCGGGCGAGGACGTCTTTGCCCGATCCGGTCTCGCCGGAAATCAGGACCGTCTCGTCAAAACGCGCGACTCGGTCTATCGTCGCCAAAACCGCGCGAAAGGCGGCCGACTCGCCGATCACCGGCGTAGGTCTCACGATCCACTCGCGCACGGAGGCCGCCGCCGCGGTTGAATCGGAACGAACGCTCGCCGCCGTGGTTGAAGCAGGTCGAACGCCCGCCCGCTTGTTTGCGCCAGCCTTTCGCTCGTCCGCCGCGTTGTCTGGGGCGCGACCCCGCCTACGCTCGGCGCTTGAGGCCCGGCCGCCCGCAGAGGCCCCCTCCCCGGTCTGGGCCGGACCCGATGCCTCCGCCAAACCCACAGCCTCGCTCAACGACACCCGCACCGGCACCCGCTCCGGGTTGAGCCTGACCTCGCGATAGCGGTACTCGCCCCCGCCAAAGCGCCGCGGGATGCCCTGCAGAAGCGTCACGTCGATCGCGCCGGCGTGGGCGAGCAAAAACCAGATCGTCTGCATCTGCGGCGTTCCGGGATCAAGCAGCACAAACAAGCGCGCCCGCGTAAGCCCGAGCGTTTCCTCTAATCCCGCAATCGCGCCGCTGATACTGTGGTAGATCTCTTCGTAGTCGATGACACTCTGGAGGTCGATGTCGACAAAGGAAAACTTGGTCGAACTATCGCGGCGCTGCTGTTCGTACTGAACAACCCGTGCCCGCTCGGCGTAGCCCGGACCGGAGATAAACAGCACAACGTGGTCAAAGCGACGCGCTTCCAAAAGTGAGAGCACCGGTCCCGGATCGCCGGTGGGCGCCTCGGTGGGCTCGTGATTGCCGACAAAACTGAGCAAAACCTCGCGTTCCACCGCAAAAACGTAACTCGAGTTTCGCAAAGACGCAACTGCAACGGTCGCAAACGCCGCCACCAATCCCAAAACGACAGATCCCTGAGGAAATTAGTCATAGCTATTGACTTTTTGCTACCGAACCGAATATATATACAGTGATGTTAGCCGAACGGATGACCACATCCACAACTACCACAAAGACGACGAAGACGTACTCGTGGGTATGTGCGGCCGACAGCAAAAGCGGGGCGGTCGCACAATAGAGCAACCCTTCGTTTATAGACAGCCCCGCGGATGCGGGGCTTTTTTTTTGCGAATACACCTGGTGTGTTTGCGTTGTACAACATGAGGAGGCGTACAAATGGGGTATCGAGTAGCAGTAGTCGGCGCAACCGGCGCCGTAGGACAGGAAATCATTTCGATTCTGGAAGAACGCGCGTTTCCTGTCGACACGCTTATCCCGATCGCCTCCGAGCGTTCCCGAGGCAAGCTCGTCACCTTTTGTGGACAAGAGATCGAGATCGTCCCACTTTCCTCCGGTATCTTTGCCGACGTCGACCTCGTGCTGTCATCTGCCGGTAGTTTTGTGAGCGCTCAGATCGCTCGAGAGGTAATCGACTCCGGAGCGGTGATCATCGACAACACCTCCCAGTTTCGCATGGACGACGATGTCCCCCTCGTCGTCCCCGAGGTCAACGGCGAGATGATCGCCTCCCACAACGGAATAATCGCCAACCCCAACTGCAACGCGGCGATTCTCTCGCCGGTGCTCGGCCCCCTCGAACGAGCATTTGGTATCCAGCGACTCCACATCTCGACCTATCAAGCGGCGAGCGGCGCCGGAAGCCGCGCAATGACTGAGCTCAAAGCCGAAACCAGCTCGATCCTCGAGGATCGCCACTACCAGAACACCGTTATCCCGTACCAGTACGCCTTTAACTGTTTTCTGCACAACACCGACCTCATGGACAACGGCTACGTTAGCGAGGAGTGGAAAGTGATGAGCGAGCTGCGCAAGATTCTCGCCCGTCCCGATCTCCCAGTTAACGTCCACGCCGTGCGCGTTCCCGTCCTGCGCTCCCACGCTGAGGCGGTCAATATCGAACTCGGCGCCGATCCAAGCGTCCGTGAGCTTTACGAACTTCTCGGCGACAGCCCCGGCGTGTCGATCTGGGGCGAGAACGGCTGGGACCAACACAACCTCGGTCCATCACCCGCCGCAGCGGCGCATAACGACGACGTGTACGTCGGCCGTATCCGCAAGGACATCACCGGATCACGCCGCTACGATATCTGGATCACCGGAGATCAGCTGCGCAAGGGAGCCGCGTTAAATGCGGTTCAAATTGCGGAATCGCTTATGAAGGTACCGGTTCAGTAGACGATACTCCGCCTCACTTCCCGTTGATATGACGCGCGTACCTTGATACAAGTAAGGCGCGTTTACAAGGAGGCTCCGTGTATCTCACTAGAAAGCAAAAGGAGTTGATCGCCGTCGGAATCGCCGCTGTGATCATCGTTCCTGTCGTCCTCGTATCCTTGTTTTTGGCTTCCCGGAATATGTCAATCGGTCGCTCCGAGCGACAGACGGCTTTAACAAACAGCTCTCAACCATCCCTCCCCCGTCCTCCGCTCGTTACCTACGTCGAGGGAATCGTCGACGGTCAAATAGAGGAACAAGAGGATTGGCGCCCAATCGGCGCCGGCGCCGAGCTCACCCAGCAAAGCGTGATTCGTACCGACATTGAGAGCGCCGCGGACATCAGGATCCAGAACGGCAGCATCGTTCGCGTCATGGAAGCGACGACGTTTACGCTTGCGTCGCTCGGTACTCAGGAAATACGGCTTGAGGTAGACGAGGGGGAAATCGTCACGCGCCTCGAACGGCTTGTTGGCGATCAGGAGCTGTTACTCACTGGACGAGACACAGTCGCCGGTGTGAGAGGAACCGAGCTCGCCGTAACGGTCGATGCGGGTGCCACGACCGTGTTTGGCATGTCCGGACGCGTAGAAGTATGGAATCCCGCGTTTCCACGCGATACGGTAGAACTCGGGATTCACCAAAAGAGCACGATCACGGACGGACAGCCGTCGGCGCCCGAACCGATGACCCACATCGAGATCGCCCGTTACGCGCTGATCCTCAGCTCACTTCACGAACAGCAGGTGTTTTTGGTGAGTCGCGGAATTACGTTTTCCCCCGACTCGGCCGAGCTGACAGCGGAGGCTGAAGAGGAGCTGCAGCGCATCAACCAGCTCCTTCAGCTCGTCGACTTTGATTTCAGAATTGTCGGACACACTGCCGATATCGGTACGCCGGAGTCTCAGATGGCGCTCTCGGCCGAGAGAGCGACGCGGGTGATGGAATACCTCGTCGAGCTCGGCGTACCCGCGTCGCGACTTTCGGCGACCGGCGCCGGAGGTTCGCGCCCGATCGCCGCCGGTACCGACGCCGACTCTAACGCAAGAAATCGACGAGTTGAGTTTATTGTCATTCGAGACTAAGGCAACGCGCCTGATCTATTCCGCCCGTTTTGCTACACTCACGGCGGTGAATACGCTTCGATTCTCGTCCAGGTCTCTCGTAATCATCGCGGCAATCGTTCTTCTCGGCTCGTGTTATACCCCCTACACGCCGGTGGATCCGTCGCGACCAGCGGTCGAGACGGAGTTAGGCCCTCGGGCCTTAGAAATCGCGATGAGCGCCCAAGGCGCGCCCTACCTCTGGGGCGGAAACGGACCGGAGCGATTTGACTGTTCGGGACTGGTCGTTTGGGCGTATCGTCAAGCGCATGGCCGGACGCGCCTCTTTCGCGGAGTTGAAGGATACCAAAGCGATATCGTGATGGACGGCTTGTACTCAACCGGAACGGTGCCGCTTGACGACGGCGATCTTGCGCCCGGTGACGTCGTATTTATCACCTCGTCCTCACAACGGATCACCCACGGGGGCTTGTTTATTCGCTGGATCGGGCCGGACACGATCGAGTTTCTCAACGCGTCGTCGTACCACGGCGCTGTCGTCGTCGATACGATTGAGATCGACGGCACCTTGCGCGGCCAATGGTATGTCGGTGCGGGACGTCTCGTGGTGCCCACCTCGTAGGTATCTGTCCGCGATGAACCTCGATCCCGTGCTGACGCCCCAAGGTATCGTCGAAAGCCACCAACGCATTGCCCCGCACATCCATCAAACGCCGATCTTGAGATCAACGACCCTCGATCGACTTCTGGGCGTACGCGTCGTTTTTAAATGCGAAAACTTTCAACGGGTCGGCGCCTTTAAGATCCGCGGTGCAACCAACGCGAGTTTGCTGCTCTCCGCGGCCGATCGCGGGCGGGGACTGGCGACGCACTCATCGGGCAATCATGCCCAGGCGGTCGCTCTCGCCGCGCGTCGTGCGGGCGTCCCCGCCTATATCGTGATGCCATCCAATTCACCCCGCGTAAAAAAGGAAGCGGTGCGTCAGTACGGCGCTGAGATTTTCGAGTCCGGTCCGCGAATCGACGATCGCGAGGCAAAGATGGAGGAGGTTCTCCAGCGCGTTGAGGCCACCTTTATTCATCCCTACGACGATCCGCGGGTGATCGCCGGGCAGGCGACCGCGACAAAAGAACTGCTTGAGGACTGGGACGACCTCGACTTTGTTTTTGGACCGATCGGCGGGGGCGGTCTCATGAGCGGAGCCTGCCTCGCGGCCCGAGCGTTTTCTCGACGGACAAGAGTCATCGGGAGCGAGCCCCAAGGTGCCGACGATGCCGCGCGTTCGTTGGCGGCCGGACGGCGGGTCGTTAACAAGAGCGTTGACACCATTGCCGACGGCCTCCGGACAAACCTCTCTGATCGAACGTTCTCCATCTTAAGCAATCACCTGGAAGAGATCGTGACGGTAACGGACGCCGAGATCGGCGCGGCGATGCGCCTCGTTTTTGAACGACTCAAAATCGTCATCGAACCCTCGGCGGCCGTCCCCGTCGCCGCGCTTCTCAAGACGCGATCCCGATACTCGGGCCGCCGTGTCGGCGTCCTGCTATCGGGCGGAAACATCGACTTAGACGCGGTCGACCTTGCGTTGTGGTCCGCGCCTCGACTCGAAGAAACGCCAAAGTAGCCGACAAATTAACTTTGCATGCGGTTTTCCGACTGATTTGGTGATATATATTCAGACGTGGATGCTTCGCCTTTTCCGCGGCCAAAAGCGCTGCTTATCGACGGCGATGATGTCGCTCGCATAGTAGGCCGAATCAGTCTCGAAACGCTGGGATATTGGGTGGTCTGCGCCACCAGCGCAGCGGAAGCAGTTGCGGCCGCAAAGATGAATTCCTTTCAAATAGTCCTCATAGATACGCACGTCGAAGACGCTAACAGCGTCGTCGACAAAATCGATAAGTCACACAGCGGAGCGACGCGTCCGCGGTTCTTTGCCGTCGTGCACGACGGGGAAAACGAGTACGACGACTTTACGCAGTTTGACGGAATCCTGACCAAACCTCTCGATCTCGAAGCACTCCGTTCCCTCGCCGACCGTTACAAGTCTGTTTTACTGAATCGGAGCCAGTAAATAGGCGAGGCGCGAGACGACGCGATGCCAGACCGGTAATCGTCCAATCTCCTCAATCGTCATCTCTCGCGACGCGGCAAAATCATCGACAAGCATCGCCTCGACCTCCCGCCCAAACGACTTTCCCCGTACGATGCCCGTGATTTCAAAGTTCAAGCGAAACGAGCGGTTATCAAAATTGACCGTCCCGATCGTCGCGATGTCATCGTCCACGAGAATGACTTTTTCGTGTAAGAAACCGGGAAGATAACGCGATATCCGTACGCCCGCCTTGATCATCGGTCCGACAAACGAGAACGCGGAGAAGTACACCAGCAGCTGGTCAGGTCGATCGGGAACGAGCACGCGCACGTCGACACCGCGGAGGACGGCAAGCTTGAGTACGTCTTGGATCGATTCGTCGGGCACAAAGTACGGGCTGGCGATCCAGACGCGCCGACGAGCCGAGTCAACGAGTTGCTGGATCATTAGACTTGCGGTGGCGACGTCATCGGCCGGACCACTCGCGACAATTACGAGATCGTGATCGCTTCTCTTCTTCCGGCCTTCATGACAGCGCGTCCAATCCAGCTCCAGAAACTCTCCGGTGGCCCAGTGCCAATCCTCGACAAAAGATCGCTGTAACCCGTTAACGGCCGGCCCGTTAATGGACAAGTTCGTATCCCGCCATCGACCGTAGCGCCGTTTTCGACCGAGGTACTCGTCGCCGACGTTGAGGCCACCGAGAAATCCCATACAGCCGTCAACCACGATCACTTTGCGGTGATTGCGAAAATTAAGCTGAAACCGATTCCTCCGTCCACGCGTCGAAAGAAACGGTGTTATCCGCACCCCGGCGCGCCGCAACTCGCCCAGGTACCGACGGGAAAGTCCGTAGCTCCCGATCTCGTCAAAGAGGACGTACACGGCAACGCCTCTTTGAGCGGTTTCGATAAGTAAGTGCTTTAGATCCTGGCCGATTCTATCACTGCGTAGGATGTAGAACTGGATCAACACGTAGTGCTCGGCGCTCCGTACGGCGGTAAACATCTCGGGGAACGCGTTCTCCCCGTTGATCAGCAAGCGCGGTGTGTTGTTCCGGGTCCAAGGGAACGCCGCGATCCGTTCGATCGACTTGAGATAGCCGATTTCGTCAGTAAACGCGGAGCGATGACTTCCGGCGATCGATTCGAGGTCGTCGATAAAACCGGATAGGCGCGCGTCTACCTCCTTGCGGGTCTGTACGTAGCCGTGAAACCGAGACCTCCCAAAAACCCAGTACGCGGGAACAGCAAGATAGGGAAAGGTGTTAAGCGAGACGATCCAGGCGATCGCACCCTGTGAGGTGCGCGAGGTAAGCAGCGCGGATATCGAGGAGAGAACGCCCAGCGCCTGGGCGATAATAACGATCGTTGCAACCAGGAGCGGCGGCATCAGTTGACGGAGGCGATGAGGTTGCGAATAACCGGATCTCCCGATTTCTCGACCGTTACGATCTGTAGGTTATCCATCGCGCGACTTATCGCGACGTAGACCAGGTTGGCCCGAATCTGCTCTTCCTCCTCCACCGTGCGATCGTCGCGATCCTTAAACCGTGGCAAAAAAAGGCACACGAGGGGAAACTCGACCCCTTTCGCCGAATGCATCGTGCTCAAGCGGACTCCGAGCGAAGTCTCGAAGTCAAAGGACGACGACTTGAGGTTTCTCGTTTGGATCCCGGCACTTTTAAACGCCGGATGTAACGCTTTTAGATCCTCGTTTGACGGCGCCAGGACCGCGATGTTCTCGGGCTGATAGCCGATCTGTTTGATAAAAAAACTACAGCGACGAACGAGGGTGGCGGCCGCCTCATCGTAGTCCCGCCCGTAGTAGAGCTCCGGCTCCGGGCCCTCCCGGCGGGCATCACCGACCGCGCTCACCTCACTCGACCGGTCGACCGGGCCGATCGGATAGGCCGCGCGAAAACGCTCCGAGAGCGCGCAGATCGCGTTGGTATTGCGGTAGTTGCGCGTTAGTATTCGACTCCGCCCCTGGACCCGAATGCCGGCGTCGCGAAAACTCAAGCCCAGCCTGTAAATACCCTGATTGCGATCGCCGGCCATGACGATTCCCTCGGTGCTGAGTTTCTTGAGCGCGGCAAGATCGCCCGCGGAGAGGTCCTGGGATTCGTCGACGTATATCCGGCGTACGGTCAATCGTTCACGGAGCGCGGCGTCCGTCTCTATCGCCGTGGCTATCTGGAGCGAGGCGTAGGATTTCGAGTACCCGCCCGACTCCTCCATCGCCGCGACACAGGCCTCCCTCGCCTCCCAGATTTTTACTCGTTGATCGGGACTCGGGAACGCGCCCTCGCTTACCGTCCCGGTGCCTTCTCCGGCCCCGCGATAGGCGAGGTACTGGTCGCGCGTGAGGTCATTGGCGAGAATTACATCTTCGATCTCATGTATGAGGTCGTCTTCGGTAACATCTTCCGCGACATAGGGAGCGAGAACGTCATTAAGATCGCGGGCGAGGTTGCTCGAGTACACGACGTAGGCATCCTCGCGTATCTCCTTGAGCACGGCGAGGAGAAAAGAATCGACCGTGGCAATGTGCGGCGCGGTCTTATGACTCCCGATTATCCTCGCGAGATAGTGGCTAAACCGAACGAGCGTCCGCGTATACGTAAGAAGCGCAAAGGGTTTGTCGTCGTTAATGCCGAGTTCCTCGTCGGCGGCCGCCAAATCCGCGTCGAGGGCGTGGAGGAGAACGAGCGTTTTACCGGTACCGGCCGGCCCGGTAATCAGAAAGTCGCCAGGATTTCGCGCGCGCTGGGCCGTATCGATCTGCTCGGGGCTCAGCTCAAGGACGCTGCGCTCGTAGTCTCCACGGCTCCTCGTGTAGCTCGTAAAACGGCTCATATATTCGATGTGGCTACGAACGTCGTCGAATCGGGTCAACTCCGTACGAAGCTTGTCGCGCTCGCCTTCAATCGCACGTTTTTCAACGCGCAGTTCTCCCGCCTCGCGTCGGAACGAGTCTGCTTTCTGATCACGAGCGGACGCTTGCCGTTCAAGCGTCTCGATCTCGGCATCTTTCCGGGCCAGTTGAGTAGATAGCTCATCGAATCGTGTCGTGAGAACTCCGAGTTCCGCGACTTTTGGCTCGACCTCTCGATAGTCGCGCCGCAATGAGTTGAGCGCCAGGCGTAGCCGTTTCGTCTCGGCCTCGCGCTCAACGGGGTTCCGTTTACCCCGCCACAACTCGAGACCTTTTTCGATATGGGCCAAGGAGGAGGAATCAAATCCCATGAGTCGACACCAGGAAAGGAAGGTGTGGGTAGCCGCCTCCGCTTCCTCGCGCGTGACCTCGACAAAATCGTGGCGAACCTTGTTGGTAAGGGCGTGTTCACCCCTGAGTCGCCCCAATACCGACCGCGCAGCGGGGGTGAGACGCCCCTGGGACTCGAGATCATCGGCCAACGCCTGGAGCTTGTCGTAGAAGTTTGCCTGACGCCCGTAGGCGTCGGGTTCGCGCGTTTCCGGACGCACGGTTCCGATAAAGCCCTCAACAAAAGAATGAAGTGCGAGGTAGTAAAGGCCCTCATCGCTCGCGACCATCTGCGAAATCCGAGGAAGTTGTTGGACGAACGGAGCTATATCCATACGGACATGTTGCTACAGCTCTGGCGTGCGGTCAACGGACAAAAAAAAACGTCTGGCGACGACCTACTCTCCCACCATAAGGCAGTACCATCGGCGCGGGAGGGCTTAACTTCCGTGTTCGGAATGGGAACGGGTGGGACCCCTCTGCTATGGTCACCAGACGTACAATATGTACATCACAGTCGATGGGAAGCCCGAGCACGCCGGGATGTTTTTCGTAGTGTGCTCGGCTACGCGCCGCAGGAGTGCGGTGCGCCCCCGGGTGGTTATCCTCGGGGGAGAGAAACGCGCTCAGGAATGTGATCCTGATGATGCGGGTCTGAGAGCGCTGTGAGATAACTCACATGGTCAAGCCGCACGAGAAATTAGTACCGGTCGGCTCAACATGTTACCATGCGTAGACCGCCGGCCTATCAACCAGATCATCTCTCTGGTCTCTTCAGTCTCCTTAAAGGAGAAGGGATGACTCATCTTGGGGTGGGCTTCCCACTTAGATGCTTTCAGCGGTTATCCCGTCCGAACATGGCTACCCAGCACTTACCGTTGGCACGATAACTGGTACACCAGAGGTTCGTCCACCTCGGTCCTCTCGTACTAAAGGCAGATCCCCTCAATCATCCAACGCCCGTGGCAGATAGGGACCGAACTGTCTCGCGACGTTCTGAACCCAGCTCACGTACCGCTTTAAATGGCGAACAGCCATACCCTTGGGACCTGCTCCAGCCCCAGGATGCGATGAGCCGACATCGAGGTGCCAAACTTTGCCGTCGATATGAACTCTTGGGCAAAATCAGCCTGTTATCCCCGGAGTACCTTTTGTCCGTTAAGTGACGGCGCTTCCACTCGCCACCGCCAGATCACTAAGACCTACTTTCGTACCTGCTCGACTTGTTTGTCTCGCAGTCAAGCTCCCTTCTGCCTTTGCACGTACACGCTGATTTCTACCCAGCGCAAGGGAACCTTCGCGCGCCTCCGTTACTCTTTAGGAGGCGACCGCCCCAGTCAAACCGCCCACCTGACACTGTCCACCGCCCGGTTTCACGGGTCCGGTGTGAGAAACCCCACCAGCCAAGGGAGGTATTTCACCAATGACTCCACCCATACTAGCGTACAGGCTTCATAGTCTCCCTCCTATCCTACACATGACTGGCAAAGTTTCAGTGCCAAGCTGCAGTAAAGGTTCACGGGGTCTTTCCGTCTAACCACGGGTAATCGGTATCTTCACCGATACTCCAATTTCACCGGGTCTCGCGTTGAGACAGTGCTCAGATCGTTACACCATTCGTGCGGGTCGGAACTTACCCGACAAGGAATTTCGCTACCTTAGGACCGTTATAGTTACGGCCGCCGTTTACCGGGGCTTCAATTCGCAGCTTCGCATAACGCTAACCACTCCTCTTAACCTTCCGGCACCGGGCAGGTGTCAGTCCGTATACGTCTCATTACTGATTCGCACAGACCTGTGTTTTTGGTAAACAGTCGCCTGAGCCTCTTTGTTGCAACCTCCATGAAACATTGCTATCCCACAAAGGCCATACTTATCCCGAAGTTACGTATGTAATTTGCCGAGTTCCTTAACGCGAGTTCTCCCGCGCGCCTGAGAATACTCATCCTGCCGACCTGTGTTGGTTTCCGGTACGGTCTCTGTATGGTCTACCTGAGAGGTTCTTTCTTGTCACCGTGACTCCACCCGCTTCGCTTTGCCGTAGCTCCACTCGACGTCACAGCTCACCTCAGTGTGCGGATTTGCCTACACACCTCACAAGCTCGCTGCTTACACCGGGACTACCGTCGCCCGGCCGGGCTTCACCTCATGCGTCACCCCACTCGAACCCATACAGAGGTACGGGAATATGAACCCGTTTCCCATCGACTACGCCTTTCGGCCTCGCCTTAGGGGCCGACTAACCCTGGGAAGACGACCTTTACCCAGGAAACCTTCGGCTTTCGGCGAGGGGGACTCTCACCCCCTTTTTCGTTACTCATGCCTGCATCCTCGCTTCCGTTACCTCCAGCACACCTCACGATGTACCTTCGTCGGCCTCCGGAATGTTCGCCTACCATCCATTACTGGATCCGCAGCTTCGGTACATGACGTAGCCCCGTTATATTCTCGGCGCATAGTGACTCGACCAGTGAGCTGTTACGCACTCGTTCGAGGGATGGCTGCTTCTAAGCCAACCTCCTGGCTGTCTTTGCCACTACACTTCCTTGTCCACTGAGTCATGTTTAGGGACCTTAGCTGACGGTCTGGGCTGTTTCCCTCTCGACCACGAATCTTGTCACCCGCAGTCTGACTGCCGATGAGCATCTTACGGCATTCGGAGTTTATCTGGGTTTGGTACCCGGTGAAGGGCCCTAGTCCAACCAGTGCTCTACCTCCGCAAGACTCCATCGACGCTAGCCCTAAAGCTATTTCGGCGAAAACCAGCTATCTCCGGGTTTGATTAGCCTTTCACTCCGATCCACAGTTCATCCCTGCCTTTTTTAACAGACGAGGGTTCGGTCCTCCACGTCGTTTTACCGACGCTTCATCCTGACCATGGATAGATCACCCGGCTTCGGGTCTACCGCACGAAACTACTCGCCCTATTCAGACTCGGTTTCCCTTCGGCTTCGGTACTCCTATACCTTAACCTCGCTTCGCACGGTAACTCGCAGGCTCATTCTACAAAAGGCACGCCGTCACCCCCTAAAGGGCTCCGACCGCTTGTAAGTCTACAGTTTCAGGTTCTCTTTCACTCCCCTCACCGGGGTCCTTTTCACCTTTCCCTCACGGTACTGCTTCGCTATCGGTAGCCACCACGTATTTAGCCTTGGAGGGTGGTCCCCCCAGATTCAGACAGCGTTTCACGTGTGCCGTCCTACTCAGGTACGCATCGGAAGTCGTCTCGGTTTCGTGTACGGGACTGTCACCCGCTCTGGTTGCCCTTCCCAGTAGCATTCCACTACCAACACGGTTTCTCACTCCATATCGACGCGCCCTACAACCCCGCATTGCTGCGGTTTGGGCTCCTCCCCGTTCGCTCGCCGCTACTAAGGGAATCTCGTTTGATTTTGTCTCCTCCGGGTACTGAGATGGTTCAGTTCCCCGGGTTTCGCCTCCACACCCTATGTGTTCAGGTGCAGATGACCGACCATCACGTCGGCCGGGTTACCCCATTCGGCAATCGACGGATCGCAGGATGTGTGCTCCTCCCCGTCGCTTTTCGCAGCTTACCACGGCCTTCTTCGCCAGGTGGCTCCAAGGCATCCACTGTAGACCCTTGTTCGCTTGACCATATGAGTATCTCACGACGCTCTCTCCACCAGTACCCTTCGGCATGAAGGTACCGGCGTTCGTCTGCGCGGTATGGTCTCCCACACCTATCGCAGACACATAGCGCACGCTACGTGCGCTACTGCATCGCTCGTTTCTCTTTACTTCCCATCCCTATGTGATTTCAAAGAACATTGGCCGGTTCAACCGGTTAAAAAACGCGACGCAAAGCATCGCGTTCGTGGGCCTGACTAGACTCGAACTAGTGACCCCTTCCTTATCAGAGAAGTGCTCTAACCGACTGAGCTACAGGCCCAATAAAAAAAAGGGAAGGACGCAGGAGGAAGCGGGGTGTCAGGAGTCACGCGAGCGCGATCTCCCGACGAACCGGATACCGATACGAGACCGGTGTCCGGGGGTGAGGCCAACGGCCTCAAAGCTACCGGGGCTCACTGCGTGAGTCGGTAGCGAGCTGCCTGACCGGGTCGCTTGGTGGCGACCGGTGTGGTCAGGTGACCTTTCTCGTAGAAAGGAGGTGATCCAGCCGCACTTTCCAGTACGGCTACCTTGTTACGACTTCACCCCCCTTACCAGGCATACCTTCGACGTCGTCCTCCGTAATGGTTAGACTAACGGCTTCGGGTACCCCCGACTCGGGTGGTGTGACGGGCGGTGTGTACAAGGCCCGGGAACGTATTCACCGCGCCATGCTGATGCGCGATTACTAGCGATTCCACCTTCATGGAGTCGAGTTTCAGACTCCAATCCGAACTGAGACCGGGTTTTTGCGATTCGCTCCACCTCGCGGTTTCGCGTCACTTTGTGCCGGCCATTGTAGCACGTGTGTAGCCCAGGATATAAGGGCCATGATGACTTGACGTCGTCCCCACCTTCCTCCGGTTTGTCACCGGCAGTCTTGCCTGAGTCCCCAGCTTTACCTGCTGGCAACAGACAATAGGGGTTGCGCTCGTTGCGGGACTTAACCCAACACCTCACGGCACGAGCTGACGACAGCCATGCAGCACCTGTACACGAGCTCCGAAGAGCGCCGTGGTCTCCCACGACTCCCCGTGTATGTCAAACCCTGGTAAGGTTCCTCGCGTATCATCGAATTAAACCACATGCTCCACCGCTTGTGCGGGCCCCCGTCAATTCCTTTGAGTTTCACCGTTGCCGGCATACTCCCCAGGCGGTGCACTTACCACGTTAGCTCCGGCACTGAGGTTTCAACACCCCAACGCCTAGTGCACATCGTTTACAGCGTGGACTACCAGGGTATCTAATCCTGTTCGCTCCCCACGCTTTCGCGCCTCAGCGTCAATCACTTGCCAGGAACTCGCCTTCGCTACCGGTGTTCTTCCTGATATCTACAGATTTCACCCCTACACCAGGAATTCCAGTTCCCCCTCAAGGATTCAAGACATACAGTTTCCAGCGCGAGTCCGCAGTTGAGCTGCGGTCTTTCACACCAGACTTGTATCTCCGCCTACGCGCCCTTTACGCCCAATAATTCCGAACAACGCTCGCCCCATACGTGTTACCGCGGCTGCTGGCACGTAATTAGCCGGGGCTTATTCCTGTCCTACCGTCATCACGCGGGCATTCCCTCCCACGCTTATTCCTCAGACAGAAAAGGGCTTTACAACCTCACGGCCTTCATCGCCCACGCGGCGTCGCTCCGTCAGACTTTCGTCCATTGCGGAAGATTCTTAGCTGCTGCCTCCCGTAGGAGTCTGGGCCGTATCTCAGTCCCAGTGTGGCCGATCACCCTCTCAGGCCGGCTACTGATCGTCGCCTTGGTAGGCCGTTACCCCACCAACTAACTAATCAGCCGCAGGCTCATCCTTCGGCGGGGCCAAGGCCCCTTTCCTCCGGTTGCCACAGCATCCGGAGCTCATTCGGTATTACCCTGTGTTTCCACAGGCTATCCCCAACCAAAGGGTAGATCACCTACGTGTTACTCACCCGTTCGCCGGTCTCAGGAATCCGAAGACCCCCTACCCCTCGACTTGCATGCTTAAAACGCGCCGCCAGCGTTCGTTCTGAGCCAGGATCAAACTCTCCATGATCTAATTACGTCCCCGAAGGGACGCTCTTACTCATAATCATGAGAGCCCGCTTCCTCTGCTACGCGTCCTTCCCTTCCCTCATTCCATGTCAAAGAGCACCTCTCCACCTCATCGCGCATTTCTCCACAACGCTCATTCAAGCGCGCGGTTGATGCTCAATCTCGATGAAGAGTGAGACGATGACCCTACCAAACACACCGATCGTGTGTCAAGCACTTCACGTACGTATTCCCCGTACGATCTGAAGGCAGCGCACGTAACTCTCGTCTCCGTGCCGCCACCGCCCCCATCGCCAAGAGCGTGATCGCGAATCTACCAAAGCGGAAAAGAAAGGTCAACCGTTTTTGGTATTATCCGTCCCCGGCTGTGATAAATCGTCGTCTTCGGTCCGGAGTTCCTCGAGGCGCCGATCGATCGTCTGAATACCGCCGGTCAGTTCGACCAGTTCGGACGCGTCGCCACGTATCGTTTTTGCTCCCTGATCGACAAGCTTACTCACGACATACTCGCCGACGCGGACAACCAGCCGTTTTCGTTCGGCAAGTAAATCCTGGCGCTCAAGGTGGCGCATTCCGCGATCACCGATTTCTCGGGCGTGGCGTTTGGCCCAGTCGGCCCACTCCTGTCCGGTTTTACGAACGTTCTCATTCATACCGTCAAAAACACCCATACTCAGAAGATAATGTCAGGCGGGAGTCCTTACAACGGGAAAACGCTTCTTCAACGCGTTCGCGATGCATAAGTGCTTGCGATTCGAAGTTACATTGCCTACCATTTTCCTGAAACGTTCTCGGTCGCAATCGGCAAATCACGGGAGGAACTAGATGAATGGAAAAGCTCGCATCACGGCGGCAATCGCGAACAAGCCCGTAGATTCGTTGCCCCTCATTCCAATCTCCATGCAGATCGCCGCCGACGCAATCGGCATCAAGTATCGCACATACGCGACCGACTGGCGCGAACAGGTACGCGGTCAACTTGCCTTCGCCGAGCTCTACGATATCGATCACGTCTCGGTGATTTCTGATCCCGCGACCGAGTCGGCCGACTGCGGCGCATCGATCATCTACCACGATGACTCCCCTCCGGCGATCGACGAAGAAAACGCGCTCTTAAAAGATAAAACTGCTCTGGCCACCATCTCGATACCCGACCCGAGAGGTGGTCGGCGGATGACTAACCGCCTGCGCGCCGTCGAGGAACTCAAGAGCCAGGTCAGGGACGAGAAAATCGTCGAAGGTTGGGTCGAAGGGCCGGTCGCCGAGTCCTGTGACCTGCGGGGGATTAGCCGGCTGATGATGGATTTTTTTGACGACCCCGACTTTGTCACGGACCTGATGGAGTTTGTGTTTGAGATGGAGATGGCCTACGCTCGGGAACAGATCGCGTGCGGAGCTGACGTCATCGGCATCGGTGATGCCGCGGCTTCACTCATCGGTCCGGATCTATACGAAGAGTTTGCATTTCCCTTACACGTCCGTTACGTACAGGAAATCCATAAAATGGGTGCGCTCGTACGCCTGCACGTATGCGGCGATTCACGTCCGCTTCTGCCGTTTCTTCCCAAGATTAAGGCAGATATCGTCGATCTCGATCATATCGCCCCCGTGGCTCTGGCGCGCGAACAAGCCGGCCCGACGCAGGTTCTCAGCGGCAACGTCGATCCAGTTACGATACTCAAAGACGGTACGCCGGAAACGGTTACCCGTGAGATCGAGCGCTGCTACGTCGACGCAGATCGGTCTGCGTATATGGTCGCGGCGGGATGCGAGATCCCGCGGGGGACGCCCGCCGAAAACCTGGCGGCGCTCTCACGCTTTGCCAGATCACACAGCTACGACGGCGGCGATCGATAACCGCGCGCAAACGGTCCTTACCGACGAGCGCTCACGATCCTCGTCGGCAAACGTCGACTTCTTGACCGGCGCAGATACTCGACCTAAGATGGGCGCACATAGCACAACAAATGGAGGCCGAACATGAAACTCGTATTTCTGGGACCGCCGGGGGCAGGAAAGGGCACGATGGCCACCCGCCTCGCCGACCATCTCGGAGTTCCGCATATCTCAACCGGCGATATCTTTCGCTACAACATCAAAAATCAAACCGAACTCGGAAAAAAAGTTAAAGCGATTCTCGATAGCGGCGAGCTTGTTCCTGATTCACTGACGATCGATCTCGTGCGCGATCGGCTCGGTCAGGCCGATGCAACGGCCGGTTTTATTCTGGACGGCTTTCCCCGAACGATCCCGCAGGCGGACGCCCTGGCGGAAATGAGCGCGCTCGACGGCGCGGTCAACTTTGTCCTCAACGACGAAGAAGTTGTCAAACGACTGTCGGGTCGCCGTGTCCACCCGGGAAGCGGTCGCACCTACCACATTTTGTTTAGCCCGCCCAAAACCGCCGGAAAGGACGACGACACCGGCGAGGATCTGGTACAGCGCGAGGACGACAAAGAGGACTCAATTCGTAATCGGCTTGTCGTCTATCGTCGAGAAACCGAACCTCTGATCGACTACTACCGGTCACGCGATTTGCTGACGGACCTCGATTCGGCGCCCGCGCCGGATGAAGTCTTTGTGTCCTTGTTAAAGACCCTCGGCGTCTGAGCCGTCGGTGTCGTCGATACCGGTATCATCGGTATCGGCGTCCTCGGTCACCCCATTGAGAACATCGCTCGCGGATTCCTCGGGAGAGCCCCGACCGATGACAAAATCGTAATTCGCGGCGAGATCAATGATGATCGCGGCCTCCTCGTCTGCTAAAACCTCAAGGAGTTCCTCATAGCGATCGCGCTCGCGGAATCCCTGCGCAATCGCGTCCTCGACGGCCGCAAGTCCACCGTCAAAATCGTCGGTTGCCCGCAGGAGCAACGTTCCCCGCAGAAACGCAATCTCGGGCTGATCTTCGGCATCGGGTTCAAACTGCTCGAGAAGATCCAGGGCGGCGAGGTTAAACTCCCACGCCGCGTATCGCCGAACGAGTCTCGCGAGTTGCTGAGCTTCGTTAGCATCGCCGGAAACAAGAAATCCGAACCGCTCAAGGTGGGTAATCGCTTCTTCTTCCGCACCGTCGTCGTAAGCTGCCTCTGCGTGAAGCCAGGCGTACTCGTGATCGTCGGTGGCAAACGCCGCGCCGGCGTCGAGAATTTCACGTGCGACGGTCGTTTCACCGGATTCCAACTCGAGGAGCGCGAGATTGTAGGCGATTCTCGGCCGGACAATACGCTCCGATAATAAGTTGCGATAAAGAACACGTGCATCATCGGGGCGGTCAAGCTGCAGTAGCGCGTAGGCCCGCGTCTCGAGATAAAGGGTGTTTTCCGGGTCTTCGGCGAGCAAGAGATCGACGATAGCTAAGGCGTCGTCAGGTTCATCCCGTTCGATGTGTAGTCGAGCAAGGTTAAATCCCGCTGCAGGTAGGTCGTTTGAGTATTCGAGGGCGCGGGTGTAGTAGCGATACGAGCGTTCAAAATCACCCGCGTCGAAGTACGCATTACCAAGATTGAAGTACTCCTCGGCGAGCTCTTCGTAGCCGACCGTTGAACACGCTGCGAAGACCGCCGCAATAGCGAGAAACAATGACAGGCGGACGGTTCGGTGACCGCCGCCGCGATTCATTTCGAGCGCCCCCGCTGGGCGCCGGATCGCTTGGGACGATCGACGCCGAGAACCGTTCGCTCTATCGCTTCTACCTGCGATCGATACAAATTGGAAATTGTCAGCCCGTAGTCGGCGATAAGCTGAATGATGTTGCGCGGAGATTCCTCGCGGTCGGGGCCGTTTAACCTGTCTCCGGCATCGCCCAGGCCGGGAAGGATGTACGCCGCTTCGTTGAGCACGGGATCCATCCATAAGGTATAAACCGTTGCATTTTCAATCGCCCGGGTGATACGGAGCGCCCCTTTGAGCGCCGAGATAACGTTAAAGAAACGAATCGATCGGGGCTTGATACCCTGTTCGTTGAGGTATTGTACGATCGTGACCAGACTTCCGCCGGTGGCGTTCATGGGATCGGCAAAAATGAGATCGCGGCCGTGAAGCGACTGCATATCCATGTACGAACGATCGAGATCGAGGATGTACTCCATGTTTTCCTCGAGCTTGGAGTCATCTCGACTGATGCGGAACAGGGCAAACGGCGTTACATATCCGGTCGAGGTATACTCCTGGATCTCCTTTGACATAATCATCGACGGCAGTAAAGCCCCGCGGAGCATCACGCACATCACGGTGTTTTCCAACTCAGCATCGACGTCGGGAATCTTATGAATTGCGAAGTTTTGTACCGGTTCGGTCACCGGCGTTCGAACGATGAGGTGGTTCTTGTCGTGATTGTCGGGTTCGGCAAAAGCGAGGTTAAAAAGTAACTCATACGCCCGCTGCACGTAGTAGACAAACTCGCTGTGCTGGGTACGGGTATCGCGGAGCTTGGCGATGAGGCGCGAAGCCTCGCCGTGAACGGCGCGCGGCGTTTGAAACGAGTAGACGCGAATCCGGTCCTCACCGGCGGTGATCTCCTGCATTCGATCACCCATCGTCTGATACGCTTCGATTAACGCCTGTTTTGCGCGTCGCTGTCGTTCTTCGTTTGGCGCGGAGTTGAGAATCCGCATCGTTTCAAGGGCGCGAGCGTAGAGCTCGTCCATCTCGCCGACCCAGCTCTTGTCCTGTTCGGTCAAGTAATCATCCAGGTCACGGGCGCGCAAAATTACCTGATTCATACGCCGAGTATAGGGGTACAAGCGAGAAAAAAAAAGCCGTCCCATGGGGACGGCGGGCCCTTTCCGAGCCGATCAGCTAACGAGCGCCACGCCGTTTATGTATCGTGGCGTCGAACGATCAATTTCTACAAAATCGGCGCTCCAAATGCTAAACCGAGACCAAAGGCGCGGTCGCCATCGAGAGCGTCCGTCAGGATCGCATCGATCACAAACTTGTAGCGACTAAACGCTGGGTTGGCGGCGAGATCGATCCGGATGCCGGTGTTAAACGCCCCGCGATCAAACGCGTTGGCCGCGTAGGGATCCACGCTGTAGCTGAAGTTGGCGAAATCGTTGATCCAGTGAATGTAGCCCTGAAACACGCTGGGAAAAAGCAGAAGATCAAAACCCATACCAAAATCGACCGCGTCGTCGTCGACGCCGTCGCCAAAGGTCTTCCCAACGACAAAGGTGGTTTCGGCAGGCATCGTAAAAAAGTCACCGGGGTAGGTCGCCGCCAGGTAGACTTGTTGAAAGTTCTCCTCGACTCCGCCGGTCTGGATCATTTGGAAGTTGCCGCCGATCGCGACCGCCGTACGATCTGTCGGAAGCTGGATCTTTCCGCCAAAGATCATATCGCTTTCGTCGCTGTCGGCCTGACTGTCGTACGCAAAGGAGAATTCGAATATTCGAAAAAAACTAAGACTTGCCTTGGGGATATGGGTAGGATCGTCGTCGAAAATCGCATGGTATCCAAGGTCGAATCCGAGGTCGGCGGTGCGTTCCCAACCGATTCGGCCACTCGGAATACCGATGAGCCCCGTGGCGCCGTTTAACGACATGCCCTTAAGCGATTGCGCACTGACGGCGGGGACAAGAATCGCCAGGACGAGAATCACCAGAATAAGTGTGCGGCGAAAGTTCATAGTTTTCTCCTCTTATGAGCGTTATGAGACTGCGCTGAAGATACTGGTTACGGTAAAGGATTTCAATAAAAACGGGGATTTCTCTATCGAGAAGGCGATAAGGTAGAGAGCCTGTGGCCGGGTAGTTATACTGTTGCTATGTCGGATTTAGGTGCCGCATCCGAGTTTGAAGACGTCGTAAAACTCAGTTTTTTCTCTGAGATCGGGACTGCGATCGCCTCAGCACGAACCCTCGAAGAAACGCTCAAAGCGGTGATGGAACAGATCGGACGCGTCTTTGCGCCCGAGCACTGGTCACTGCTCCTCCGCGACCGTTCGACGGGAACTCTCACATTTACGTTGGTGACCGGGAGTGCCGCCGACTCTCTTCGCGGGCGCACGCTACCACGCGGAAAGGGGATCGCCGGGTGGATCGCGGAGAACGCCCAGGCGGTCATCGTCTCAGATGTTTCAAACGATCCGCGCTTTGACACAGAGATGGACCACGTGGCCGATTTCGAAACTCGCTCGATTATCGGCGTACCGCTGGTAACCCGGGATGAAGTGTTCGGCGTGATTGAACTCGTCAACAGGCTCGACGGCGAGCGCTTCTCGGCTCTTGATCTCAAGGTGCTGACGACGATAGCCGATTTCGCGGCAATTGCAATTGAACGGTCGTACTACGTACGCATCCTCAAACGGTATGCGATGACCGACCCGCTCACAAATGTGTATAACCGCCGCGTGTTTTCACGCCAGCTCGCGCGGGAAAGCGATCGCGTAAAGCGGCGCGGATCGAATTTTGCGCTTCTGATCGTCGACGTCGACGATTTTAAAAGTATAAATGATCAGTACGGTCACATCGCGGGCGATGAGGTCCTCAAACGAGTCGCGTCGACACTGGTTGCCGAGGTACGTAGCGTTGATATCGTTGCGCGCTACGGTGGCGACGAGTTTGTCGTACTCATGCCCGACTCAACGATCGATGATGCCGAGCACGTGCGAAAGAGGATCTTGTCGGCCATCAAGTCAGCACGGATGGAAGAGCCTGTACCGTTTTCGTTGAGTATCGGCCTCGATGAGGCCGGGCCGGATACGGTTACAGACGTTGTCGAACGTGTAGATGCGGCGATGTATCGCGAGAAGCGCGAACGCCCCGAAGAGAACCTCAGCGCCTATCTCCGGAACCTCCTGGATCTTGACTAGCCGGATTTGTGCTCGACGAGGGCGATGTTAAATCGCGCATGGCCGACCGCACCCCAAAGTCGAAGCCAGAGATGAAGATACGCCTCCATACCTCTCGCCGCCGAAACGTCGCCGAGATCGATGACCCGAGGCCATCCAAAGTCATCTTGCAGAATCTTCGTGACCGTTTGTTTGGCGCCTGCGTCATTGCCCGCGATCGGCATAAAATGGTCGCCCGCGATTTCGCGGGGGTGGGTCATGATGTGGCTGTTGACGATGTTGAGCGCCTTCACAACCTGTGTTCCGGGAAGAGCCCGCTGTAGCTGCTCGGCTTGCGAGTCGGTGTTGGCGATCGAGAGCTCCATCGGCTTGTTGGGTGGAAACGTAAGCGGATTCGTGACGTCGACGAGGATTTTGCCCGACAAGCGATCGCCGAGAGCGGTCGCGACCTCGATCGCGTTCTGACCGCGAACGCACAAAAAAACGACGTCGGCGTCGCTTGTCGCACCGGCGTAGTCGGATCCATGAGCCCGCGCGGCGTTTTCCTTGGGTACATCCTTGAGCCAGGACTGGACGCCGGCGCCCGATCGGTCGCGGCCGGCTATCGTTACATCGTGACCGACGTCGATAAGGCCGGTGGCTAAAGATCGACCAACCTCGCCGGTTCCTAGAACGGATACTTTCATGTGTTCCTCCGCCGGCAAAGTTCGCGAGAAACATACCGAGCCGTCAAGAGCCGCTATCTCATTTAAAGGTCCGTACTGGCGTCGGCTATCCGAGACCGGATGACCGACGCCGGGCGATCAAAGGAGGTAGAGCGAAAGCGTAAAGCTACTACTGCTTCCGGAAAAGTGCCTCACAAAGGCGTCGTAGACAGTCGTTGTGGCCGTAAATGTAACAGAATCGGTCTCCGTTCCAAAATTACTACTTGATCCAACGAAACTACCGCCTGCTGTTCGTACGACGAGGTCAAGATCACTAGACATACCCGACAGCACGACTCGATAAGTGCTTCCAATGGCAAGGTTAAATAGTTCGATCTCGACCTCTCCGCCGATACCGACAAAACCGTTCGTCGAATCGACGAGTGTCCCGGTGTTGTCCTCTTCATCCTCGGTTAAAAGCACGTCACAACCGGAAAGAACGAGAACGGCGAGAAGACCCACTACCAGAAAAAAGAGTTGTTTTCGAGTTTTCACGTATCCCCCCTGTTGACGAACGGTGTTCGTCGTATGGCCTGCCCGGGCCGTGATTAAAGTATAGGGGGTTAACCTTACAAACGCAATTATATTTTACTTTTCATGCAATCCCGCGTGTTTCTCAATCTCCAACTGCTGCAAGTAATCGTCCATCTCGGCTATCCGGCGGAGCCCGAGCAGGTCTTTGGCGATCTCCTGCGTACGCGCGTGCTCGACCGCGGCGAGTCGCGCCTTGAGAGACTCGATACGGGACGGCGACACGCTGAGCTTACGAATACCGATGCCGACGAAGAACAACGACAACACCGGATCCGCCGCCGCTTCGCCGCAAACCGATATTTTGTCGCGCAGATCTCCCGCATCGATCGCGATCATCTCAAGGACGTCGAGTACCGACGGGTGATACGTTCGGTACAATCCGCTCAACGCCTCGTTGGTCCGATCGACTGCAAGGAGGTACATCGTCAGATCGTTAGTGCCGATCGAGAGAAAGTCGCACTCCCGGGCGAGTTCGGCGGTTGCAAGCGCCGCTGAGGGAAGTTCGATCATAGCACCGATGCGTGGATTCTCGTTAAAGGGAACGCGGCGAGCGGCCAGGTCGGCTGAAGCGCGTCGAATTTCCTCTTTGGCTTCGATGACCTCCTCAACGCCGGACACCATCGGGAGCATTATGCCGAGATCGGCGCCGGCGCCCGCACGGAGCATCGCCCGGAGCTGGTCACGAAACATCTCGCGGTTGGCGAGCGAAAAGCGAATCCCGCGAACCCCGAGAAAGGGATTATCCTCGGAGTTTCCTCGGCCCTGCATCAGTTTGTCACCGCCGATGTCGGCCGTCCGCAACTCGACCGGCTTCCCGCGATGGGTATCGACGATCGCGCGGTAGATTGAGAATTGTTGCTCCTCCGACAAGAAGTCGTCTTTGAGGATAAACGGAAACTCGGATCGGTAGAGGCCGATTCCCTCGGATCCCTGCCGACGCGCGTCCTCCGCGTCTTTGAGAATATTGACGTTGGCGGCTACCGCGACGTGGTGACCGTCGGCGGTCCGTCCCCGGAGGGTAAAGAACTCCGGGATCGCTTCCTGCATGTCTCGTTGGCGACGATACTCCGCCAGAACTTCCGGAGAGGGATCGACAATAAGCACGCCGGTATCGGCATCGAGGAGCAGTTGCATCTCCGACGGAATCGAGAGAAGCGACTCGTCGTCGGTGATCAGGACGGGAATATCGAGCGATCTCGCCAATATCGAAATGTGAGCGGTCACCGCAGCCCCGAGCAGAACGACGCCCGAGACGCGCTCCGCGGCGAGGCGGGCGAGGTCGGAGGGGTACACGTGGCGGGCGAGAACTATCCGACCTTCATACGAAAATTGTGCGGCATCGTCGATCGAGAGATTCGCAATCAGGCGGTTTCCGAGGTCGCGGACATCCTGCGCTTTTTCCGCAAACCGCTGTTCACGCATTTTAGAGAACTTGGCGGCGTACTCCTCGACGACTCCACGAATTGCCGCGACTGCGCCCGTTCCCTCGAGAATCCGCTCACGCATCTTTCCCGAAAATCCACGGTCGCGAAGCATCAACACGTGCGCCTGGAAAATGAGCGCACCAACGTCGGCGATCGGCGAGCTCGGACTCTGGAGTTCATCCAGCTGAGCGAGGCCGCGCTCAAGCGCGCGGTCAAAACGATCGGTTTCCTCTTCGAGACTCCCCTGTGGCGGCGGCGGCGGGACAGCCTCAACCCAAAACGGGAGCGCCTTACCGACCGCTATGCCCTCCGAAGCGCGGCGTCCGTAAATGCGATCGGACTCCATCATTGATTCCATCGGTATCAACGCCGAGGTCGCGGCAAGGAGGTCGGCGACGCGCGCCGCGAGGCTGTAGAGTTGCCCGTCTTCACAGTGGTCAAAGGCGTTTTCGTTGCCATCGGCGAGGACCAGCACGCCGAGGCGAACCGGGCCGTGGGCAACGGGTATTATCATCTTTGAGCGAATACCTTGCTTGTTTTCGTCGGTCTCGTAGCTGAGTTTTACGATCTGGCCCTCGCGAAACGCGCGGCCGACGTGATTTCCTTCAACGCTGAGGCGAGTCGTAGCGCTTCCAATCGAACAACGGTCCCGATCCCAGAGCCCTGTCTCGTCTCGCGCCGCCCGCAGAACGAGTTCCTCGGTTGACGCGTCGTATAAAAACACGGCTCCGAGGGAGACTTCGACCGCGGCGGTAATCTCGGCTATGGCATCGGCGAGAAATCGATCTTGCTCGACGTCGCTTTCAAAGAGCGACGCGCTGCTCGAGAGACTGTCGATTGTTCCGGCGATTGTTTGTGTACCCATTAGTTTGCAAAGTACAAATTTCTTACGTCGCGATCAACGAGCGAGATAGGAAAGCTCGTCGGGTAGGACGATGTTGTTACCCATACGATCTTCGCCGTAGCCGTTCTCGGCGAGGGCACGGAGATCGTTCAGGGCACGACTGTCGCCATCGAAGGAAACGGTGATATCGCTACGAATATCCATTTTGGCGATCGACATCAGGTGAACGACGTATCGCGACGCAAACTCGGCGATCGTGGCTTCCTCTTCACATTGCAGATCGTCAAACGAAAGGTCGGCATCGTAAAGCACGATACTTCCTTCGTTCATGAGATGGATAAACAGGAGTTGGAGTTCTCGCGTGCGCTCGTCCTTCTCGCACGGAACCGTGACCTGAAGCCCCGGTTCTTTGCTCAACATATCGGCTACGCGGCGTCGTTTGACCGCGTTGATCGCCTCATTGGCTCGAAACAGATCGAGGGGCGAACCCGCGTCGTAGCTTTCGTCGCCGAGTTTCATCACGACGGGACTACCGTAATGGGCAACAATTTTAGCGATCAGCGTTGAAGGACGAACGTGAAATCCACGGTAATTTGGGATCGGAACGGTGATAGTCGCGCGCTCGGAGTAGGTGCGAATCATCTTTTGGCACAGGTAGACGGCCGATTCCAGGTAAACGCGCGCGTAACGAAGCGGGTATTCAAAAAGGAACGCGCGGAGATCCTCGGGAGACATCGGGAACCGCATCGACAGGAAGGTATCGCGCCGAAGAGAGCTCATATGTCGAACGTAGTAATGGGCGACATCAGTAGCGATTACCAGTAAATGAAAGATCAAACTGATGTGCCCGCGGAGAAACGGAAGATCGCTGTTCTGCTGTTCGATATCGGATTCAAAGATGTAGGTGTCGTAGAGAGATTGCAGGTTGTGAAATCGAGATTCGACTAAGCGAAGGCGTTCCTCGCTTATCACCGCCGGAATCGCCGCATCGTACTCGCTCGCGTCACGTTCGAGGAGCACATCGCGAACATCACAGTCCTCGGATAGGTTGAGAAACTGTGTTGCCAGATAGACAACCGTCTCGCCGACACGGGCGACGTGGCGAACTTTACGATTGGAGGCGAGTCGAAAACCGATCGCTTCGTCATTACAGGGTTTAACGCTTGGAGGCGTTGCGTTCCACTCCAGCCCGCAGCGCTCGATCTGATTGAGGATCGTTTCACACAGTGTCACGATCGCTTTGCGCAATAACGCTACAACTCGATCCGTGTCCTGCGACAGGTCGGTGTCGCTGCCGAGGAGGCGATAACGCTCCATACCGTGTCGAATATGAAGGATCTCGTAGGTCACCGTTGAGAACAATTTGGCAGCGGCTATCGACTCCCGGAATGGAAACCACTTCTCGTTGTTCTGTGCTCCGTGGGCATCTACCATCTCCTCGAGCCGCGTCGATTCGCGGTGGAGGCGACTTAAGTACTCGCGACAGGGAAAGGTCGGCCGATCAGCAGCTTCCGCCGCTATTCTACAGAGCCCGACAAGATCGCGGACATACGGTCCGAGAAACTCGCGGAATTTGGCGTCGTCTTTCTTGGCCTTCGATCGACCTGCCAAGGACATACATACGAGAGTAGTATCTCAATCCGCGGCGCGCAAGGGCGTAAAGACCGCATGCCTCGTTTATTAAGTCGATTTTTTCCCGGTGGTCGTACGCGCCGACATGTGGATATGTTGAATCGATGAATCGAATGGTCGCATTGATGACACTGTTTCTCGCATGTGTATCGCTCAACGTAAGTGCGCAAGTCGGGGTCGCCCGGGAGATGATAGGAACCTGGACGCTTGAGGACGCCTACACGATCCACCTCGACGATCCGGAGAACATATGGATCGAATCGCACGCCGAAGGGCTGTTTACGATCGACCTCATCGTCTACGGAGACGGCACCGGCGTCCTCGGAGATAGCGGGTTTGCCTGGGGTCTCGACGGCGACGCGGTCGTCTGGAGGCTGCCGAGCCGGACGGTTCGAATACTGCCGCGTCCGCTGGACGATGACACGATCCTCATTCTCGCGCTCGCCGAGCGTGATGCTCGCGCCGGTAGCGCCGTGAGTATTATGCGTCGGGCGGATTAGACCGCGCGGATACTCGAAATCGATCGATCTCATGCTCCAGGCGTTGGGTGTTTGATCGATTCTCCTCGCCGGCGTCGGCAACCGCAGACGTAGTGGCGCCCATTTCCTGAACCTCGCTCGCGATCCGCCCCATCAGCTCGCGAACTTCGGCCGACGAACGCGATATACTCTCGGCGGCGGAGGTAATCGCAAGGATGCGACCGTTCGTTTCTTGAGATGCGTCGCGAATTATCCCGGACGACTCCCCAATCACCTGGTTTCCTTTGAGGATTTCCGAGCTCGCGGCCGCCTGTTCGTTGAGTCCCGCGACCATCTCGCGAATTGCCGTCGAGACCGATTCGATTTCAACCACGACGCGATTAAAAAATTCGTCGGCCTCGCGGCTGATCGATCCGGCTAGTTTAATACGGTCAACCTCTTTGCGCATCGTCGTGTTGATCGATGCGGCGTGTTCGGTTGTCTCGTCTGCCAGACGACTGATCTCATCGGCGACAACGGCAAAACCCCGACCGGCGTCACCGGCATGGGCGGCTTCTATTGCCGCATTCATGGCGAGTAGATTTGTCTGCCCAGCGATCTCGTCGATCACCTCGACGAGATCGAGGATATCGGTGGTCGAGGATTCGATGCCGCCGATCGCCGCTATCGCTTCGGACATGCGCGATGATCCTTCGTCTGCCGCCGACCGCAACGACTCGACAAGGGCGACTCTTCGCTCGGCTGAGGAAACGAGACTCGAAATGGAGGCGTCCATCTGCTCGACTGCGGCGAGCGAGTTTGCTACGGCGTTGGTCTGAAGATCAATTCGTCGTACCATCGATTCAGTTGCGCTTGAAGCTTCTTTCGTCTCACTAGCGACGGACTGTATCCGGTCGTTCATCGATTCAACACGTTCGACGGTGGCGGCGCTTGCCTCGCCGATTGCGGCCAAACCGCGTTGTGCCGCGGTACTCGATTCAAGTAATCGCATTCCGATCGCACTTCCAGAGGCGGAAACGCTCCCGATCTCGGCAACGACGCTCTGTACCTTGGAAATAAACCGATTAAAGGCGTCGGCAATCGCGCCGATCTCGTCGGTCGAAACGACTTCAAGTCGCTGGGTAAGATCGGCGTCCGCCCCGGCGACGTTTTCCATGTTGGTAAGCAACGCGGACAAGGGGCGAATCAACGACCGATTGAGAAAGAAGTACGTCGCCACGACGACAAATAGGACGATGATAACGACAAGACCGACGATGTTTATCACCGTTCGTCGCAGCGTTTCGGGAATCGCCCCCATATCGATTCGCAACTCGTAGTCGTTTTCGACGTAACTCAAGACGAGGTTTTCGAGCTCCCGCCAGCTCCCCTCTTCACGCTCCGTCGGTGCAGGCGAGAGCGCGAGGACGTCGAGGTCCCGCAATCTCGCGACCGCTCGATTGCGATAGTCGAGATCGGCGAGGTCGGCTGGATCGAGCGTCGCCATAATCGTGCGGGCTTGGAAGACGTAGTGCTCTTCAACCAACTGGGGGCGATCGTTGAGAAGCGTGAGAAACAGAATAAGAACCTCGACGACGACCAGCGATAAAACGAGGATCGCCAGAATTTTACGGCGAATAAAGGTCTTTTTCATGTATCCACAACTATATCGAAGGATATGCCCGTTTGAGAAGGCGGCGCATCCATGGCGCGCGGGCGATCATGGTATAATGACAGGCGAGTTAATCACACATATTCGAGCCTTGGAGGAGCGTCGACGGTGACAAAAACGACCGCCGAGTCGATCGTGAGAGACTTGGCCGATTCCGCCGGATTTACGATCAACGGTAGCAAACCCTGGGATATTAAGGTACACGATCAGCGCTTTTTTGGCCGCGTGCTCGCCGATGCCGAGCTCGGTCTCGGCGAGTCCTATATGGACGGTTGGTGGGACTGTGAGGCGTTGGACCAGCTTATGGAACGGATATTTCGAACCGATGTTGCGTCCCACGTGAGCGGAAACTGGAAGCTTTCGCTCTACGCGTTGCGATCCCGGCTTTTTAACCTTCAGTCGCGATCGCGCGCCTTCCAGGTCGGCGAACGTCACTACGACCTCGGAAACGAGCTTTATGAAGCGATGCTCGATCGCCGGCTGAATTACACCTGCGCGTATTGGAAAGACGCGCAGGATCTCGACGCGGCTCAGGAGCAAAAACTCGATCTCGTGTGCCGGAAAATCGGGCTCCAGCCGGGCATGCGCGTCCTAGAACTCGGTTGTGGTTGGGGCGCATTTGCCGGCTACGCCGCTGAGAAGTACGGTGTCGATGTTGTCGGTGTAACCGTCTCCCGTGACCAGGTCGAACTTGGTAGCGCGAGATACAAAGACCTCCCGGTTGAGCTGCGCCTACAGGATTACCGGTCTGTCACCGGTCAATTTGATCGCGTGATTTCAATTGGAATACTTGAGCACGTTGGTTATCAGAATTACCGCAGCTATATGGAGGTCGTCGACCGAACACTGGCCCCCGGGGGAATCGCGTTTTTTCATACAATTGGCGGGAACATAAGCGCGACCAACGTAAACGCCTGGACCGATAAGTACATTTTTCCAAACGGAATGTTGCCGTCGATCGCTCAGCTCGCGCGGGCGATGGAAGGTCTTTTTATCGTCGAGGATTGGCATAATATCGGTCCTCACTACGACCCGACGCTTATGGCGTGGGACCGGAATTTTGTCGCCGCCTGGCCCGAGCTGAGCGACCGCTACGACGAGCGGTTTTTTCGCATGTGGCGATTCTACCTGTTGAGTAGCGCGGCCGGATTTCGCGCGCGGAGTTCGCAGCTCTGGCAGGCGGTGCTCACGCGACTCGGTGATCCTCAGCCCGATTGTCGAAAGTCGTAGCCGGTGGACAACTACGACGTCCTCATCGTCGGGGCCGGACCCGCCGGCACAACCTGTGCGGCGGCCTTGCGATCAGCGGGATTGCGGATCGCGGTTCTCGATAGAGCCCAGTTTCCGCGGGAGAAGCTATGCGCCGGATGGCTGACGCCGCGGGTCTTTGATCTGCTTGGTATCCCGCCTAGCGGTTATCCGGGATCGCTGACCCGTTTTCCTCACCTTAACGTCGCGGCCTGGGGATTCCCGTTTCGCGTCGGTGGTCCTCAGTACGCGATCCGAAGGTATGAGTTTGATGCATGGCTCGTCAGAATTAGTGGGATTGCACCGCTACTTCATGAAGCTCGAGTCATCGAGCGTCACGACCAAAAATGGATCGTCGACGGACGTTTTGTCGCGCCGATAATCGTCGGTGCCGGCGGCTCCTATTGCCCCGTTTACCGCCAGATCTTTCGAACGGCGTATCCTCGCCGTCCGGCAAGCGCAATCGTCGCGATAGAGGAAGAGTTTTCCTACTCGGGTGGTGACGCCCATTGTCGACTTCGGTTTTTTGACGATCATCTCCCGGGCTACGCCTGGTTCGTCCCTAAGCGCGATGGAATCGTCAACGTCGGAATCGGCGGGGTTGTTGATGGGCTCAAAGGTCGTGGACACACGATAACGGCACACTGGGAGTCGTTTATCAAATACCTGGAGCGGAAGAAGTTGGTTACTCACAGGCGTTGGAATCCCAGCGGATACGTATACCATACCAGACAGACGTGGGGACCGGAGCCGGCCCCGACACGCGGAGCGGGCGACGCGTTTCTGGTGGGCGACGCCGTCGGTCTGGCGACATTGGACATGGGCGAGGGAATCGCGGCGGCGATCGAGAGTGGGAAGATCGTTGCTGATGCGATCCTCACCGGTCGAGAGTACAACTTCTCAGCTATCCCGCGTTACTCGCTGCTCCCGCGTCCGCTTCGCTGGGTGTTCCGTCGCCACGAGACAAACAGCGCGCCTACGTCGAGCTGATAAGGTCACGAAGGAGCGAAATCTCTGCCGCCCATTTGTCCGTGTCCGGCGTTTCCAGGATCATCGGTTTTTGGGCCATGCGAGGGTCATTTACGATCGCGCGAAATCCGCTTAGGCCTATTTCGCCCTCACCGATCGGCTTGTGACGGTCCTTATGGCTTCCCAACTCTCCTGCAGAGTCGTTGAGGTGGAGCGCGACTAACTTGTCGATGCCGACGACCTCCGCGATACGGTCGATCATGGCGGCCCACCCCGCGGCGCTCCGGATATCGTAACCGGCGGCAAACGCGTGACAGGTATCGACACATATCGCCAGACGTTCTGGATAGCGCGAGATCTCGATTATCCTGGCTAACTGTTCAAACGTTCGCCCGATCGACGTGCCCTGGCCGGCGGTGTTTTCCAGGACGAGGACGCCGCCATCGACCAAGTCAAGGACTCGATCGACCGCCTCGGCGATACGAATCAAGGTATCGGCCTCGTCTAGTTCTCCTTTGGATGTGCCCGGATGGAAATTCAACCATCGCAAACCGAGCGCAACGGTACGATCAAGTTCGTCGGCCAGTCCGGCGATCGATTTGTGGCGTACATCGTCGTCGGGGGACCCAAGATTGACGAGGTAAGAAGCGTGAGGGATCACGTGATCGGCCGTGTACTCGTTGCGGGTCATCTCCTCGCGGAACGCGTCAATCATCTCGGCGGTATACGGTGCGGAGGTCCACCGGCGTTGATTTCGCGTAAAAAGCGCAAATGCGCTGGCGTCGATTTTCCGCGCGTTTCCTGGAGCGTTGGCAACGCCGCCGGCCGCGCTCACGTGCGCGCCGATATATAAGTCCGTGGATTTATTCATCGTTCTGCGGATCGTCGGCAATTTCGGTCGGCCAGACCACGCGGAACTCCTCAAACATGACCGGAATCTGATCGTTAAACTCGAGCGCGTACGTACGGTGTTCCGATTCAAAAAAACGGCGATGGGCCGCCAACCAGTAGTCGCGGCTCGAGTCCCCCTCGCCCTCCCGACGGGCAAATTCTTCGGTAACGCTCTCCAACGGCGCGACAAAAAGCCGGTCGGTCCTGATAATACACTTCGCGTTTCTCGCGCCGTCATAGATAATCGAGTAATCGCCGACGGCAGGTAGCTGTTCGCCCGCCGCGATCAGGACCCGGAGACTTGAGGCGGTCGCCCGCTTGGATCCGGAAACCACGAGCGTGGCGAGTTCGTTTTCCAGGTCGACGCCGTAACCAAATGCCCACGCGGCCGGTCGCGCGCCATTTGCGACCGCGATCCGCCCTTCTTCCGAGCCGATCAGGAACTGTTCCCACATTACGGTTGCATCGTCGTTGAGATCGCCATACGGGATCGCCGCTTGTAACTCGAGCTCTATCAGTGCGTTTGTGACTACGAGCGAGTGTACGCGGGTGACCGTTACGAGTGGTTGCCGATTTTGAGAGGACCAAAACTCCTGCCAGGCGGCAAAACCGGGGTGTGGATCGATACCGTCGACAACGTAAATGCGGAGTCGAAAGATGTGTTCTTTGCGGGCGCCGGCTTGACGAAGGACTTCGAGAGCATTGGCGAGCGCCTTCTGCGTTTGCGCCCCCAGGTCCTCGGCGTCCTCGATTCGTCCGTCGTCCCCGGTGCCGTTTATTCCGCCGGTTTCGACAACTCGGCTACCGGGAAAGTGAGCGATGCCGTACGAGAAGGCGTTGCTCCTCGCCAGCGAGTCCGGATTTATGAAGTTAACACCCTGCATGACGCCACGGTACACCCGTCGCTCAGAAAGGTCGAGTATGTTGTTTTAAGTCCAGGCGCGGACAAAAACGGCGCCCCATCGGGGCGCCGTCGCTAAAAAAGGCATCTCCTGCGGGGATCGAACCCGCGTTGCCGGGATGAAAACCCGGTGTCCTAACCACTAGACGAAGGAGACGTGTATTCCGAGGACGCTGGACCAAGCTTGTCGTCACGCTGTCCTCTGGATGAGCCGCGCAGGGTTCGAACCTGCGACCCACGCCTTAAAAGGGCGTTGCTCTACCAGCTGAGCTAGCGGCCCTACGTCGAGTGAATGTATCTAAGGCGACCCGGGCTGTCAAGAACAGCCGGCGCGCGCCCGTGCTCCTTTAACTAAAATCGAAGAGCCAGTTCGAGGGCCGCCCCGCCGACTTGCTGGTCACCGGGATAGCGTCCGTACTCCTGACTGTACAGAGCAAACTGGATCTCAAAAAACGAAAGGTCGAGACCGTATCCGACGGTAAAGTACCCTTGGTTGATACCGAAGCGCAGATCAAAAAACTGCAGGAACGTCATTTCGGTACCCACGTGTACACGAGTCCAGATCGACGTCGGGCGATCCTCGTCGATCTGGCCGGTTCCAAACGGATCATCGATCTGGCCATGAAGCTCGGGATCAAATACCGGCGAGAACGAAAACTCCGGTTGCCACGCCGCGCCGAGACTGAGAACCATCGGCACCTCGTAGTTTTCGGCGACGTACGCGGGATCATCTCTATCTTCCGGTTCGGACGGGAGCCCCCCGGATTGCAACGCATCGAGCACGTCCTGGAGTGAGTTGCGCGAGTACTGATAGCTCGTGTTAAAGATGTTGCGCGCGGCCACTCCGAGGCGCATCGATTCGTACGATGCGATAAGCCCGGCATCGATCCCGACACCCCAACCACTCAAGGCCGTAATCGTTTCGGTCACATCACCACTGGCCTCGGTCTCGCCGGCGTCGACACCCAAAAAGGTGTTGATAAGCTCGACGGCTACTTCGGAGTCGATAATCGACGCGACGCGAAGCGTCGGTCTCAGGAGCCCTCCGACCGCCAGAGTGACGGGCCCAATCTCAAACGGCTGGCCGTACCCGATCATCAGCTGGATATGGCTGTTCATCTCGCCTTCGATGCCGAGCGGAAACGTATCACCATACAGGTAAATGTCGTTGGCGACGTTGAGACCAAATCCGACGCCACCGCCGATATATCCGAGACCCAAGGCGGCTCCCAAGCCAAATCCGTTAGTCGTAAACTGCTCTTCGAGATTATCGAGGATGATGTCTTCGCGCGACTGGTCTTCATCTCCCGAATCAGCGGATACATCCTGGCCGCCTAACGCCCCTATCGTCGAAAGGGTGAGGTCCGGTCGAGAGTGAATCCACGTGGTAATCGACGGGACGGTAAACTCACGATCCTCAGTCATCGCTAGTCCGGCGGGGTTGGTGAAAAAACTGGAGTATCCCTCGGCCACGGCGACAAACGAGCCTCCTTGACCGAGAATTTCGGGCGACAAGGGGCGAAAATCCTGCTGTCGTATCGTTTCGGGGTACGCCGTAAACGTCACGCTCGCCGTTAAAACAACGATGCCGCAGAAAAACGCGAGTCGGCTACGTTTCACTCTCAAAGACCTCCAGAAGACCGCCCGCGTCGAGGATGTTACGTAACGGTGTAGGTGACGCATCGCTTCCAAGCGAGTCCTCCAAAGGATTGCCGCTGTAACCGGAGAAATCGTCATTGACCGTGGCGTTGGTAAACGCATCGAGTTCGGCATCGGAGACGACACCGTCGCCGTCGGCGTCGGCGGTTTCGGCGAGAACGATCGAAATCGCCGCATTTTGAGAGACCTCTCCCATGTTTGCGCCGTCCGGGCCATCCGGAGATCCGTCGCCATCGGTATCGGTCAAGTTCTCGCCGAGCGCGTTATAGGCGTTTGCCGCGGCGATCATCGACTCAAACACCTCTCGAACGGCGTCGGGATCGTCCTGAATATCGTCCGGCAGGACGGCATCGACAAATGCACCGGGATCGTTAAATGAATCGGCACCGTCAGCGTCGGTGAGTACGTCTACGACGTTGTTGGCGGTCTCACCGGCTTCGGTACCGCGCAAGGCGATTTCGCCCGCGAGTATCGCCGCTTCTTGGCGAACCTCCGTATCGACGTCCTCGTTGTCAAAGACGCTCTCAAGCGCCGTTCCGAGTTCGTCGCGGTCATCCGCGGACAAGTCGTCAAAAAACCGGTTGCTATCGGCGGCCTCGTCGAGCTCTTCTACAAAATCGGGCGCATTGTCGGTGCTTACTGACCCGTCAGGCTCGGTGAAATCATCCAGAATGTCGTCCGCACTCGGCGGAGCATCAAAATCCTCGAAAAAATTACCGCTGAGGAGGTTCTCACACGAGCTAATCGAAATGACGGCGATGGCGACTGTGGCCATCACAAAACGTCGTTTCACGCGTTCCATATTCTTCTCCTATATCGACAAGTATAGCGCATTGGTAAAAAAGAAAACGCGAGGGTGTTGTAAGTTTCCGAACGGTCGAGACCCGGATTACGCGGTCACCGGAGTGACGGTGACGGGGAAAGAGGTTATCTATCCTTCGATTCGCTCGAGACCGCGTTGCGCTTCAAGCAGGTTGGGGTTCCGACTCAGCGCTTCCTGGTACGCCGCGACCGCGTACTCCGTCGATCCGGCCATCTCGCGGGCGTAGCCGAGACGCGCCCACCACAACGGGCGTTCATTGGCGAGAAACACGGCGGTCGTCAACGCGATGTCGGCGTGGTGATACTCCTCGAGGGATATGTGAATCTCGCCTATCAGGAAATAGATCTCATCGATCAGGTTTCCGGTCGGCGCAAGGGCAGCGTAATCTTGAAAATACTCGAGTGCTTCCAGTTGATTTTCGAGCCGATAATGCGCCTCGCCGACGATATGAACGATTCGGTGGTCGAAACGACTAACCCGCAAACCCGCCAGCCCGTATTCGAGCGCTTCGTCAAATCGACGCAGGGCCAGCAGGCTCCAACCGAGGACGGTGTAGGCGTCTAAATTGGCCGGTTCGGCGGCGATCTCAGCGAGGGTGATATCGACCGCACGGGCATAGCGCCCTTGTCTATACTCCACAAGCGCGTCTTCGCGCTCCTGGGCGACGGCGACCCCACCCAACAGAACGACGAGCAATGTCGTTGCGACCAGAACGCGTCCACGCGTCAATCGGCGATAACTCACGTGTTTCCTCCCACTGCGATTTGTGGCATCGAACACTGGCCGGAAAAGCGGCAACCACTCTGAATAATCAGATCGGGAGTTTCGATATTTCCGTGCAGTACGGCTCCCGCAAACAACTCGATACGCTCAATGGCGTTTACGTCACCGGTAACGGCGCCCTTTACCGAGACTCGTCGCGCGCGAATGTCAGCCTCGACGCGGGCGCTCTCAGCCACAAAAAGATCGGAGTCGGTTTTCAACTCACCGGCGACACGTCCTTTGACAAGAAGCGGCTCATCAAACTCGATTTTGCCCTCAAAAGAAAAATCTTCGGCGAGAACCGTATCTAAATCGGACTCATCTATCGTACGAACGCGGAGATTAGCCATCAAAATGGAGGCTATCGGGCGGACAACGCTCAGTCAAGGGCGGTATCGCCGAGAACTTCCTCCGTTCGTTCCAAGGCGGCGGCGAACTGGCGCCTCATGTCGCGGGTATAGGGGTTAAACCTCTGTAAGTCTCGAAATAGTTGAAGCGGATCATTGCACGTTTGCTCCATAACCTGTAGCAGACGACGATAACCCAAGGTCGCAATCTCGCTCGACTGCAAATCCATTTCGGCGAGAAGGCGCCCGATGAGATGGGTAATTCCCTGGGTAAACGCCGCTTCGCGGTCGTGATCTTCGGGGCGCATCTCGACAATCCGCATCCGCAGGCGGCGAAAGCTCTCCAGTAACCCCGGGTATCGTTCGTACAAATCGCGGACGTTCCAGGTAATTACCGGCAGCAGATCGGTGCGATTCAACGCCGAATCGGGACCGAACATCGGGTGACAGGCGATGATTCCGGTCGTCTCGGGAAGGCGATCGATCATCTGCTCGACCGGGTAGCTCTTGACCGAGCAGGTATCGACGACCGTAGTGTGCTGTCCGAGATGCGGCCGTAATCGGGTCAAGGTCTCGGCGACGGCAGATATCGGTACGGTGAGAAACACAATATCGGCTTTCGCGGCGTCCTCGATCGGGACTTGGGTAACTCCGGCCGGTAGGTCATCTATCGCCCTCCGGCTCGACACAACGACGTGAAACTCCTCGGAAATCCAGCGCGCCCAGAACAGTCCAAAACGTCCGATGCCGACAACCGCGACCGTGGTTTTTATGCTCACCGCCGAATTATGACCGATTACCGGCCGTACCGACAACGACTCGCTTGGTGAGCAACAACCTCGTATGATACGGTAGCAGCAAAATCACGTAACAGATTTGTTGGAGGTACACGATGGATTTTATAGCGACTATGCGGGAGCGCGCTCGGGGGCTCCGGCGGCGCCTCGTTCTCCCCGAGGGGACGGAGCCGCGGACGATACAGGCAGCACGTATCCTTGTGGATGAGGGACTGGCCGGGTCGATCACGCTCGTCGGCAGGCCTGAGGCCGTCGGTAGCGTCGCCGAATCCGAGCGAGTTTCTCTAGATGGAATTACGGTTGTGGACCCGACAAACTCATCCGAGCGAAAACGATACGCCGACGAGTTTATGGAACTCCGCAAAAAGAAGGGACTATCCGCCGAAGAAGCGTTTACCCAAATTGTCGAACCACTTCGCTGGGGTGCGATGATGGTCCGTCTCGGCGATGCCGATGCGATGGTTGCCGGCGCGGAAAACTCGACCGGTAACGTTCTTCTTGCGGCGTTTCAAATCATCAAAACCGCGCCCGATACCAAATTCGCATCGAGCTGTTTTGTCATGAAGTTAAAAGATGCGGCGTGGGGTGTCGATGGTCATATGATTTTCTCCGACTGTGCCACGATTCCCGATCCGACGGCGGATCAGCTCGCCGAAATCACGACCGCGGCCGCGCAGAGTTGTCGAACGTTCCTCGAAACGGAACCTCGGGTGGCTATGCTCTCTTTCTCGACCAAGGGTTCGGCCAGTCACGAATCGGTGGACAAAGTCGTCGCCGCGCTGGAAATGGTCAAAGCAAAGGCGCCGACGCTCAAAGTTGACGGCGAGCTGCAACTCGACGCGGCGATCGTCGCCTCCGTCGGTTCAAAAAAAGCTCCTGGTTCTGAGGTCGCCGGCTCGGCGAACACCCTGATCTTTCCTGATCTCAACAGTGGCAACATCGGCTACAAGCTGGTTCAGCGGCTTGCGGGCGCCGAGGCGTACGGGCCGTTCCTGCAAGGTTTTGCAAAACCGGTGAGTGATCTCTCACGCGGATGTTCAATCGAGGATATCGTAAACACTTCAGCCGTCACGCTCTGCCAGGGCGTGTAGCCGTACTCAGAGACTCACGTCGCTCTCCCGGAGACTCCGCGCCAGATCGAGAAACTTCTCGGGCGCGAGTTGCTCCGGGCGCGCGCCTGCATCGATGCCCACTTGGGACATGTGGTCGTTAAACTGTCCGAGCGTATTGCGCAACGTCTTGCGGCGTTGGGCAAACGCGCGCCGGGTGACGACAGAGGCTATCCTGAGAATCTCGACGGGCGCTACGTCGCGACGCCGGTAGAGCGATACAACACGTGATCCGACGCGCGGAACGGGATAAAACGCGGAACCGGGGACAGCGGGGCCGCGTTCGACGGTGTAGCAGGCCTGGACAAGAACGGTCAGCGCGGCGTAGTTCTTGGTCCCCGGTGCCGCGGCAAGTCGTCCGACGAGTTCCTCTTGGAGTAGAAACGTCATAAACGGTACGGCGTTTGCCGTGACCCACGACGCCTCGACGAGAGCGGCAATTATCGCGGTTGCGCTGAAATACGGCAGGTTGCCGACGACCGCCGCGGGCCCGACGTCGACACGAGCGAGGCGCGCGGGCAAAAGCTTGACCGCGTCACCCTCCTCGATAGCAAAATCCTCGCCGAAACGTCGGCGGAGGATTCGAATCAAGGCGCGGTCTATTTCGAACAGGCGTAACGGAAGCCCGAGAGAACGTATCTCATCGGTGAGGGCGCCGAGTCCCGGCCCGATCTCCCACAGTTCACGTTCAAGGGCAGTCGCAGACGCCGGAATTCCTGCCGAGATTATCTCGCGAATGTTCTCCCGGAAGGCGGTACGGACCAGAAAGTTCTGGCCGAAACGTTTTTTGAGCGCAATCCCTTCTGATTGGAGCAGCTCTTTGATTTCAGAAATCGAATCGTGGTTCATGCGCGGGGACCGGCCTCCTCCGCGACGGTAGTACGAGAGTTGTCATCGCGGCAAGCAGACCAACCCCAGCCCACCCCGCAGCTACGGGTATCGTCGCCCCGATTCCGGCAACGACGTCGATTGCCGCGACGAGGACGTTGACGACGTCGATCGCCACCGTACCAACAAAGGGCACGGGTGCAACGATTACGGTAAAAACCGCCGTCCACACGACGAGAACGACGAGTGAGGCGATTATCCCACCCAAGACAAGACCGGAAGGATACACCGTATCAAACACCGCAAGAGATATGGCTCCCGTTCCTAGAATGGCGGCGCCGCCGACGGCCACATATAGAGCGATAGGTCTTGGGAGGTAAGTCGAGAGGCGGAGTCCCAGCGGGTACGACCAGAGAACGATCCCGCCGAGCGCCGCGGTCGATAGGAGAAAACCAAGGCTGGAGACCAGTTCGGGAGTCAACAGCACCGCAAGGACGGCGGTACGGGCGAGCGCGACGATGAGCGGGACACGTCGCCCGCGGAGACGGGCGACAGCAACGACGGTAAAGAGGATAAGCGCCCTCACGAGCGACGGAATCGCCCCAACGATCCAAACGTACCCAAAAAGAAACGGCGATACCGCGATAAACCGCATCCGAAGCGCAAGCAAAGGCTTGATACATACGAGAAGAACACCCGCGAAAATAGCGAGATGCATACCGCTGAGCGCCAGGGCGTGCGACGCTCCGGCGCGTCGGACACGATCGACAAAGGCGGGAGGGAGGTCGCCGCGGTCGCCAAGAAGAAGCGCTACGGCGACCGCTCGTGAGCGTCGCGGGAGTCGCCCAAGACGACGACGAATCTCCTCGCGAACGCGACGGCGGAACTCCAATCCCGCCGCGGCGCGACGCGTTAATTCAACCTCGTCGTGCGAAACAAAGACGCGATCGTCGACGGGAAATCCGGAACGAACGGGAACGATCACACGATCACCGCGAAGCGGAAGCGTTGATCGCCCCGAGCGATCGATAAGGTGATGGGGCCCCTCCCAGAAGAGTCGAATCCTACCCGACGCGGCGCCGGTCCAATGATCGGCGGTGGCGACGGACTCGAGGGCCACATCAACAAACTGGTATGACGAGCTGTTCGGCCGAATGTCGGCAACGACGCGCCCATAAAGCTCGGTAACGCGCGTGGACAAAATCACACATTTTGTTTGGTCATTGCGGAAATGACGGACCGGCAAGGCAAATGTCGCCGCCACCAATCCCGACAAGAGCAACCCCGACGCAAGACGTACCCCGATTATGTTGCGCTGTCCGGCCACAATGGCAAATGCCACAAGTACAAAAACGGGCGCTAACAGCGGTAGGAACGGTCGCCATACCAGGATCGACGGGACTAAGATCGACGCCGCAACAACGGCGGGCGCGGTCGCGATATACGAGAAGCTACTTCTCGGTGGTTTGGCGGTCACATAAGCAGACTACTGCGATACGGCAGCCATCGCTTGGCGGGCGGCATCCTTTATCCGATCGGGATAGTTCTCGAGCAATGTCGCAAAAAACAACGCGTTATACGACGAAGGAGAATCCAGAATTTCGAGATTTGCTATCGTCGCGAGCACGATCTGCGTATCGTAGGGACGGTCAAGTTCGCTGTAGGTATTCAATAACTCGAGGTAATCGGTGAGGCGCTCCGCGGCTTCGGTCGTTCCCATAGCCCCGAGCGCTGCGATCGCCTCCAAAACGCGCGTTTTGGGTATACGGTTGCGATCCCACTCGAGGACGGTCTCGTTAAAGTGCCGAATCAAAACGCTCGTCGCCTCGGCGTAGCCGGCCTCACGGAGGTACTGGGTCGCCGTAAAACGAATCAACTGTACTTCTGCCCGCTCTTCGGCACCGCTGGCAACGGTCGAAAGTGCGTTACTCAGAGCTACCCGTGAAACCTCGGCCTTATCGGCATCGGTCAGGTAATCCGACGTGAGAAAAAAATCGAGCGAGGCGCGTTTCGCGGCGACGTCTCGCGAAGTCACCGCGGTCGACGCAAGTTCCACCGGATTCCCGGCGAGGTTTTCGAGCGCCGCAAGTGCTGCGTCATTCACAAAGTCCGGGTACTGGATGAGAATCGTATCGACGATCTGCGGGAACGACGTTTCGCTACCTAACGCGTTTACGGCGTCGAGCGTGGCCGTCATTACCTGCAAATCGATCGACGAGCCGGCCCGAGTGAGGTTATTCTGGGTTCGAATCCAATCGTTTATGTACTCGATGACCTGCAGATTATCTCCGGCGAGACGTCCAAGCACGCTTATCACCTGAATTCGGGCCGTGGTTTCGTCATGTAACCGAAAAAGCCGCCACAGGTCGTTGACCGCCTGAGCGTAACCGCCTTCGTCGATTCGGTTGATCGCGGCTAAGGCTATTTGGCGCAAAAGCGGTTCGTCGACGAGCTCCTCCGCGTTACTCACCACGTAGCTCAAAGCCTGAGCGTAAAGCGGTCCAAAAGCGGCGGCGTCTTGGCTATCCGCGGCGCGGAGGATTTCCAGTTTTGTCTGCAAATTCGAGGATGAGAAGTTCGCCTGAAACGTTTCCAGCGGATCTACCTGGGCGAAAGCGGCGCCAGCCGAAAAAAGAAACAACAGCGTAATTCCTGTGAGGCGTCTCATACTCTGATTGTATGCGAAAGCCAGAACCGAATCAACGCTATTTTCGTCGACCGCGTCGTGGCGTCGCGGGCTCCGTCTCTTCTTCCGGCTCGTCCATCGCCTTACGAACTTTCTTGGGTTCCTCGTCGGGCTCGTGGCGTTTTAGCGTACTTCGCGACTCGGACTCATCAAAAAGACCGTACACAAAGGTAAGTATCTTGGTACGCATCGGGACGGTCGGACTCTGTGCTTGAATGTGAAGCACGCTCGCACGCGTCTTTTGCTTGAAGTTCACCGATTTTACGACGCCGGACATCACGATCATCTCTTCGTTTAATTCCGTTTGGATCTTCACCGGCAGGCCCGCTTTAGCGCGACCACCAATTACAACGGCTGCACCGTCCTCCGAAATATCGACGAGTTTGCACCGATAACCGCCACGGGCCTCGACCGCCTCGGTTGCCTGCTGAATCGTCTTTAGCGGGTAGAGCGTGGCATTGGTGTTGGCCTCCCGGCGTACTGATCCTCGTTTCTGAGCTCGAACGAGATTGTCGGAATGGGTGACATGCAAAATCGGAACTTTTCGGTCGATAAAGTCCCCGATAACCTTCGATTCGAAGTAATACCCCGCGTCTTCCGCGCGCCAGAAATAGATCCGCAACGGTTCCTCGCGCCATGAGAATCCGTGTGGCGTCGTGTTACCGCGCGGATATGTGACCGCCAGATGGCGGCGGTTGTTTTCTATCAACTTGGAGATGTAGACGCCCCCACCCTCAAGGGCGAGTTTAAACGTCTGCCCCGGGGTGATACCCCGCGTTGAGGTAAGTCCGAGGCGGTATTTTGGTTGGTCAAACTCAACTCGTTTACGAAAATTAAAAAGCTTGTCGATAAATTCGAGGTTCTTGGGACTATCTTCGGAGCCGGCGGCACGAAAACCGACGATCGCCGAGCGAATACAGCGGTCGAGCGTTTTAACACTCCAAAAGAGAGAGGTCGGACTCTTGAGTTTGTTTTCGGTAGCGACCCTGCGGAGCAAGCTGATTTCACTGAACGAAAATCCAGATTCCTTGCCACGTACGTAGAAATTTACATAGGGAAATCGAAAACCGCCGGCGCGCATAACAAAGATGTACGCGCCGATCGCAAGCGCAAACGCTAGGATTAGAAATACAGTCGCCAAAAAATTGACCTCTCTTACAAAGTATCGGAAATAAATCTCTCAAGTAAAGCACGAGATCGTTCTCGGTAGACATGCGTTGTTCGACCGTGACACGATCGAGCGATGAAAACAGACCGACGCCTCCTGCGTGAGGTTCTCATCCTGCTATCACTTTACTTGGTACCGACGCTCGCGGTGCCGTTTGGTGCGGTCCAGGCGATCGCTGATCTCGGCACCTTGACGGTTACGACGATCCGCGGCGTGGCGTTTTCTCTTTTAGTGATCTATCTCGCCGACCTGCGCGGCGAGCGCTCGGCGATCGTACCGTCGGACGGCGGATGGATAAAACGACTGTCCACAACCGTTATTGTCGCATGTGCGCTTCTCCTCATGGCCGGTGTCATTGGTGCGTTGGCCACCTTTTTACCTCTACCCGATCCAGGTGTCGGTAGTATCATCGAACGCCTGGACAGCCGCTTTCCCCGGCTCGCATGGATACCGTCGCTCGTACTTACGATGGCGTCGATCGGACTTGTTGAGGAGCTGTTTTTTCGCTCCTACCTACTCCATCGCTTTTTGCAGCTGGGGTTGTCAGGATCCAAATCGGTCCTCATCGCAGCACTGCTTTTTTCGATCGGCCATGCGTATCAAGGAGCTGGTGCGTTACTGTTTGCGTTGTTCGCCGGTATTTTTCTCGGATACTTGTGGAGGAGGCGGCCGTCCCTCTTTGCGTTTGCGGCCGGACACACGCTCTACAATTTGTCCGCTATCTTGATATCTCACTCCGTGCACGCTACTTTCTGAATATATGGTTAGGTTTATAAACGGGAACCGATTCCGGGTACTGAGTAGTGTGTGCTGTACCCTATTTCTCGTCGCGGGAATTGCCGCCGCGGCCGGTACAGGCGAGTCTCCGAGCGATCTGGACGCGGGCGATCCCGTTCTAGTCGCGGAAAATACCGCTACGCAGGACGTGACGAGCGCGATGAAGGATGCTCTGGAAGAGATCGGAATCCGTACATTTCGTGCACCGATTGAGTCCGTCAATTTTGAACTCGAAAAGATAGACGGAACCGGAGCGAGCCTCGCCGACTACCGCGGTGACTTTATCCTGCTCAATTTTTGGGCAACATGGTGCCCTCCCTGTCGCGAAGAGATGCCCTCGATGCAGCGGGTTCACGAGCTGATGGATGGGCGTCCGTTTCGTATCATTGCCATTAACCTTCAGGAAGACGATTCGACGGTTTTATCCTTTGTTAACGAGTTCGGATACGACTTTCCCGTGTTACTCGATCGTTCCGGTGCGGTCGCGCTCGACTACAGCGTGCGGGGAATCCCGACTTCCTATTTTATCGCTCCCGACGGCACGATGCTCGGAATGCTGGTGGGAACGCGGTATTGGGACGAGCCGGAGGTGCTTGGAGCCCTCGAGCGTATCGTCGGTCTTGTCGAGGGGTAAACGCTTATGTCGGGACAGCTCAACGTCCTAATCGCATTTGCCGCCGGGCTTCTTTCATTTCTGTCGCCGTGTGTATTGCCGCTTGTGCCGAGTTATCTCAGTTACGTGAGTGGAGCCGGATTTGACGAGCTCACGAGCGGCAGCGGAGACCGCCGGATTATCTTTCTCCGCACGCTCTTTTTTGTTATTGGGTTCTCGCTGGTTTTTGTCGTTCTCGGACTCCTGTTTGCCGGTCCCGCGCTGCTGTTCTCCGGAGCGATTCGATGGATTAATCTCGTTGCCGGCGGGATCGTCGTTCTTCTCGGTCTGAACGTCCTGTTCGACTTTGTCCACGTGCTCAATTTCGAAAAACGCTTCCGCCTTGAGCGGCGCCCGGTTTCCCTCATCGAAGCCTCGTTGGTCGGCGTCGCTTTTGGCGCAGGCTGGAGTCCGTGCATCGGTCCAATTTTGGCCTCGATCCTTTTTCTCGCCGGTTCCTCCGGCGAGTCAGGTCGAGCGGCAGTCTTGCTCGGCGTTTACTCGCTCGGACTCGGCGCGCCGTTTCTGATCGCGGGGGTGACGTTTACTCGAGCAACAAAGCTCCTCGATCGTTTAAAGCGGCATATGCGGACGATCAAAACGGTAAGCGGCGTATTCCTGGTATTTATCGGTTTGCTTATCGCCCTCGGAAGGTTTCAGCAGCTCAACGGCGTCCTCGCGGCGATGGGGACCAACCTGGCGGCCTGGGCGCAGCGCGCACCCCGTACCGCCGACCTGATTTTTGGTGTATTCCTTTTGTTGCTGGCGCTGTTCCACCCGCTCGTCCGCGTCTTCGTCAGAAAAACCACGCTTCGCCCGCTGGGGACGACGGTGTCGGTTCTGCTTCTTCTGCTGTCAATCAGCCAATTTGCGGGATGGTTTGATCTCGGACCGCTGTTAGGCTCCTGGCTTATGTTCCAGGGAATCTAGCGCCCAAAAATCCTCTTGATCAGGCGCGTGGAGCGCGGAGCGGGTTCGACGCGAAAACTCCCGAGAGATAGGAGGCGCTCGCTGCGTTCCCGGAGCAGACGTTCCGGCTTTTTTCGACGGAGTTCTTCGTAACTCGATAGGAATCGAGAGCGGAGACGGGCAGCAGCAGCGGTCGGATCGCGGTGAGCACCGCCCGGAGGCTCGGGAATGATTCCGCTGATCACCTCAAAGGCGGACAAGTCCGGCGCCGTCATGCGCATTAGACCGGCGGCCTGGCGCGCTTTTTTTGTGTCGCGGAGGAGTATCGAAGCAAATCCTTCAGGCGAGATCACCGAATACACGGTGTTCTCCATCATGTAGACACGATCCGCTACCCCAATTCCCAGCGCGCCGCCCGATCCGCCTTCACCGACGATAATCGTGATTATTGGCGTACGGAGCCGGGAAAACTCACGGAGGTTACGGGCGATCGCCTCCCCTATGCCGCGTTCTTCCGAGGCAAGACCGGGAAATGCGCCGGGAGTGTCGACAAGGGTCAGGATCGGTCGCCCAAACTTCTCCGCCTGCTGAGCGAGGCGGAGCGCTTTGCGGTAACCCTCCGGGTGGGCCATTCCGTAGTTACGACGGATGTTCTCCCGCATGTTACGGCCCTTCTGGTGACCGAGTACGGTACAGTGGACGCCGCCGATCGTCGCGATAGCGCCGATCAACGCCGGATCGTCGCCGAACGTGCGGTCGCCGTGGACTTCGATAAACCGCTCGCTAATCAGTTCGAGATACTGGAGAACGGTTGGACGATCCTGGTTGCGAGCCAGCTCGACCCGACGCCACGCTTCGTCGTCTTCTTCGGCAAGACGATTGGCGAGTCGCGCTAAATCCGCCTCAATATCGATGTTTTCGCGGAGGGCGAGCTCCTGTAATTCCTGTATTTTGGCGCGTATTTTGTCTTGCTTCATTCGGAACCCTCGACTACGTGTGTATCGATGAGATAGGCGAGCGTACTGCGCATATCTTTACGGGGCACGACAATATCAACAAAACCTTTGTCGCGCTGAAACTCCGAACGCTGAAATCCTTCCGGCAACTTCTGGCGTATCGTCCCTTCGATGACGCGTGGTCCCGCAAAACCGATAAGAGCTTCCGGCTCAGCAAGAGTGACATCGCCGAGCATCGCAAAGGACGCGGTAACTCCACCGGTAGTCGGATCGGTCAGGACAACAAACAGGGGCATACCCGCCTCGGCGAGCAAGGCTGCCGCGTGGCTGGTTTTGGCCATTTGCATCAGGCTGTAGATACCTTCTTGCATCCGCGCCCCGCCGCTTGCCGTAAAAATGATACAGGGGAGCTTGTTCTCAGCCGCGTAGAGTATCGCCTGAGCGATCCGCTCGCCCACGACGGAACCCATGCTACCGCCGAGAAAGGTAAACGACATAATCGCAAACACGGCTGATCGGCCTTCGATTCGACCCACACCGGCCAACAATGCTTCGTCGAGTCCGCTTTTCTCGGCGGCTGCCGCGATCTTTTCGTCGTATCCGGGAAACGCAATCGGGTTTACCGGTTTAACTTCCGAAAAAAACTCGTTGATCTCGCCGCCGTCGAGCAGCACCTTGACGCGTTCCAGCGCGTTTATTCGGTAATGGTGCTGGCAATGAGGACAGACAAACAAATGAACGGCGAGCTCGCGTGGGTCGACCGCTCGGCCACATGAAGGACAGGCGTTGTTACTCTCAACGAGCCGACGCTCATCAACGCTCAGCGAGCGCCGTCGACTGCGTCGTCGGCGCGGTATCAACGATTCAAACAAGCGCGTGAACGATTGCGCCATTATCCGATCTCCTTCCGAATCCCCTCCAGTGCATCCGTGCCAAAGCGCCCGGAGGCAAATATCCGGCTGTTTACGATATTTCGTTGCATCGCGAGGTTCGTCGGGACACCCTCGATTTCAAACTCGGCGAGGGCCCGATCCATGCGGGCGAGTCCTTCGCGTCGGTCGCGGCCGTAAACGATGAGTTTTGCCACAAGCGCATCGTAGTACGGCGGCACAACGGCACCGGTACGCAAAAAAGTATCGACACGAACGCCAAATCCGCCGGGTGGGTGAAAATGCTTTACGGTCCCCGGCGCGGTCGCGTTGACGCGACACTCCAACGCGTATCCACGAAGCTCAACCATCGGGCCGGCGATCGAAAGGGGTTCGCCTGCGGCAGCTCGAATCTGTTCGGCAATAATATCAACGCCGGTAACGAGTTCCGTTACGGGGTGCTCGACCTGTACCCGGGCATTTACTTCCATGAAGTAGTGCTTACCGTCGGCGACGAGGAACTCGATCGTACCCGCACCGCAGTAGTCGAGCGAGGAAAACAAACGGATGGCATCCTCGCCCATCTTTGCCCGCATCGCCTCGTCCACGGCGGTCGAGGGGCTTTCTTCGAGTAACTTCTGGTGGTTTTCCTGGACCGAACAATCGCGCTCGCCAAGATGCGCGACCGTTCCGTGCGTATCGGCAAGGACTTGCACCTCAACGTGGCGCGGGCTGACGAGATACTTCTCAAGGTAGACGGTTCCGTCGGAGAACGATTTTTCGGCTTCCGCGGCCGCGATCGCTATCGTTCCGGCGAGCTCGTCGGGATGGCGACATATCCGCATACCTTTTCCGCCGCCGCCTGCCGCCGCTTTGATAATGACCGGGAATCCGATTTTCTCGGCGGCGGTAAGGGCCGCGTCGTGATCATCGAGGCTGCCCTCCGATCCCGGGATCACGGGTACTCCTTGCTCAACCGCCGTCCGCTTAGCCTGTACTTTGTCGCCGAGCAAAGCGATCGTTTCCGGGGGCGGACCGATAAAGATAAGTCCTGCCTCCCGTACATCTCGGGCAAAGTTGGCGTTCTCGCTTAAAAACCCGACGCCGGGGTGTATCGCATCACAATTTGAGTGAACCGCCGCGGAAATGAGGTTGGTGACGTTGAGGTAGCTCTCGCTCGCCGCCGGCGGACCAACGCAAACTGCGTCGTCGGCCATCGCAACCCCGAGGGACTCGCGATCGGCTTCGCTGTAGGCCACAACGGAGCGGATGCCGAGTTCTCGACACGCTCGAACGATCCGGACGGCGATCTCACCACGATTCGCGATGAGAATCGATGAAATCATACCCTGCGAACCTCAAGCAGCGGCGTTCCGTACTCGACCATCTCGCCGTTGTTGACCCGTACGGCGACGATCTCCATCCGAAATTCGGCTTCAAGCTCGTTCATCACTTTCATCGCCTCGAGCACACAGAGCGGTTGCCCTTTCTCGACGGTATCGCCGACCTCGCAAAACGGTGGAGCGTCGGGGGCGGGAGCCCGATAAAACGTCCCGACGATTGGAGAGGTGATGACCTCTGCATCGCTAGGTGTCGCGGCTGAACTGTCGGCAGGCGCAGGCGCTCCAACCGACTCGACGACCTGACCGGCCGCCGGCGCTACGCTCGGCCCCGCCGGGAGTGCCGTGGGATGCACCATAATGGGTTGGGTGTAAACGGGGTTTTGCTTATCATCTCGCCGCAACGTGAGCTTCTCGTTCTCCTGCGAAAAGATTAGCTCCGTGAGCGAACTCGATTCAAATTTGTCTACGAGATCTTTAACGTCCTTAATCGTCACGTTCGAGAACCTATCACGGCGAGAACTGTTTGGTCAAACAAGTCGGTCGTCGACCGACAAAATGTTTGTCTAATTGAAGTCCGTGCGATAGGATGGCCGCAGGAGGAACGATGAGCACAGAAGTTGAAGATTTAATTCCCCACCGTTATCCGTTCCTGTTTGTTGAAGAGATCGTCGAAGCTTCACAGGATCGAATCGTTGGAAGAAGGACATACTCGGCGGACGAACCGTTCTTTGTCGGCCATTTTCCCGAATACCCGGTAGTACCGGGAGTCATTCTTGTAGAGAGCATGGCGCAGTGCGGTGGGGCGGGCGTAAACCGACTCGGACTAATCGGTGATAAGCTCTTTTTTCTGGCAACGGTCAGTAACGCTAAGTTTCGGCGTCAGGTTCGACCCGGCGAGACGGTCGAAATGACGATCGAGAACATCCGCATTAGCTCACGAATGGTACGGCAACGCGGGACCGCGTCGGTCGACGGCGAGGTCGCCGCCGAGGCGGAATGGATGTGTCTCGTCGGGGACCCACCCGAGTCGTAGATCGGATCGACGATGAGCGAGACGGTACCCAAACGCATTTGTCTACGGGCCCGACAGTATCCTGATTCGCCGTTCAGCTACGATAAGGACACGAGCGGGGAGTTTGTTCCAACAACGTTCGCCGATACCTGGCGGATGGTACAGACGATCGGTGCCGGGTTGGCGACCCTTGGCGTCTCCCGGGGGGACCACGTCGGCTTGATAAGCCACAATCGGCAGGAATGGATCAGGACCGATCTGGCGATCCTCGGTCTCGGCGCTGTCGACGTTCCTCGAGGGTCGGACTCAACGACGGACGAGATCGCCTACATTCTTGCACACGCCGATTGTCGATTGTGCGTTGCCGAGAACCCCGAGCAATGCGAAAAAATCGTCTCCAAACTCGATGAGCTTCCCAAGCTCGAGCATCTCGTCCTGTACGAGGATTACTCCTCTCCGGCTATGCGCCCAAAGATCAAGGGGGTTCGAATTACCAGCTTTGAGGAGCTTATTGCTGCGGGAGCCGCACAGGGCGAGAACGGGCAGCAAGCGTTTAACGAGGCGCTTGAAGCCGGGACTTCAGACGATCTCGCGACGATTCTATATACCTCGGGTACGACGGGCGAACCAAAAGGGGTCATGTTGCGACACCGGTCGTTCTTGTTCCAAATGGATCGCCTCGAGAAGGTGCTTTTCCTTACACCCCGCGATATTTTCCTCGCCGTTCTGCCGGTCTGGCATTCGTTCGAACGTGCGGTCGAGTACGTGTGCCTAAACTACGGGGCGAGTCTGGCCTACTCCAAGCCGATCGGTAAGATCATGCTCGAAGATATGGCCAAGATTCGTCCGACATGGATGACCTCGGTTCCACGAATATGGGAAGGCATACGCTCGGCGGTGTTACGTAACGTTTCCAGGCAAAGCGTCCTCAAACAGGCGCTGTTCCACTTTTTCGTCGGTGTCGGCGAAATTCACGCCAATCTCCTCATGACCGTTCAGGGACGACTGCCTCGGTTTCAGAAACGCAACAGAGTTGTGGACGCTCTTGTGGCGATCGTCCCGCTCGTGCTGATTACGCCATTTCGCATTCTCGGCAATGTACTCGTTTTCCGCACGCTTCAGCGTCGATTCGGAGGTCGATTTGTTGCCGGCGTATCCGGTGGTGGCGCCTTACCGCCGTACGTCGACACTTTTTTTCAAGCGCTGGGAATTCTCATCCTTGAAGGGTACGGACTCACCGAGACCGGCCCCGTCCTCGCGGTTCGGGCGCAACGGCGGCCCGTTCCCGGTACCGTTGGTAAGCTTCTTCCCGATATCGAGTATCGTGTTGTCGGCGAAGACGGGCGCGAGCTCGGCCCCGGCGAGAAAGGTGAGCTTCACGTACGGAGCGAGCAGGTCATGGAGGGCTACTACAAGAAACCCGAAGAAACCGCGGCCGTCCTTAGCAACGGATGGCTCAATACGGGCGACTTGGTCCTTGCGACCTACGACGGGGAGATCAGGATCGTCGGTCGCTCAAAAGAAACGATCGTGCTTCTCGGCGGCGAGAATATCGAACCCCAACCGATAGAGGACGCAATCCTTCAATCACCGGCGATCGATCAAGTGATGGTTGTCGGACAGGATCAGAAGTTTCTGGGTGCGCTGGTGATTCCCAATGAGGACGAGATGCTTGATTACGCGCGACGCGAACGCATCAGTTACGTCGAAACCGACGAGATCCTCAACGACGAGCGGTTTCGCTCGTTTATCCACGACGAGATTCAATCCCGGGTAAACGGGAATACGGGATTCAAGGGATTTGAACAGGTCTTTCGTTCGCGATTGCTCGACCACCCGTTTACGGTCGGCGAAGAGCTCACACAAACGATGAAGATCAAGCGCGCGATCGTCGCCGAACGATGCAAGCACGAGATCGCAGACCTCTTCCGTTAAAAAAAAGGGCGCCCATTCGGGGCGCCCATCGTATTTACAAGTCTACTGTCTATCCAAAATCAGGGTTCGCGGAGAAACGCGTCGCGGAATCCCCGATTACGAATCTGGAAGAGCGCGCTCCCCTTCTCGTCCTCATTGAGCGGACCCACAAACACACGATAGACCTCTCGATCGCCCGACCCGGGAAGTACCGCGATCGGGTAGCGATCACCGAGCCGATCGACGGTGCGTTTTGCACTTCGAGGATTTGTATAGGCCGCAATCTGGACGTAAACGCTGTCGCGTTGAAGCGTACCGACCAATGGGAGGTTGGCACGGGCCCAGGCGCTTGTCGCGACCGGCGCTTCGTCGACGACTGGAGCCGGTGGAACGGGACGTTCCTCAACCGCGACCCGTGGAGCTTCTTCAACCTCGATGGTCGGGCGCTCATCGATCACAATATCCGGCGCCTGCGGCTCCTCAACCGCCTCGTCGATGACCCGTGCCTCGGCCAAAGCCGCCGAGACCTCGTCGTCGGGTAGCGCGGCTCGTTCCGGTAGCTGATCCGCTTCCGGTTGCGGTGGATCAGGGCTGCGGTAGTCGGCCGGCTCAAGCGAAATAATCGCATCCTCAGGCACGAGCGTCGGCCGCAAACCCTCCTCAACTACATCGGGGCCTTCTTCCGTTACGGCCTCCACGACAGGTCGTGCGTCCGGACGCGGTTCGACAAGCTCGACGTCCACGCCATCTTCTTCGACCGCCTCGGCAAGCCGTTCGCTCGGATCAACATCCTCTCGTAAGGGGACAAGCGGAAGCGCAATCTCGTCCGCGGCAAGTTCCGGTGCGGCGGGAGACGCGTTGCCTATTTCAACCTCTTCGTCGACGACGGGCGTCAACGGAAGAGCGATCTCGGTCGTTGGTTCGGCGGGCGCCGGGATATCGCTCGTTATTTCGGGAGCGGTCTGATCCTCGACTTCCGGGAGAACGACGGCCAGTCGGACCGGATTCGGCATCGGCGGCAGCGGGTCGGAGACTTCGGCATCGAACGCCTCGGTGGGATCAACCTCGGGAAGCGCCGCGGCGGGATCACGATCCGGGTCGGGTTCGACCGCGACAAGAGTGTCGACCGGGTCCACCGGTAACGGAGCGGCCGATACCCGCTGTTCTCCCAGCGCGCGCTCTACCGCTGAGAGACGCTCGGCCAGCGGATCGACGACGGGCTCATCGCGCGTCTCGGGAGCTACAACGACGGGATCTGGTCGACTAATAACCGGCGCATCGGCCTCAACGATCGGTTCCTCCACCGGATCAGGCGGTGCGCTAAGTTCGACGACTAGCGGCGGCCGCGGAGCCGGGTAAACGTTCGGCGACGGTGACTCGGGGATCTCGAGGCCGGTTTCGGCAACGGGTGCCGCTTCGGGGGGTGCCGCTTCAGGCGCCTCGGTTGGAACCTCGGGCGCAACTCCAATAACGCTATCATCGGGAAGTTGAGCGATCTGGTCGGGAGATTCGAGATCATCCACGCGCGGCTCTTCGGCTTGAGGTTCCTCAGACGGCGGATCCGGTTCCTCCTCCTCTGCCGAGATAATCGCGGCGATCGAGGGATCCGGACCATCGTCGCGCGCCGGCGGAGCGGGATCTGGTTCGGGTTCCGGTTCGGGCTCCGGTTCAGGATCGGGCTCCGGTTCAGGATCGGGTTCCGGCACGGGCTCCGGGTCCGGTTCTAAGGCCGGCGCCGCTGCCACGGCCGGAGCCGTCGATTCGCTCGCGCCGGGGTTGATAATAGGCGTGTTAGGGTCTCCGAGACTGGCCGCCGGATTTACATCGGGATCCGGATGAAACGGCAGGTCCTGGCTTGGTTCTACCGCGGTGAGACCCGGAAGTTGTACCGGTTCTACTCGTACGGAGGGAGAACCGCCACGGGCGATGCCAAGTTCATCGGCCGCTGTCTCCGAGAGGAGAAGAAAGACACCGGAGTCTTCGATTCGATTGACGACGATGAGGCGCGCGCTTCGCCCTGTCTCGAGATTGGTAACGTCCACAACGGAGTTCAGCGGAAATGTGTTGGAGGCGGCAAACAGTCCTCCCGGTGGAAACTCCCCGAATCGCGCGACGACGGCACTACCTTCCCAGCTGTTCTGGGCGGCAAGCGAACACGCCAGTCCGATCGCGAGGGCGAATACGATCCTCGGCATTCTCATTTCGGTTCTCCTCTGGGTTAAGCATCGGCACACTCAGGGGTCCTACTTGAGGGTGATTCGCGGTCGTGATACGTTGATCGCCACACGATATGGAAACCCGGTTTTTTGTACTCCAAGTGATCACGGGAACCGAGGCACTTGTTATTCGACGCGCCGAAGAGACGCTACGCCGCACCGGGACGATCCACCATCGTGCCCGACTGTGGTGGCCGCGTCGCAGACTGTATATACGTCGTCGGGGACGGCGGGTCGCGTCGCTCGCTCCGCTGTTTCCGGGTTACTTGTTTCTCGAAATCGGTGAAGACGACGATGTGACGATCAAGGCGGTAACGCAAGTCGAGGGAGTTATCCGTTTTTTGCGAAGCAACGACAACGTCCAAGCGCTTCCTCCGCGCGATCTCGAAGTGCTCCGTCATTTTATCTCTTTCGGAGAGGTCGCCGAGGCGTCGGTCGTCAGCTTCGATGAGAACAATCGAATACAGGTAAAAGAGGGACCGCTTACCGGACTCGAGGGACAGATCGTCAAAGTAGATCGTCGGAAAGGCCGGGCGAAGGTAAAACTGGACCTCTACGACGATGCGTTTCTTATCGATCTGGCCTTTGAGGTGTTGCAGGAGTCCGAGGTCTCACGATGAGCGGGCAATCCCGGATTTACGTGATCGGCGCCGGATTTGCCGGACGAGGAATCGCCACCGAGATCGCCTCCAAGGGCGCGATCGGCGAGGTTGTGGCATATCTCGACGACGACCCGGAGAAAATCGGCCAACGCCTCGACGGCGTACCGGTGCTCGGACCGATCGACGACGTGGTCCGCCTGCTCGAGAAGACGCCGGCTGACGAGGCGCTTATCGCCATTCCCGGGGCGTCCCGCGAACGTCTTCGGCGCCTCTATACCGTTCTCCGACGGGCCCAGTTTGAACGCATCCGAATCCTCCCGAGTGTTTCGCAGATCGTCGGTGACGAAGCCCACTTTATTCAAACCCGTACGATTGATCCGCAAGACCTTCTGGGACGGACGCCCGTCAACATTCGACTCCGCGAGGCCCTTACCTATCTCCGGGGAAAGCGCGTGCTCGTAACGGGTGCCGGAGGCAGCATCGGTAGCGAGCTCGCCAGACAGCTCCTCTCCGGTGGCGCGGAACGTCTCTACCTGCTCGGGCATGGTGAGAACAGCATCTATCAAGTCGACGCAGAACTCCGAGTTCTTCAAGAGGAAGGGGTCGGCGATCGCGCCCAAATCGTTCCGATCGTCGGAGAGCTGACAAACCGAGATTACCTGCGGTTTTTACTCCCGCGTCTTCGCGCCGACGTGATCTTTCATACCGCTGCGTACAAACACGTCCCGATGATGGAGGCCAATCCGGTCGCCGCAATCGAGAACAACGTGTTCGGAACGCTCAATCTTCTTGACGCCGCGCAGGAGGCCGAGGTCGGTCGATTGGTCCTCGTTTCGACCGACAAGGCAGTTGCGCCGCACAGCATCTACGGCGTCAGTAAGCGCCTTGCCGAGGAGCTCGTCCTCGGCCGTGCCGATCGGAGTTCCACGCCGGCGACGATGGTCGTCCGCTTTGGCAACGTCCTCGGTTCGCGCGGCAGTATCCTACCGATTTTTCGTCGCCAGATCGAAAAAGGCGGCCCCGTTACGGTAACCGACGCTTCAGCGAGCAGGTTTTTTATGACGATCCCCGAGGCTGTTTCGCTCGTGCTTACAGCCGGGGGCGTCGGAATAAACGGTCGTCTTTACGTGCTCGACATGGGCGAACAAGTGAACATTCGAGATTTTGCCGAGCAGATGATCCGCTTCTACGGCTACGAACCCGACGCGGAAGTTGAAATCCGGGAGATCGGTCTCCGTCCCGGCGAGAAGCTATCGGAGTCACTGTTTGACGAGTACGAGGAGCCGATCGATATACCGGCTGAGCGTATCTCACTTGTCAAGCGCAAACCGATCGATCCCGATCGTATCAAACGGCTCGTTCACGATCTAAAACCGCTGTGCTTCTTTGACCAAACCCGTCCCGCGGAGTATCGTAATCGACGCAGGTTGCGAGACCTCCTTGCGGAGGTTTTTCCGCAGCTTATGCGGGATCCACATGAGCCAGAGTACTAGATCGATTAAAACCAAAGACATTCCTTTCTCTCGGCCCTCTATCGGATCCGCGGAAATCGAAGCGGTCGCGGCGGTAATGAAAAGCGGCTGGTTAACGACCGGACCCGAGGCGATCGCCTTTGAACAGGAGTTTGCCGAGACCGTCGGTGCCCGACACGCGCTGGCCGTCAACAGCGCAACTGCGGGGCTTCATCTGGCTTTGGAAGCTTTGGGAGTCGGACCGGGCGACCACGTGATCGTTCCCAGTCTCACGTTTACCGCAACGGCCGAAGTCGTCACCTATCTCGGAGCGACCGTTAGTCTCGCCGACGTATGTCGAGATACGCTCCTCGTTACCCCTGAGACGATCGACGCGCGGGCACAGCAGATTCGTGCGTCCGGCGCGAGGGTCGCTGCGATTATCGCCGTCCACCTCGGCGGTGCGACCTGCGAGATCGACAAGATTTCCGACGCGGTCGGCGTACCCGTCGTCGAGGATGCCGCGCACGCGTTTCCCGCGATGACCGAGGGAACGTTTGCCGGGACGCTTGGATCCGTCGGGGTGTTCTCCTTCTACGCAAACAAGACGATTACGACGGGCGAAGGCGGGATGGTCTGCACCACCGACGATCAGATCGCTGAGCGGGTCCGAATAATGCGTCTTCACGGGATCGACCGGGAGTCGTGGGCGAGATACCGCGATCCTCGCGGTTCGTGGTTTTATGATGTGGTTGGTGCCGGCTACAAGTACAACATGCCTGACATCGCAGCCGCGATTGGACGTGTCCAACTTCGGCGCGCGGAATCGCTCCGACTACAACGTCGGGAGATCGCTGCCCGTTACGTTCGGAGCCTGGCGCCGCTCGGTATCGCGTTTCCCGGGGCACAACCCGACTACGCTTTGGGTCACGCTCACCACCTGTGTATCGCGATCCTGCCAAATCGACGTGACGAGCTCGCGGCGTATCTCCGCGAGCGTGGAATCGGCACGTCGGTTCACTATCGACCGCTCCACCGGATGAGCTACTGGCACGCGCAGACGGGAGTTACCGACGCCGATCTCCCGTTTACTGCCGAGGTCGCCGACCGTATTGTAAGCCTCCCGTTGTATCCAGATATGACCTCCGACGAGCAGGATCGCGTAATCGAAGAGATCGCCACGTTTTATGGATGACTACCGGCCCGCTCGTCTGGTACTCGCTCGCGAAACGGGCGCACGGCTCGATCCCGGAACGCTTCGTTCTGCGTTGTCCGCGTCAATTTCGGTGATTACCGCGGCTGACATACCGGGAAAGAAGGTACTGGCGGCGCCGTTTGAAGAAATACCGATACTTCCCGAGCGCGCCGCGTATAGCGGGCAACCTCTTGCCGTGCTCGTCGGCGGCGACTGGGATGAGCTAGACGCGGTCCCGGATGGCTACGGGCAGTCAGTATCTTCTCGAGGCGGACGAGACCTTGAAGAAATCGCCTGGGAAGCAAAACGGGAGATAAACCGAAACGCGGCTTCTGAACCGGAACCGGTGGAACACGATCAAATCGTCGAAGGGAGCTATACAACCCCGCTACAACTCCACCAGATCGACCAACCGCTATGGGCGTCGTGCCGCGAGGACGGCGCTCGCACGCTCCTCTACGCGCCGACGCAGTGGCCCGAGCACGTCCACGCGAGTGTAAACGGCGCGCTTGGTCTCGATGGACAAAGCGTCGAGATAATCCCGATCGACGCCGGCGCGACCCGCGACGGCGCACTCCATATCGCATCTCAGGTCGCAACGCTGGCCGCCATAGCATCGTTTTACGTCGCGGCTCCGGTTCTGTTGAGGTTACGACTCGATCAACGATTTCTTACCGGCGGACGCGCACCGAGCGAAATCCGCTGGACGAGCCGTCTTACCGCTTCGGGCGACGTTCGTTCGACCACGGTTTCGGTGGATTTTAACCTCGGCGCCTACGCTGCCCTCAAAGACGAGTTTCGCACTCGCGCCGAGACAGCCGTGAGCTCAGTGTATGACCAAGCTCAAATCAGCGTGTCGGTCACGGGACGAAGAACGTCTGCCGTCCCGATGGTCGCATTCGAGGGGCTGGCGACGAGTCAGATCGCCTTTGCGCGCGAGGTACACTTTAACCGATTGGCGGAGTTGGCCCACGCCGACCCGATCGAATGGCGACGACCGCGTTTCCGGTCGGACATGCCGGCACTCGGACCAGTATGCGATGCGCTGGCCGAGGAATCCGATTTCCATCGCCGTCACGCCGCAAACGAACTCGTCCGTAAACGCCGCCTCTTGCTCCCGCGTTACTCCAGTTACCTCAAAGGGATCGGATTTGCCTTATCCGAACAACTTTGCGGTTTCCATGCTACCGGTGAGCCCGGCTTTATGGAAATCACGCTTGAAAAAGGAGGAACGGCGCGTTTACGCTGCACCGTTCCAACGCCAAATCCCCGACTTAAGCAATCCTGGCGGTCTATCGTCGCGGACGAGCTCGCCCTCGACCATGAGGCAGTTGCGATCGAGGACGCTATAATCGGAAAAAACGAGGAGTCAGGCCCGCGCCTTTTTTCTCGAGGCGTAACGGTGATCCCACGACGGATCGTCTCCGCGTGTCAGGGCATTCAGAAGCGTCGTTTTCGCGATCCACTGCCCATCCACGTGAGGAGATCTCTTTCGTCCGGTCGTGCAGTTCCCGAGCTCAAGCGGAGCATCGGCTGCGCGGCGGTCGAGGCGTCGATCCTTCCGGCAACGATGCAAATTGAGGTACGGTCGGTCACGATGGCGGTACACGCCGGTCGAGTACTGGATCGAGGCTCTGCGGAGGCCGAACTTCGCCGCGGTATTTTTCAGTCGCTCGCCTGGGCCCTGCATGAGTCGTTTCCCGATCCGCTCAATCTCGCCGACCCGGAGCTACGTAGACGGTACGACACGACGTTCCGCGGCCGCCCACCGCGGATTCGGATCGTTTTTGTCACTACGCCCGTTCGTCGTGAGTTCTCAGCCGGGATCGGCGAGCTTCCGTTCTTGACCGTCCCGGCTGCGTTGATCAGTGCCCTGTCCCAGGCAAGCGGACTCTACCTCGACGCCTTACCGACGCGGCCGCGGACGATTCTCGATATGCTTACGGAGGAGTAGCGGTGACGATCGATTTTGTGCTCAACGACGAACCAACAACGCTTATGGTTGATCCGCGTGACTCCGCTTTGCCCTATGTCCCGGCTGCGGCGGGCGCCGAGGGTCGCTGTCTCGACGGAGCGTGCATGCGCTGTAGCGTCCTCGTATCGGGACGCGTCTATCCGGCGTGCAATACGCCGGTGTACCGACTTCACAACAGCGAAGTGTATACGATCGACGGTCTCGGGCAGGACCCGCTCTATCAAAGCATCGAGCGGGCGTTTGAGAAAGTCGGACTCGGACGCTGTACACACTCGTGGTCGGCGATGGTCCTTCTCGCCTATCAAATCCTCACGGAAACCGACAATCCGTCCGACGCCGAGGTACATCGCTATAGTCGCTATTTCGAGACTCGGTGCGCCGCGCGTGATGAGTTTGATCGCGCCGTACGCCTCGCCGGTCGAGTCCATTACGGGAGGAGGCGCCATGGCCGCGAACGCCGATAATCACATCCCGTACTCGACCGAGTGCCAAATCGTTACGACCGTCAACGATGCGCTCCAGGCACTCCGCCGTGATCCTGATGCGGAGATCCGATCCGGCGGCACCTGGTTTATGGATAAAACTCGGCTCCGACGCCAGGAGACCGAGCAGCGACCGATCGTGGCGATCCACGCCGTACGCGACTTGCGGAAGATCGTCAAGCGTGAGGTCGATATCGAGATCGGCGCGGCGGTGCCCTGCAGCCGTCTCCGGGAGTTGGGGACGCGATTTCTACCCGAAATTCTGCTCGACGCCCTCGACGACGTTGGCCCGCCACCGGTCCGCAACGTCGCGACGATCGGCGGTTCGCTTTGCATCCCACGCCTACAACTTCCGATCGGCGCGGTATTACAACTCATCGACGCACGCGTTGAGATTCGTCGACAGGGAAACACGCGGACGATTCCATTGTCACAACTACGTGACGCGAACGGCGATTTGCGTCTGACGCTCGGAGAACTCGTCACGAGAATCCGCATCCCGAGGTTAAGTTGGAACCGCTTTAATCTCTACGTCTTCGGACGTCCATATCCGGAAAACGAACCGTCTCTCACCGTCGCGACGCTCGCTCAAACGGGAAAATCCGTTCTTAACGAACTCAGATGTCTGTTTATGATCGACGGGAGGAGAGTTATCCGCCCGACCGAGGCCGCGGCCGATCTCGCGGGGCGCACGCTACCTCTTACCGAGCGAGATCGTCGTGCCCTTATATCCGCGGTCGAGCGAGATCCGGCGTTTGGAGAGAACCTCGACGATCTCGGTCGATGGAGAGCGAGCAACGGACTCCGTCTCTTCCTAAAGTCGCTTTCATAGGTCTCGTCTTCGCGCTACTATAGCCTCGTGACGAAGTTCGTCCATTTGCACAATCACTCCGATTATTCGTTGCTCAAAGGAGCATCGAGTATAACGGGAATGGTAGCCCGCGCCGCAGAGCTCGGGATGGACGCTCTTGCTCTTACCGACGACGGGAATCTGTTCGGCGCGCTCGAGTTTTACAAAGCGTGTAGCGACGCCGGAATAAAACCGATTATCGGGTGTGAGTTCTACGTAGCACCCAGCTCACGAACAAGTCGTTCAACCCTCGATGGACCCAACCGTAACGGTCGAGTTGTCCTCCTGGCACGCAATGAGCAGGGGTACAAGAACTTGATGCGCCTGAGCACGATCGGATACGTCGAGGGCTTCTACTACAAACCACGGATCGACCACGAGGCGATGAGCCATTGCGCGGACGGCCTTATTCTGCTCACCGGCGGATTGTCGGGCGAAATTCCCCGCCTGCTTTTGGCCAACAAGGGAGGCGAAGCGCGCGAGGTGCTGGATTGGTACCGGAAGCTGTACGGATCCACCAACGTCTATCTTGAACTCACCGACCACGGCATCCCGGAGGAGCGCGCTCTGACCTCACTCCTGCGCGAGCTCGCGGCGGAGACCAATACGCCCCTCGTGGCGGCCAACGATTGCCACTACCTCCAGCGTGACGACGCCAACGCGCAGGACGTCCTCCTGTGTATCGGAACCGGCAAGAAAAAAAATGAAACCAACCGCTTTCGGTTCTCGACGGAGGAGTTCTACATCAAAACGGCCGAGGAGATGAGTGAGCGGTTTTCCACCGTTCCCGAGTCGCTCTCTATCACCCGAGAAATCGCCGATCGTTGCAACCTGTCGATCGATCTCCCCGGTCCGCGATTCCCCGACTACGAAATACCAACGGACTTCGCTTCTCGTGACGATTATCTCACCCATCTTACCCACGCCGGTCTCGCCGAGCGCTACGACGTGGTAAGCGATGAGATTCGCTCACGCGCGGATTACGAGCTCGAAGTTATCAAAAGCATGGGTTATACCGGATACTTCTTGATCGTCTGGGACTTTATTCGATTCGCGCGGGAAAGCGATATCCCGGTTGGTCCCGGTCGCGGATCGGGAGCCGGATCGATCGTCGCCTACGCGCTCACCATTACCGACATCGATCCGTTGAAGTACGGACTCCTATTTGAACGATTTCTCAATCCGGAACGGGTTTCAATGCCCGATTTTGATATCGATTTTTGCTACGAACGCCGGAACGAGGTTATCGACTACGTGACGGAGAAGTACGGCCGCAGCAAAGTCGGACAGATAATCACCTTCGGAACGCTTAAGGCCAAAGCGGTTATTCGCGATGTTGCGCGCGTTCTGGACTTGTCGTACGAGGATGCAGACGCGATCGCCAAACTCGTACCCCGCGAGCTCAAGATGACGCTCGGGCTTGCGATGGAGCAGGAACCCGAGCTCGCGGCGTTACCGGAACGCGGCCCCGCCTACGCGGAACTTATCGATGTGAGCCGTCGTCTCGAGGGCCTTCATCGCCACGCGTCAACCCATGCGGCAGGAATCGTCATCGGCGATCGTGACCTCGTCGAATACGTGCCCCTCTATCGCGATCCTCGAACCGCCTCGATTTCGACGCAGTACACGATGGATCAGTTGGAGGATTGTGGTCTCGTAAAGATGGACTTTCTCGGATTAAAGACGCTCACTCTCATCGAGAATACCGAACGACTTATCCGCCTCCGCGAGCCCGAGTTTTCCATTCGGCATATCCCCGAGAACGACAAGCCGACGTTCGCGATGCTCGGTGAGGGGAAAAGCAAGGCGATATTTCAGTTTGAAAGTTCGGGAATGCAGGACGTACTAAAACGAGCACGTCCAAATCGGATAGAGGACCTCATCGCCTTGAACGCTCTGTACCGCCCTGGTCCGATGCAGTTTATCGATCAGTTTGTAGACGCCAAAAACGGGCGGGCCGAGATTCGCTACCCGCTCCCGGCGCTCGAGAGCGTTCTCGAAGAAACCTACGGCGTTATCGTTTACCAAGAGCAAGTCATGGAGATCGCCCAGGTAGTCGGTGGATTCTCCCTCGGAAAAGCCGACATCCTTCGGCGCGCCATGGGTAAGAAAAAAGAAAAAGAGATGAATCGCATGGAACAGGAGTTCCGTGCCGGTGCCGCCGAGAAGGGTTATTCGGACAAACAAGCCTCGGACATCTTTGAGCTGCTCAAGCCGTTCGCCGGCTACGGTTTTAATAAATCACACGCTGCCGCTTACTCAATACTCGCGTACCAAACGGCATTTCTCAAGGCGAACTATCCGGTCGAGTTTGTGGCCGCAAATCTCACCAACGAAATCAACAACTCGGATACCTTCGCCGACTACCTCCACGAGGCCCGGCAGATGGGAATCGTCGTCCAACCCCCCGACATAAACCAAAGTGAGAAGTACTTTTCGGTGGTCGGCGACAAGATCGTATACGGCCTCGTCGGTATCAAGAACGTCGGGGCCGGCGCGGTAGACACTATTTTGGAAGCTCGACGCGACGGCGGAGATTTTGCCTCGACATACGATTTTCTCGAGCGAATCGACACAAGAGCGGTAAACCGCAAAGTTATCGAGACTCTCGCGCAGGTCGGCGCTTTCGACGGTCTTGGTCGCAATCGGGCAACGCTCCTTGCCAATCTCGACATCATGATCGACGCTGCGGCGAAATCGCGCGAGAACCGCCTAGCCGGCCAAACGTCGCTTTTTGACGAAACGATGGACACGGGTGAGGCGAGCCTGCCGATTGTCGAGGTCGACGACTGGACCGCTGCCGAGCGACTCGGGTACGAGCGCGAACTCCTCGGGTTTTACTTCTCCGGTCATCCGTTGGATGACTACAGGAGTACGTGGCGTGAACGAACGACGATCAATCTCGACCGCCCGGACAGCTACACGATCGGGAACAAGTATCAGATCGTCGGTCTACTGCGCTCGCTGCGCGTGGTCCAGACTAAAAAGGGCGAACAGATGGCCGTCGGGTCTCTCGAGGACTACAACGGCGAAATTGAGGTCGTCGTGTTTCCTGAAACCTACCGCGGTTTCGGCACGCTTCTCGAGGCAAATCACGTCGTCGGGTGCATCGGTACTCTCGATCACCGCCGTGAGACTTTTCAGTTTATCGTCGAGGAGATTCGACCCTTGGAAGAACTGGACGAGAAGGATGCGGCGGCCGTCCACATCCGAATCGACGCGGGGCAGATGGACGAAGAGAAATTGTATATATTTCGAGGTGAGTTACAGGAGTTTCGTGGTTCTTCAGGTGTGATTTTTCATATCGGCGAAAATGGAAACGAAACGGTAATCCGCGCAGGTTCTCAGTTGCGAGTGTCCTCAAGGCAGGAGAGTCTCAACCGGCTGAGTCAACACCCTCTGGTCAGTGAGGTTTGGAAAACGTAATGCAAGCGATGTTTCGGTTTATCAGCACTCTCATTTCTATCTATATGATCGTTATCCTCGTGAGGATTCTCCTCACCTGGTTTCGCGGAATATCTCTCGGAAGGGCCGAAGAAGTCCTGGCCGCGCTCACCGACCCGTATCTCAACTGGTTTCGAAGAAACACGCCCGTCCGAATCGGCGCGTTGGATTTCTCCGCCGTCGTTGGAATACTGGCGCTTGGACTGCTAAACAACATAGCAACGCAGCTTGCCGTCGCCGGTACAATCACGTTTTCCTTTGTCCTGGCGATGATCGTCTCGGCCGCATGGTCGATAACGTCTTTTCTCCTTACGTTTTTCCTGATCGTGACGGTCGTCCGCCTGATTGGAATTATGATGAACGTTGACGGTTCGGGACGCTTGTGGATCGTACTCGAACAGATACTCAATCCGATGATTCAGATTGTGATTCGTCCCTTTCTCCGGGGCCGATTCACGAGCTATCGAGATTCGCTGCTCATCGTCGGAGCCGCCCTGTTCGGCGTGCTCATCCTTGGCCGGTTTGTGATTAGCGTACTCATCGGACTTATCGGCCGCATTCCGTTCTAATCATGGACACGCGCTCGGCGCGATTCCTTTTTGAACACACAGAGCAGGTCACCGTCCTTCGCGGCGTCGGCGTTGTAACAGCGCGAGCTCTCGCGCGCCTCGGGATCGAGACACTCGCCGATCTTGTCAGTCTCGCGCCGCGACGTTACGAGGATCGCTCGCAGATCGTCTCACTCGTCGAAGCGGTGCAGCGCGGCGAAGGCCTTGTCCTGATGGAGGTGATCGCCCACGAGTTTATTCCATTCCGGAGATCCCGGGCGTTAAAGATAGTCGTCGAGGACGAAGCCTCGCGGGGCTCGCTCCTATGCTACGGACGAAATTTTCTCGCTCGCTCGTTTCCGGTGGGCTCACGCATACTCGTGTGGGGGCAGTTTGCCCTCAAGTACGGAGAGATTTATGCGTCCAGCTTTGACGCCGAATTGGTGAGCGATGACGCAGGCGCGGAGACGGCGGGGATTCTACCGGTGTATCCGTTGACCGAAGGACTATCGCAGAACGCGTTGCGCGGGTATACGCGCGACGCACTGCGACGCATCGCCGATCGGGGCGTCCGAGACCCGCTCCCTATCAACATCCGTAACGGTTTACCGGACGCGGCCGGGGCGATCGCGGACCTGCACTATCCGCCGTCGCTTGATGCCGCTGAGACGGCACGCCGGCGCCTCGTTATCGAAGAGTTGTTTTTGTTTCAACTTGAACTCGCCCGCGAAGCACTCGCGCGCCGGACCTCGCGGCGGAAAGCTCGACCCGCGAGACGACGATCGCTCCGTTCGCCGGTTCTCGCCGCCTTGCCGTTCTCTCTCACTAACGACCAAAAACGAGTCGTCGCCGAAATCGAATCAGACCTCGACGGCCCCCATCCGATGTCACGACTTCTCCAGGGCGACGTCGGGAGTGGAAAAACTCTGGTCGCAGTCCTTGCGGCACTTGTTGCGATCGAGCGCGGGGAGCAGGTAGCGCTTGTCGTTCCCACTGAGCTCTTGGCGCGCCAGCATGCCCGCTATCTCTCGCGCGTACTCTCGCCCACGGATGTGCGGATTGCGCTGGTTCTCGGATCTCTGACGGACAAGCAACGCAACGAGCTCTATCCGCGAATCACCGATGGCTCCGCCGACCTTGTCGTTGGCACCCACGCCCTATTCTCCGAATCGCTGCACTTCGCCAATCTCTCGCTTGTTGTGGTCGACGAACAGCATAGATTCGGCGTTGATCAGCGGGCGGCGCTCGGGGTCAAAGGAACCGATCCTGATTTTTTGCTGATGAGTGCGACGCCGATACCGCGGTCGCTTGCGCTCACGGCGTTTGGCGACAGCGACATCAGTACGATCCGCGAGCTGCCGCCGGGAAGAAAACCGATAGAAACCCATCTGGCCAGGATGGGTAACGAGGAGCGCGTCTATCAGTTTATCGAGCGTCGGCTCGACGAGGGTCGCCAGGCGTACTGTGTCTACCCCGCGATCGACGACGGTACCGCGCGGGCCCTTCGTAGCGCCGAAAAAATGGGCGCGGAACTCGCTCGACGATTCCCTCATCGCCGCGTTGGGATTCTGCACTCACGCCTCGAGGAGGAAGAGCGCGACCGCGTAATGACCGCGTTTGTGACCGGTGATATCGACATTCTGACGGCCACAAGTGTCGTCGAAGTCGGCGTCGACGTACCAAACGCAACCGTCATGGTAATTGAGCACGCCGAGCTCTTTGGCCTCGCCGCGCTTCACCAACTGCGTGGCCGCGTCGGGCGCGGTGACGCTCAGTCATTCTGCATCCTTGTGTACGATGATCCGCTAACGGAAACCGCCAAAGAACGACTACGCGCGATTTTCGAAACAACGGACGGCTTCCGTATCGCCGAGGACGACCTGCGGATTCGTGGGCCCGGCGAGCTGAGCGGTACAAAGCAAGCCGGCTTTCTCAAGTTTCGTTTTGCCGATTATCGGCGAGACATCGAAGAGATGATTCTCGCTCGAGAACAGGTGCGAACCGTGCTCGAGTTTGATGCCGGTCTTCTCAACGCCGAAAACGGGGATTTGCGCGAATACCTGCGACACAAGCAAGTGAGGCACACATGAGGATTACCGGCGGCGACCTCACCGGGCGACGCGTCAACTGCCCTCCGGGTACTATCCGCCCGGCGATGGACCGGATGCGTGAATCGCTGTTCGCAATTCTCAGATCGATCGACGATCTCTCCTTCCTCGATCTTTTTGCGGGTTCGGGCCTTGTTGGACTGGAAGCGTATTCCCGCGGCGCACGGCCCGTCGTCCTCGTCGAAAAAGATCCGGGAAAGAGATCCGTTATCAAGGAAAACATCTCGGGGCTCGATCCCGTACCACGCCTGTTTGTGCAACCGGTCGAGAGATTTGTCGCCCGAAATCGGACGGTATACGCGATCGTCTATCTCGATCCGCCGTTTAATTATCGCTACAAAAACGATCTTCTCGATCGACTATCGCGATCAAACACCATCGGCGAGCACACTCAAGTGGTGATCCACGCACCTGCCCATGAACAGATCGCCGAGCAACACGGTCGACTCGTGGTCACGGACCGACGCACCTACGGCGGATCCGCTCTCTGGTTCTTCTCAAGTGGTGGGAATGACACTCCTTAGTCGAGGTGATACCTTGGGGCATGGCTCACGCACACCGACGTCTCGGTTTACCGACCGGGACAGAGACCGTCCAACTACGAGATGCGGCTCGTCATCACCGGATCTCAGCCGCGCTGGAACGAGTCTTTTCCCTCTGGGGCTACACCCCGGCGGAAACACCTCTCATCGACTACTATGAGGTGTATCGACGTCTGATACCCGATTCGGCCGACAGACGGAACTACCGCGCGGTCGACCGGCAAGGTGAGACGCTCGTAGTCAGGTCCGATACAACCCTTTTTCTCGCCAAACAGCTGGGCCTGCATCTACGCGTCGAGGAACTCCCCGTTCGAGTTTATTACAACGATCAGATCGTCCGCGTCGAGGACGAGTACAACCTGAGCAACAACGAGTTTCAACAGGCCGGGATCGAGTTGGTTGGCATCGCCGGTGCCGAAGGTGAGGCTGAAGCGATCGTTATCGCCTGGCAGTCGCTCGCCGCGTTGGACGTGAAGGACGCGGTGATGCACCTCGGTTCTCATCGGATCGCGCGGGCGGTTGCCGAGCAGCTCGGCTATCTCGATTCGGACGACGTTGAGGGCTTTCTCAACCGTGTCCGCGTCCGAAAGGCGGGGCATGAGGCGCCGTTTCTCGGTTTTATCGGGACGGTGAACGAGTTTCTCGCTGCGGTGCAGGATCAAGCGCCGTCGGTCAGAGAGTCGGCTCGCCCGTTTCTTGCTCTTCTGGAGGCGCTCAATGACACACTCTTGCCCGAGCAGATGGCAAACGTTCGCGTTGATTTGAGTGAACTGGGTATCCAGAGCTATTACACCGATGCCGCGTTCGGCTTCTATTTGCCGGACGTCAACGCGGCGGTCCTCCGCGGCGGGCGATACGACGCCCTACTGGCGAGCTTTGGCTTTGAAGCTCCATCGGTCGGCTTTTCTATCTACACACGTAAGCTGCCCGCGGGAACAAAGAACACGGAAAACGATTCCGTTCAAGCGGCTCGCGGAGATACTTTTGCCGAGCGCGTCGCCAACGCCCGAGCCGGGCACGCCGACGGCCGGAGGGTATCGCTGTGAACGCTATGACGATGACGATCGCTTTGCCAAAGGGTCGCTTGTTCGACAAAACCCAGAAGCTTCTCGCGCGCTGTGGCTACGATCTCGAACTTGGCGAACGGCGATTGGTTGCCACCGAAAAACAGGGTCGACTCCAGGCGATCCTCGTCAAGAACGCCGACCTACCGACCTATGTACATCATGGGATCGCCGGGTTGGGGATATGCGGCTCGGACGTCATTTACGAAAGCGGTTTTGAGTTTGTCGAACTCATGACGCTCCCGTTTGGCGCCACACGCATCTGTCTGGCGGGCCCAAAAGACGCGACTGTCGACGAAATCACCGCCGGCGGTTCGGTTCGCATCGCGAGTAAGTACGCTCGGTTCACCCGCGATTTCTTCCACGCTCGGGGAGTTCCGGTATCGGTGATACACCTCAACGGATCGGTCGAGCTGGCGCCGGTACTTGGACTCGCGCCCTATATCGTCGATCTCGTGGAGACGGGCGGCACACTTCGCGCCCACGATCTCGAGGTAAAAGAGGAGCTCGGTCAGACCGAAGTGAAGCTCATTGCAAACCCGGCATGGTACAAGTATCATTTTAAAGGGGCGGAAACGTTCCTGAGCGAACTTGTTTCTGCATTGGAGTAAGCCAGCAACACCCTATGGGACATACGCCGGACGTCGGACAAACCTCTGAAGGCTTCCTCAAAGTTGGGCCGACCACAGAGATCAGCTCGAGTGACCGCGCCGCGCTTGTTCGCAAAGGTAACGAGTTTTTTAATCAGGAACGTTTTGACGCGGCAAAACGTGTCTTCCTCACCGTACGCTACGCCGACGGACTCGTACGGCTCGGTGACATGTACATGAACCGCGGTGATCCCCTGGAGGCGTTTCGCATGTTCTGGATTGCGGGAGATCGTGGACGGATCGACGAGATGGCGGCCCAAATGGCAATGGTAGTCCGGCGTTGGCTGTCGGATGGATCCGAATAAATGAGCGATCGTCGGACGCGAGAAAGCTATGAAAAAGCTCTCACGCGCGATCCGCACGATCGATATGCCCTTGTAGCCCTCGGCGATATCGAACGGCGGGAGCAAAACTACCCAGTCGCGATCGAGAATTACTCTAAATGTCTTGATATCGAACCGGAGAACCGTTTTGCCCTGTTCGGACTCGCCGAGAGCTACCGCGCGCTGCGTCAGTACGCCGACGCAATCGTAATCTGGGAACGCTACATCCAGTTTGACAACGACAACGTCAACGTTCTCACGAGAGTTGCCGACGCCTATCGCAAGGTCGGAACGTTTGAGCGTTCCCGCGATCTCTATCTCCAGGTCCTGGAGATCGAAGCCGAAAACCCGTACGCCCTGATCGGACTCGGGCATTTGCACTACGACGTTCATCAGTACGAGTCGGCCAAGTATTACTGGGAGCGGATGTACGAAGTCGCCGGACCACGACCGGATATCCGCGTTCTCACGGCGCTCGGAAACTGCCACCGAAAGCTTCAGACCTATGAATTAGGCGTACCCTACTTCTTTGAGGCGCTCACGGTCGAAAATGACAACTTTTATGCGCTGTACGGACTCGCCGATTGCTATCGTGGAATGCGGCTTCCCGAGCGCTCGTTGGAATATTGGCAACGGATTCTCGAGAGCGATCGCGAAAACAAGGTGATCCTCACGCGCGCGGGCGATGCCTGCCGCGCAATGAACGACCTGTCCCGTGCCGAAAGCTACTATCGAAAGGCGCTTGATATCGATTTTGATCTGTACGCGATGATCGGATTGGCCGTCGTTCACCGTAAGCAAGGAGAGACCGACACGGCGATCGCGACCCTGACCGAGCTTGCAAAATCACATCCGGAAAACTCGAGAATCGTCCTTGAACTCACCAATTGCTATGAGGCCCGACGCGACCCCCATGCCGCTCTTATGGCTCTTGAACGCCACGCTCAATCGGTCTCCAATCCATCGGCGGCCGTACAACGGCGCATCCGCGAGATTAAACGCGTTCTCGATATCTCCTCGGGACTCCCCTAGTTTACGGGGTCGGTTCGAGTACCGCTTTTATCCGACGTACTCCTTGGGACGATGACTGTTCCTTGAGGATTCGAAAATGACCCAGATCCTTGGTGTTTTCAACGTGCGGTCCACCGCACACTTCTTTTGAGTACGTGCCGATCGAATACACCTTGACCACCTCGTCGTAGCGATCGCCAAAAAACGCGAGCGCGCCCGCGGTCCGGGCTTCGTCGAGCGTCGAGGTTTCCATCGTTACCGGAAGCGCTGCCGCGATCTTGTCGTTCACGATCTGCTCCACCCGATTTATTTCCTCGGTGGACATCTTCTCGGGATGGGAAAAATCGAATCTGAGTCGCTCGGGAGTTATATTACTCCCCTTTTGCGATACATGATCGCCGAGGACGTCGCGGAGGGCCTGGTGCATCAGGTGGGTGGCGGTGTGGAGGCGCGTCGTTTGATCGGATCGATCGGCGAGGCCGCCCTTAAACGTCTGATTGGCATCCTGTTTGGATTTCTCGCGGTGTTTGTCAAAGGCAACGGAAAATCCGTCGCGGTCCACGCTCAACCCGTGCTCGCGGGCGAGCTCTTCGGTGATTTCCAGCGGAAATCCGTAGGTATCGTACAGCTTAAAGGCCAGGCGTCCGGGAATCTCGCGCTTGTTTCCCTTTTGAATGTTCGGGAGCATTTTTTCGAACTCCCGTTCACCGTTCTGCAAGGTCTTGAGAAATCGTTCCTCCTCGGCGGCGATTTCGCTGATGATCAGGTCTCGCCCGCGCTCGAGCGTCGTGTAGACCGATCCGTACATCTCGATGACGGTGGATACAGGCCGAACGAGAAACTCACCGTCCAACCCGAGTTTTCGTCCGTGCCGCATCGCCCGCCGAATCAGGCGGCGCAGAACATACCCGTGAGCAAGGTTGGAAGGCGTGACCGGATTCTCATCACCGAGAATAAACGTCGCCGTCCGGGCATGGTCGGCAATGATTCTGATCGAGCGATCTGTCTCCTCATCTGCCCCGTACTCCACTCCGGTGAGCTCGACGATGTCACGAATGATCGGCTGGAACACCTCGGTATCGTAAACCGACTTTTTTCCTTGAAGGATGGTAATGGTCCGTTCAATACCCATGCCGGTATCGACGCAGCGCCGGTCCAACGGCAGGTAGCTACCGTCCTCCTGCTTGTTGTACTGCATAAACACGTCGTTCCAGATTTCGAGGTACTTGCCGTCCGATACTCCGGGACGACTATCCGCCGTGCCCTCAATCCCGGTATCGATGAACATTTCCGTATCCGGACCACATGGCCCCGTCTGACCGGCCGGTCCCCACCAGTTGTCCTTACGCCCCAGGTAGAATATTCGATCCTCGGGGATTCCCATCTGGCGCCATATTTCGGCACTTTCGTTATCCCGCGGGACATCATCGTCGCCGGCAAACACGGTGACAGAAAGCTTGCTCGGATCGATGCCGAGCCAATCCGGAGATGTCAGGAACTCCCAACTCATCTCGATAGCTTCTCGTTTAAAGTAGTCGCCGAGCGACCAATTGCCGAGCATTTCGAAAAAGGTAAGGTGACTGGCGTCGCCGACCTCGTCGATGTCGCCGGTTCGCAGACACTTCTGAACGTTTGTCAGGCGCGTGCCCGCCGGATGTGGTTCTCCGAGAATGTAGGGGACGAGCGGATGCATGCCGGCAGTGGTAAAAAGAACGGTCGGGTCATTCTCCGGTATCAGAGATTTTCCCGAGATCTCCGCGTGGTTATGGCGGACAAAGAAGTCGACGTATTTCTGTCGGAGTTCGTTAGCTGTCATAAGGTGGCTATGATAGGCAAAGCGTATCGCCGGGTCAACGCGGCTCAAAATGGCGCGCTTATATCATGTCAAGCGTTGCGCGGCCCTCGTCGTCGAGCAGATCAGGGATGACGTATACCAAAACTCCGTCATTGCTCACGTGCACCTCGGCAAAACCGGACCGGACGAGCTTGTCGAGCTCGTCGCGTGCCTTCTCCACTGGTGCCTCGGCGGCCAGGGCAACGTGCGACGGACTAACGACTCCGTGCCTCTCCTGGGCAACCTGGAGGATCGCCCATTCGATCCCAGCTTTTCGCGGTCGGCGCGGCGGCGGTACCGGCGCTTGGGTGGAGCGAGCTCTATCTTCCGCGCCGTAGTCGAGGATTTGCTCGAGACGCACCTCTCGACGGGCGGCCCGTACCTTGGCGGGCATCGTGATTGCATCGATCAAGGTACCGAGACCAAAAAAGCCGCCGGTTAAGAGAAAGAGAACGCCGCTGACCGGTCTCCCGAGGTAGAATCGGTGCAGCCCGGCTATCCCAAAAAAGGACGGCAACCAGAACAGGTACGCCAGTCGCAGCGTCGGTAGCTCCCGCATCAGCGTTTCTCCTCCGTTTCTTCGATGCCTCGCTCCGGCGCCGAGAGACCAACGTAGGTTTCGCCCGGTTTTGGCAGAACGATATCACCCGCCGACGCCATACGACGGACAAGTTGGAGGAAGTCAGCGGTGATTCGATCCACGTCACCACGTCTCATCGGCCCCAAGGATTCGCGCTGAAGCTCGATCAAGCCGGCGCGTCGTTCGCTCACATTTGCAAGGATTCTCGTAACGAGCTCGGTCTTTTTGCCTTTGATAATGACTGCCAGATCGACGTCGTCGACGTTTTGAAGTACGCGTTGAAGGTCACGATCCGGAATCCGTAGTATATCGTCAAACGTACTCAACAGCTCCCCGACCGTTTTCCCAAGCTTCGGCTCGTCCTGTTCGAGTTGTTCAAGAATACGACCTCCCGAGCTGAGGTCGAGGTGCCGGAGAATGTCGGCGAGGCGCTGTGCGCCGTCGACTGCGTCTGTGTGATCCGCACCGAGTCCGCTGAGCTTATCACGGAGTTTGTCTTCGATCATGGCGAGTACGTCGGGATCGACGGTTTTTACCTCAGCAAGACGACGAACGATCCGGACGCGTATCTCGTCGGGCAGGGCCTCGACAAGGCGAGCCGCGGCGCTCTCCGGCATCATCGCGACGATCAGCGTTATCACCTCGGGCGATTCGTCACGAAGAACCATGGCCAGCTGCGCTCCGTCTGCGTCGGCCAGGTAGTCAAAACGTCGCGGGCGCTCGTCCGGTAGGATTTCGTAGAAACGGCGCTCGCCCTCGTCGGCGCCAAAGGCACGTACGAGAATCTCTCGCGCCGTTTCCGGACCCGCAACCTGCTCGTGGAGCGCTGACTCGGCGTGCGCACCAAACGCGCTTAAGGCACGCCGCGCATCGGAGGGCGAGATCGTCCCAAGCGAACTCATTACGTCGAGAATTCGCGCCGTCTGCTCTTCCGGTAGTCGTCGAAGAACCGCCGCCGCCTCTTCGCGGCCGATCAAGGAGAGGAACACCGCTACCCGGCGCATCGATTCCTCGGAAACGGCGCTACGGACTAACCCGTCGACCCGATCCGCGCTCGCGCTATCCGCTGCCATGTCGATCATGATGAAGTGGAACCGTATCCCGGGTCAAGTTGATCGCTGATTCACCGGCATGTGCAAACGCCGCGGTGTTGACAATCGATGAGCGTAGTGTTAAAACCTGCGCTACAAGCGTGCCGCTGTAGCTCAGTCGGTAGAGCAGAGGACTGAAAATCCTCGTGTCATCAGTTCGATTCTGATCGGCGGCACAATGCCGGTTTCCCTTCGGGAAACCGGCTTTTTTTTGCTTGGACCCGCACACAGTCGGTCCAACACGTCAGGCACAAAAAAAGCCCGCTTCCGTACGGAAGCGGGCCCTACACGACATATGCCGCGAGGTATCTATCGATTGGCCATCACCGACTGCGCCGCGGCAAGGCGGGCGATCGGGACGCGGTACGGCGAGCAGCTGACGTAGTTCAGCCCCGTGCGGTAGCAGAAATCGATCGACATCGGCTCACCACCATGCTCACCACAGATCCCAACCTTGAGTTCCTTCTTCTGTGAGCGACCCTTCTCAACACCGGTGGCGACCAGTTGGCCAACGCCCGTCTGATCGAGAACGGCAAAGGGATCGTACTCAAGAATGCCATCTTCGACGTACTGAGGGAGAAAGCTCCCAACGTCGTCACGGCTGTAACCAAAGGTCATCTGTGTAAGGTCGTTGGTACCAAAGCTAAAGAAATCCGCGTGCTCTGCTACCTGATCGGCGGTGAGTGCCGCGCGGGGAATCTCGATCATCGTACCGATTTTGTAATCCACCGAGGCACCCGTTTCCTTGAGAACGCGTTTGGCGACTACTTCGGAGTTGGCCCTCAGAACCTCGAGCTCTTTGTAGGTACCGATGAGCGGAATCATGATCTCCGGGAAGACCTTGACGCCGGCCTTGGAGACAGCAGCCGCGGCGAGCATTATCGCTTCGACCTGCATGTCGTAGACCTCTGGATAGGTGATTCCGAGGCGACAACCGCGGTGCCCGAGCATCGGGTTGAGCTCGTGCAACGATTCGATCTTAGCCTTGAGCTTGTCGACGGTAATACCGCCGATCTGCGCGAGTTCCTTGATTTGGGCCTCTTCCTGGGGAACAAACTCATGGAGCGGCGGGTCCAAAAGGCGGACCGTGACCGGGAAGCCGTCCATCGCCGTAAAGATCCCCTCAAAGTCCTTCTGCTGTAACGGAAGAATCTTGGCGAGCGCCTTTTTTCGCGCCTCGAGATTTTCGGCAACGATCATCTCGCGGAAACTCTTGATCTTGTCTTCCTCAAAGAACATGTGCTCCGTTCGGCACAGACCGATACCCTGGGCGCCGTACTTCCGCGCAACTTCGGCGTCGTGCGGCGTATCGGCGTTTGTCCGAATTGAAAACGCTTCTTCGACGAGACCGGGACGCTTGGCGGTGGCGCGAACCTCGTCGGTCCAGCCGAGAAACTCCTCGAGCTCGTCGGACACTTTAGGTTGCTCCAGTTCCATCTCGCCGGCAAACACCTCACCGGTCGAACCGTCTATCGTGATGTAATCACCTTCGCCGTAGGACTCACCCCCGACGGTCATCGTCTTGCCGCTAATCTCGACCGCCTTACAACCGGCGACACAGGGGGTACCCATACCGCGCGCGACGACCGCCGCGTGGCTGGTCATACCACCGGTCGAGGTAAGGATGCCCTCGGCGACGTGCATGCCCCCGATGTCTTCCGGACTCGTTTCTCGTCGGACGAGGAGAACTTTTTTACCGGTTTTTACCCACTCCTCTGCCTCATCGGCGGTAAAGACGATCTGTCCGGCGGCGGCGCCGGGCGAGGCGTTGAGCCCTTTGGCGATCGCTTTGTTCTTTTTCTTTGAGAGCGGGTTAATCATCGGGTGGAAAACCTGATCGAGCTGATCCGGGGAAACGCGGCTTACCGCGGTTTCTTTGTCGATCTGGCCCTCGTGGTGCATATCGACCGCGATTTGCAGCGCTGCGGCGCCCGTTCGTTTACCGTTACGCGTCTGCAGAATGTAGAGCGTGCCCTGCTGGATGGTAAACTCCATGTCCTGCATATCTTTGTAATGGTCCTCGAGCTTAACGCGGACGTCCTCGAGTTGCTGGTAGATTCCCGGGTTCTGATCCTGGAGAGCTTTAAGCTCGAGCGGCGTACGAATACCCGCCACCACGTCCTCACCCTGAGCGTTCATGAGGTACTCACCGTAAAATACTTTCTCGCCGCTCGACGGATCGCGGGAGAAACACACGCCGGTACCCGAGTCATCGCCGAGGTTACCGTAGACCATCGATACGACGTTGACAGCGGTGCCCATCAGACCTTTGATAGCGTTGATCTTTCGATACTTGATCGCCTTCTCGTTGTTCCAACTGCCAAAAACGGCACCGATCGAGTCCCACATTTGGGCGACCGGATCCTGCGGAAACTCCTCGCCGGTCGCTTTTTTATAAATCTCCTTGTACTCGGCGGTCAGCTTCTTGAGATCCTCAGCGTCGAGATCGGTATCCTCTTCAACACCCTTCGCGTGCTTCATCGCCTCAAGGCGGCTTTCGAACGGCTCGATGCTCGTACCCTTTACGACGTCGCTGAACATCTGAATAAAACGGCGATACGCATCCCAGGCGAATCGCTCGTTGCCTGAGACGTTGGCCAGACCGACAACGGCCGCGTCGTTAAGGCCGAGGTTAAGAACGGTATCCATCATCCCCGGCATCGATACTGCGGCACCGGATCGTACCGACACGAGCAGGGGATCCTTGGCATCGCCGAGCTTCTTCCCCATCAGCTTCTCGAGACGCCCGAGGTGCTCGAGCACTTCCTCGTTTAGGCCTTTGGGATAGTTACGATCGTTTTCGTAGTATTCGCGACAGACCTCGGTGGTAATCGTAAATCCCGGTGGAACGGGGACACCGATGCTCGACATCTCGGCAAGGTTGGCACCCTTACCACCGAGCAGTTCCTTCATCTTCGCCGATCCCTCGGCTTTGCCTTCTCCAAAAAAATATACGCGCTTGTCAGCCATTGTTATACAGACCCCCGGATTAAAATGAATAGATAGGTTGCGCTCACGCTAAAAGAAAAACGCCCCGTTGTCAACTCGTTGACGACGGGGCGCTTTAAGGGGGGACGGTACGTTTAGTTTACGTACGACTCAAGATACTGAGCGCGCTTGGGATGCTGGAGGCGTCGGAGCGCCTTTTTTTCGATCTGTCTGATGCGCTCTTTGGTAAGGCTGTAGCGATCGCCGATCTCTTTGAGGGACAGCGGGCTTCGTCCGTTGAGCCCAAAGCGGAACTGAATGATTTCGGCTTCTTTCTCGGTAAGCGTCGTCAAGACCTGATTGATATCCTCTTTGAGTGACCGTTCGATTGTCAGCGCTTCGGGCTGAACGTAGTTTTTGTCTTCGATAAAATCGCCGAGTACCGACGAGTCCCGTTCGTCGTAGACCGGTGTCTCGAGTGAAACGAGCTCGCGGGAGATGTTGACCAGGTCGGCAACGTGCTCGGGCTTCATATCAAGGGTACGGGCAATTTCCTGGAGTTCCGCTTCTTCGCCCCGCGATCCTTGGATTTCCTTGCGAACCTTCTCGATCTGCACCAACTCGTTAGCGCGGTTGAGGGGGAGACGGATCATACGAGACTTCTCGCAAATCGCCTTGAGAATTGCTTGTCGAATCCACCAGACGGCGTACGAGATAAAGTGGAAGCCCTTGTCTACGTCAAAACGCTCGATCGCGTTGATCAAACCGATGTTCCCTTCGCTGATCAGATCTGAAAGCGGGAGACCCTGGTTCTGGTATTTCTTGGCGACGTTTACGACAAATCTGAGGTTTGCGCTTACGAGGATGTCTTTGGAGGCTTGATCGCCGTCTGCGGCTCGGCGCGCGTGATAGTCTTCTTCCTGCCGCGTGAGGAGCGCTATCTTGTTTATTTCCTTGAGATATATTGAGAGGACGTTTTCATCGTCTCGAGATCGTGCGGTTGTTTGTGTTCTGGTTGCTGTAGCTGCCATGTATTCCTCCGATAAGGGTAATGCAATTGACGTGCCAGCTCGCCGGAAAACAACTGGCTGCTCTAATTCTTTTCTGAGTATAGCTTTATAGGATATCTTAGATATAGCAACTTGTAGACTTTCGACTCGTTTGTGTCACTATGACCCGCCACAGAATTAATCCGTCAAAAACGGGCGATTATGGCCCTTTTTTTTCTTCTTGACCGGCTTTCAGCTGGGCGTTATATTTCGTTCGGAAAATTCTCCACAGATTTACAAACTTCAGTACGTCATAATAGGAGGACGGAATGACTATCAAACCGCTGGGCGACCGTGTATTGGTCAAACTTGAAAAGGAAGAGGAGAAGACCAAGGGCGGTCTTTACATCCCGGAAACCGCACAGGAAAAGACCCAAATGGGTCCCGTGGTTGCAGTGGGTGATGACGACGAGGAGATCAAGGTCAAAGTTGGCGACACCATTCTCTTCGACAAATACGCCGGCACAACCGTGACCATCGAAGACGTAGATCACTTGATTTTGTCGATGTCGGATATTCTGGCCGTCGTCACCAAGTAGCATCGTGTCAAAATGAACCACGGCCGCGTTGTCATTCCGACGACGCGGTTTTTTTTTGCTCGGCAAATCCTCCAAAGAACTCCCCTACCCGCTCGACAAGCTCTTCTCCCGGCTCGGCGAGACGCGCGGTCAGCGGCAGGCTGTCGAGAAAAATCCTTCCATATGGTTTGGTGAGCAAGCGTGAATCGGTAACCACAACCGCCCCGTAGTCATCGGTTCGACGCATCAGGCGGCCAAATCCTTGTTTGAGCTTGATAACCGCCTGGGGGAGACTGAATTGATAGAACGAATTGCCACCTTCGCGAACAATCGCCTCCGCTCGCGCCTCCTGAACGGGATCGGTCGGTACTCGAAACGGTAGGCGGCAGACGACCACAAGGCGGAGCGTCGCCCCCGGGGCGTCGATCCCTTCCCAAAAACTATCTGTCGCAAAGAGTACGCTGGACTCGTCACTTCGAAACTGCTCCAACAGACGCGTTCGGTCCTCGGCGCCCTGCCGGTGACAGGTAATCCCGCGTCCTTCGAGGAGCGGCGCAATGTCGGTATAGATCTCCTCGAGCTGGCGATACGAGGTAAACAGGAGGAGAGCACCGCCGCCGACTCGCCCGACAAGACGCGGGAGAAACTCGCCGAGGTAGGTATTGTACTCCCCAGAGGTCGGCGCCGGCGCGTCTGACGGTACGGCGAGCAGAACTCGATTCTGGTAATCGAACGGCGAAGGATGGCTTCCCGCGTCGACGCGATCGTCGGTCGGTATTCCTATCCGGCCGCCCCAAAAATCAAACTTCTCATCGACGGTCAGCGTCGCGCTCGTCATAACGACGGTGTCCATACGACCAAAGACCGTTTCTTCCATCACCGTGCGAATGTCCAACGGGGTGGCGATCAGCGTTGCCCATGAATCGCCCCGTGACGGGCTCCGGCGTTCAATCCAAAGAACGGATTCGTCGACGTCGGAGCTATCGATAAAACGATCAAGGACCGAGGCGTAGGCTTCCATACGACGTATCGTTCCAAGGAGGGTACCGGCATCGGGATCCTCGCGCAGGTCCTCAGGAATCGATCGATACAGTCTCACAAAAACGTCTAGGCACTCGATGAGTTGGCGACGAGCCTCGCGCAGCTCGGTTCCCGCGGCGGTCGCCAGGAGTTCTCCCGTTTCCGGAGTTAGTCGCCACGTGAATGCCGGCACGAGAAACGCCGTAAGGGTCGAGTTGAGGCGATCGATCTCCTTCTCCAATGACTCGAGGGCCGTCTCCGTGGCGGCGACCGCGCGGGCGTCGACCTCGAGAGCGGCGATTTTATCGAGAACTCCAAAGCGATGACGGCCACGGCGGCGCAAAATCCTGCTCGTCTGCCGTCGCAGGGCAAATCGACTAAAGCTCTCGGAGAAAAAAGACGTGGCCGCGCGTTCGATGTTGTGGGCTTCGTCAAAGATTATACGTTTAAACGGAGGAAGGACCGCCGAGGTCTCCCATCCAATCCCGGCGCGACGTAGGTGTAGGTCGCTGAACAAGACGTGGTGGTTAGCGACGAGAATCCGAGCCCGCGTCGCCCGCATTCGCGCCTTAAACACAAAACATCTGTCTCGATTAGGGCATCGTGTGACGGAGCAACTATCGGCATCGCTGTTTATCCGCGACCAAGCCTCATCCGTTAAGAACATGGGGAGTTCACTTCTGCTTCCGGTCTCGGAATCCTCGGCCCAATCCGCGATCGCGCGATACTCGTCTCCATCGGAAAAAAGATCTGCTTCCGAGATTTGCTCTTTGAGCCTTCGGGGACAAATGTAATTTCCGCGCCCCTTCACGAGAGCGACATCTACCGTAGCTCCGAGCGCTCGCGCCAGGACCGGAATGTCTCGCTCAACGAGCTGTTGCTGGAGGTTTATCGTTGCCGTCGCGATGACGATCCGCCCCGCATTGTGTGTCACCCATTGGATCGCCGGTAGCAGATAGGCAAATGACTTCCCGACCCCCGTTCCCGCCTCGGCAAGGAGCACACGTTCTTCATTAAACGCCCGGGCGACACGAGCGGACATCTCCACCTGGCTTTGGCGCCGCGAAAAACCGTCGACGTAGTTTGCGATCGGCCCATCATCGGATAGAAGGCCAACAACCTCGTCGACGTCCACCGGTACAAGAGTGTCGACGCGCGCCGGCTCGACGAGTACGTATATGCTGGTGACCTCGTTATCCACAATGGCAGATCCGATTCCGCGCTCCGCGAGATAGGAGGCTACGGAGACGTCGGCATCGCTCGCGACCAGGCGACCGCTCGGATGGTTGTGAATAACGATTTCACCGCGTTCGGCCTGGGCGATCAAAGGTTCGACGTGGTGTTCCGCGGTGGGGGCGGTCACCATGCCGGTGCTTCCGCGGGCAAAAACCTCGATCTCGCCAACCGTTCCGTCGTCGTCCAAGCGCCCGATAAACAGGACTTCCTGTCCGAACGACGCCGAGATCTCGGCGCGCATTTGGTCGACGACTTGAGCTTGGATGTACGTATCAACGGAAACGCTCACGGCGCTCAATTTTAGAGTACCGCGGCGCCGGCGTGAAGCTCCGCGACAGAATCGCCGACACCCGGTTTTGCTTTATGCGCCGATCGGATAGTATCCGTTCCTAACATGGACGTCTGGTATCGTCTCGAGCTCCTGGTTCGATCGTGGACACAGGCCTATCGCCACGGCGACCAGGATTTTGAGTCGGCCTGGGAGGATCTTGAGCGGTTTCTCAATTCGGAGGTTTCGGAAACCTCAACTAGAAACTCTCGTCGATCGGCGTACCCGAGCGAGATTCGTCAAGCTTACAACGACCTGGAGATACCGGTCGGAACCGAAATTAACGAGATTCGTCGCGCGTATCGGCAACTTTTACTCCGCTATCATCCCGACCGACATACCGACGATCCGGATAAACAGCAAACGGCGATCGAGATCACGCAGCGCTTGAGTATGGCATATCAACGTCTGTCGCGTTATCATTCGTGAGTACGGAGGACGGTCATTTCTACCCGCATAGCAGCTATCGCCTTAGCGGCCCTTGTCGCGAACGCGTTCTTTATACCAATAGTCCTCGGTGTCGCCCACCGCTTTGATTGGTACGACGAGCACAACCCGCGTAAAATACACACAAAGAACACGCCGCGCCTCGGCGGAATCGGGATCTTTTGGTCCTTTGTCGTCGGTGCGACCGTTGGTCTTGTTCTTTTTCGTTCCCCTATCGTCGGTACGATGGCGAGCTTCCGACCACTCGTTTTTCTTGGGCTCGGTCTGGCGGTTATTCACTCGCTCGGGCTCTACGATGATTTTGTCAATCTTCGGGCTCCGTTAAAGTTTCTTATTCAGCTTGTCGCCGGCGGACTTGTCGCGCTCTCGGGGGCGACGTTTAGCGCGATTGAGCTACCGTGGATCGGGGTGGTCCAGGTTTCGCCGTGGCTGGCGATTCCCGTGACCGCATTCTGGGTCGTTTCAATCGCCAACGCGGTTAACCTCATTGACGGCGCCGACGGTTTTGCCGGCGGGGTAAGTATGATTATCGCCGCGTTTATCGGCGTCATCGCACTCGGTCAGGGGGCGTTGTTGACCTCGATTCTCGCTTTCGCGCTGGTCGGCAGTTTGGCGGGATTCCTTATCTACAATTTTCCGCCAGCGCGGATATTTATGGGTGACGGCGGCTCGCTCACGATCGGCTATCTCGTAGCCGCGTTGCCGCTCTTAGGATTCACCGGCGTCGAAACGTTTGGCGAACGCCCTCCCGTGCCGATATTTCCGCTCGTTACCCTTCTGTATTTGCCTATCGTCGACACGCTCCTCGCGATTTTTCGCCGCGTCGCCCGCGGATTGCCGGTCCACGCCGCCGATCGTGAGCATATACACCATCGGCTCATCGATCGGGGATTACATGGACGTCGTCTTTTGGCGGTGATTTACGCGTCAACAATTGTTTTTGGGATCGTGGCGGCGAGCTGGTTTACCTTACCGGCCCATGTAAGCGCGCTCATCGCAATCGCGACGTGGACGATTGCGCTTCTCGCGATTATGGCGATCGGCCGGGGAGCAAATCGAGACCGTCCGTCAGTCTAGGCCGTACTCGGCGATCTTGCGATGGAGCGTTTTTCGCCCAATGCCGAGAACGGTCGCTGTCTTTGTTTTGTTGCCCTTGTTTGCCGTCAGCGTCGTTCGAATTATCTCGCGCTCGGCGGTATCGAGACTCGCGCCAAGTTCGATCTTGATGTAATCCGTGTCTTCTCCCTCGGGGACGATCGACGGCGGGAGATCTTCCGCGGTGATGATCGACCCTTTGGCCATAACGACGGCGCTCTCAATGCTGTTGCGTAGTTCGCGGATGTTTCCCGGCCAGGAATGACGGTGTAACGCCGCGCGAGCCCGAGCGTCAATTCCTTCGACCTGTTTGCCGTTTTCACGCGCAAACTCTTTAATAAACGCCGCGGTCAACAAGGGTATGTCTTCACGTCGTTCGCGAAGCGGCGGTACGTGTATGTTTACGACGTTGAGCCGATAAAAAAGGTCCTCCCGAAACGAGCCATCTTCTATTTCGGCGCGCAAATCACGGTTGGTCGCCGAGACGACGCGAACGTCGACATCGATCGTTTCCTCGCCGCCGACGCGCTCGAATTGCTTCTCCTGGAGGACACGGAGAATCTTTATCTGGACGGACTGGTTGATCTCGCCGATTTCGTCGAGAAAGATTGAGCCGGTGTGCGCAAGCTCGAACCGTCCTCGTTTTCGCCCAATTGCTCCGGTAAACGCGCCTTTTTCGTGCCCAAAGAGTTCGCTTTCAAGAAGCGCTTCCGAAAGCGCGGCGCAGTGTACTTTGACAAGCGGCTTTTCGGCCCGCCCCGACAGGCGATGAATCGCGTCCGCAATCAGCTCTTTACCTACGCCGCTTTCGCCGGTAATCAGGACAGACGCCTTTGTCGGAGCGACCTGCCGAACCATCTCCATGACGCGACCCATCTCGCTCGACTTGCCGATTATCGTCGAGGTTTTTCGTTGTTGCTCGAGCTCATCCTGGAGTCGGCGATGTTGTAGTACCAACTCCCGGGTCGATAGCGCACGACGGGCGAGAAGCGACAGGCGTTCGAGATTGACCGGTTTCGTTAGAAAATCGTACGCGCCGTCGCGCATCGCCTGAACGGCGGTCTCGATCGTGCCGTGACCGGTGAGGATAACAACGGGAACGGTCGGATAGTGCTCGACGACGTGACGCAGGAGTTCCTCACCCGATAGGCGCGGCATCTTGAGATCGGCGATCACGAGGTCAATCTCCTCCGCGGCGATCACATCCAACGCCTCGCGTCCGTCGGCCGCGAGCAGACAGCGGTAGCCGTCGAGTTCAAGAGCTCGCCCGAGGCCGGATCGGATGTTTTTCTCGTCATCGACGATCAAGACGTTAAACGTCATTGTCGCTCTGTCCTTCCCATCTGATGAGATGTAACTCCGTCTGAGGAACGGGCAGCGTTATCGTAAAGGTCGTTCCATGTCCCTCTTTGGAGATAACCGAAATATCGCCCATGTGCTCCTTGACGACTTTGTACACGAGCGTGAGTCCGATACCGCTGCCGAAATCACGCGTCGTGAAATACGGCTCAAATATCTTGTCGATGACCTGCTGATTCATCCCGACTCCGTTATCGCTCATTCGAAACACAACCTGGTCGCCCCTGATCTGGGTCACAACGCGGAGCATACCTCCCTCCGGCATCGCCGCGATGGCGTTCTTAACCAGGTTCATCACGGCTTGTTTAAAAAACTTGGAGTCGATGCGGAGGAGCGGCAAGGTCTCGTCGAGGTCGACGATAAGCTCGATCCCCGCTTGTTCGAGTTCAAATCGGACAAAGTTGAGAAGTTCCCGGAGAATGATATTGACGTCTCCGGCCTCGAGTCGAATGTCCATCGGTCGAACGGCAAAAAGAAAATCGACGACGATCTTGTTGAGCCGCTCAATCTCTTCGTTGATAACGTCCAGGTACGCCTCGATTGACGTCCGTGGTTCGGCGTCAAGTTGGGCCACTAACTTGGATATGAGCTGGGAGTGAATTCCGATCGATCCGAGGGGATTCTTAATCTCGTGGGCGACACCGGCGGCTAGCGTCGTCAGACTCGCGAGACTTTCGGCTCGACGTAGTCGCGCCTCGCGCCCCCGCTTCTCGGATATATCGAGCACCTGCAGAATATTGCCGCGAACATGTCCGGCCTGTACAAGTGGCATAATGCTACAACTCAGGATTCGGGTTACCCCGCCGTGATCGAGGGCAAACTCGCGATCGGAGACCGAGTCGTCGCGCTCGAGTATCCGTCGCGCAAAATCGGCGATGTCCTGGTCGGCGATCACCTCCCACACAAATCGATCGCCGATGATTTTGCCGGGCGAAAATGGGAGAAGACGCTCGGCGGCTTTATTAACGAGGACGAGGCGGTGCTTCTCGTCGGCAACAAGTACACCGTCGTTCATCGAATCCAAAACGACCGCAAGCCGTTCGTTCTCGAGAGCCATCGTCTGCATCAACTGCTCGATCTGGCGTTCGTCTAGTTTTGATAGTTTTTCGAGCGCTCGTTTTACAAAACCGCGCATGCTACGCCGGTCTCCCGCTCCGAAGCACCGGCGCAAGCGCTTGAAGGGTTGTCAGGGGATTAAGATTGCGCCGTTCAATACGATCCCAGGCCTCGTCAAGCTGAGCCCGTAGCAAATCAAACCGTTCAATCTGCTCTGAAGGCGCGCTCGCGAGGCGTCCACGCGCCATCTCGCCAATCATCTCCAAAAGGTACTGCGAGTTTTGACGGACGTCACCTTTGGCGACCGTATCCTTTAGCTCGCGGCGAATGATCTCCGTGGGCGTTTCCTCTTGGAGAAACAGGCGAGCGAGCGTCTCGTAACGCTCGTCGAGCTCGCCTCGAAAGGAGTGGAAGTGCTCGCGCAACGACCTCGGCGTGTCAAATCGAAATACGCGACGCAGAACCTCGTTTTGGCGATCGATCGACCTCTGCGGAACCTCGTAGCTGCGAACCCGCGAGAGAATTGTGGGAATGATCGCCGACCGCCGCGAAGATGTGAGGACAAAGTACAGGCCGTCCGGTGGTTCCTCCAGTGTTTTTAACATCGCGTTCCGCGCCGCCTCCCCCATCGACTGGGCCTCCTCGATAACGACGATGCGACGACCGATACTTCCCGTTGTATGTGCCCAGCTTGATAACGCCCGCACCAGGGATACCGGGATCATCTCATGGGGAAGCGCGGCGTTAAGGCGGGTGACGTTCTTCTCGATAGCCGAAAGCAAGTCGTCTGGCGGTGAATCGAGTTGCTCCAACTCTTCGAGAGACTCCTCCAACGCGGTCACCGGCGCGGCTACGTCCTTTATCCGCCGCTCGTCCCACAAAAACGGATCGAAACGGCGGGTAAGCCGGCGGACCGCGCGAATGACGAGAAATCGAGTACCCCTTCGAGGCTGACGACGGAGGGCGTCAAGCGACGCGGAGATATCGAGTTGGAACGGGCGTCGACCGATGAGCACGGTCGACTCGTGTTGTAGCGTTCGCTGGCGCCGACACGATGGACAGTCGCAATCCCATGTTCGCTCGTCGCTGCAGGTAAGCGATCGAGCGATTTCGAGCGCGATCGTCGTTTTTGCTCCGAACTGGGGTCCACTAAGCAATACCGCTGGCGGAAATTTGTCGGAGGTGATCGCGTCCGCGATCGTCAGACAGGTATCGTCCAAGCCGACGATGTTCTCGAACATGTTACCCCCCGATCACCCGTTCCACAAACGGAAGGAGCGGTACGAGTAGTCCGGCGATGACGCTCTGCGCCAGAAGCTCTTCCAGGTCAAACAGCGGCTGCAGCTGTAGCGCCAGAATGAGTACAAAGGTCAGGAATATGCCCTCGGCGACGCCGAGAAAAAAACCGAGCGCTCGGTCGAGGTTTTCCAGATGTATCCGCTCGATCAACTGATTTAACGCGCTCTCGAAGAGCTTGAGAACAAAGTAGACCGCCAAAAAGAGACCCAGGAAAGCGACGACTTGCGAAAGCGGGCCGCTACCAACGTAGGGCTGAACGTAAACGGCGATGAGACCCGAGAAAAGAACGGCGACCGCAATACCTCCAAAAAGCGCAGCGGTCGACAGGAGCTCTTTGACAAAACCTCGGAAGCCACCGCGAATCGCGGCGAAAACGATGATGAGCAAAAAAACGATATCGAGGCCGTTCAGCTGAACCATTGCGACGGTAATTTATCAGAATTATCGGTCCCTGTCGCCGCAAAACTCGCTCAGCCGAGTCGCGACGGTACGCGCGGCGTTTCCGCGAGAGTACGAGCGGGCGGCGCGAGCCATCCGCTCCAGTTCATCACGATTGCCGAGAAGATCCTCGATTGTGCCGAGCAGTTCTGTAGCTGTGACGGTGTCGGCTGATAGTACCCGGGCCGCACCGGCGGCGGCATATTTTTCGGCGTTTTCGATCTGATCGCCGCGTGATGCACGCGTCGAGAGGGGCACGAGGATCGACGGAGTTCCCGTGGCGGCGAGTTCCTCGATCGTCCCGGCACCGGCTCGCGCCACGACGACAGTTGCCCGGCGCAGGAGCGCGGGAAACCGATCGCTAAACGTCGGCGCGGCGTAGTACCGACCCGGTAACGCCGGCTCGCCGATCTCCGTGCTTCGAGAGATACCTTGAGTCCCCGTCTGATGGATTACGATACATCGGCGGCTCAAGTCCCCGATTATTTCGGCGACAAGCTCGTTGAGCTGGCGCGCGCCAAGCGATCCTCCCGTTACCAGAAGGACCGGCACGTCCTCGACGGCGATATCGAGTCCGTGCAAGGCGACGGTAGGATCGGCCTCAAAAAAGGCACGCCGAACGGGGTTTCCCGTAACGACGACGCGAGACGCGATGCGCCGTGGAAGTGAGTGGCGCAAATCCTCATATCCCGCAAAGATCGTGGTGGCGAAGAACGCCGTGATACGGGTCGCCAACCCTGGACTGGTATCGGACTCGTGGATACAAAGCGGAATTCCGAGGCTCCGCGCCGCGAGCGCGACGGGGACGGCCACAAAACCTCCCTTTGAAAACACGACTCGCGGCCGTGTCTTTAGCAAGATCGCTCGCGCCTGAAAAAAACCCAAAACAACCCGTCCGAGATCAAACAGGTTTCGAATATCGACGTAACGGCGTAACTTCCCGGTCGCGATCGTTCGGTAGTCAATTCCCGCGTTGCGCAGCGCTCCCGTCTCGACACCCCGATGCGAGCAAATCCATAAAACTCGTTGTTGGACCGGCACCGCGAGGTATTGGTAAACCGCAATACCGGGAAAGACGTGTCCCCCCGTACCTCCACCGGTAAAAACGATACAATCCATCTTGAATGCCTCGGTTTTGCGCGATACGGTACCGTATCATGCACAGAACACTGCTTTCAATCGGCGGGTTAGCGGTACTTATCGCGTTTGTGTCTCAAAGCGTCTCGGCCCAGGACTCGGCGTTTATCGATCCGCTTCGCGGCGGGAGTAACAACTTCTACGAGGACGAGGTGGAAACTACTCTCGCTCCGAGCGAAGAAGCCGAACGTTTGATCGGGGAAGCCCTCCGCGAAATCGAGCCCCGCGTCGGTATCGAGATTTACGTAGAGATTCCTGTTGATCGACAACTGTTTTCCACCGAGGGACGGCTGGCGTTGTACAACATCCTTCGATCGCCGGGGACTATGGAGGGCATCGAGTACTACTCCGCCAGCCGCGGTCGCATGCGGACGTTCTACGAGGAGAGCTACGCGATCGCGTCCCCGGATCAGGAGATCCGGATTCCGGATCCGGTCGTCGAGGAGATACCCGAGACTGACACAATTTGGGCGTTTCAACGCGACCTATCGTTTGGCCGGAACGTTCAGCGCCTCGAGTACACAACCCTCGACGACGGATTTCTCGTGATGATCGAAAACGAGACCACGATGGTGTATCGGGTCGTACCGCTCGTGTTTCCCGGAAACCTACGAACGTTTTTATATGTACAGCTCCAGCCAAACCGCGGGACGGTCGAGTTCTACGGGAATCTCGCCGTTCGGGTTCCCGCTATGTTTGGACTCCAGGATCGCGCCCGTGACAGTTTTTACAATCGTGTCGTCGCGCTGCACGGCTGGTTTGCAACGGAACTCGAGCGAGCCGGATTGGCGGGAGAACGATAGCAACTGCATAGCGACCTCACGAAGAACCGTGAGCGTCACGTTGTGGTACTCAACATCGCCGCGGGATTCGGACTACACTCAGCAGATCGATGTCGCGAACTCTGGTCCGATACGTTTTTCCGCAGTTTGTCTTCCGCTTAACGATCATTGTGACCCTGGTCGCCGCGGGGATTTTTGTGTTTGCCCGCAGCTATCGAATCGACCTCGAACTTTCAAAAATAGAGAGCGAAACGGACGTCTTTTTTTCCGTACTTGAGTCGGATCTGATCGCCGCCGAGACGGTACCGTTGCTGATTAACCAAATCTCCCGGAGAAGTGGGCTAATCCTTGGACTGGCCGACCAGGAAGGGCGGATCATCGTCGGATCCGAACCCGGAGCGCAAAGAGTCCTTAACACTCTGACGCCGCTACCGTCGACCGAGACGACCGTCGGTCCCGAGGCGACAGGCGGAGATCACTTTGGTTCAATTCGTCCGATTTCGATCCCTCAGATTCCCGAGGCCTCCCTGGGCTATGCTTTCTCAACCGCTCCCGATCTGGTCCGCGGGCTCCGGGACCTCGCGGCATCACTCCTTGTCCTCGTCGCCGGATTGACCTTGATAATCATTACGTTGAGTTACCGGGTTGTCAGAAACATCCAGGACCCGATCATTCGCCTGCAAAACGCGGCGTCCTATTTCGCCGAAGGCGATTTATCCTATCGCATCGAGGTGATCGAACCGCTCGAGCTCCGGCGCCTTGCCGTGACGATGAACGGGATGGCCGAGCAGCTAACGACACGAATCGAGGCAATTCGCGGCCAACGGACGCAGCTGGAGAGTATTCTCGCCAATATGATCGAGGGCGTCGTTCTCCTGGACGATCGCTTCCAGGTCAAGACGATGAACGCGGCGGCGATGCGCTTGTTCGACGTCTCGGCACCCCCTCAGGAAGAGAGGGAACCGCGAACGCTCCTCGAGCTGATCCGGAACAGCGAGATATACGACGTCGTCGTGCAAACCTACGCGACGGGTCTCAACCAGGAACGAACCATTACGATCTACAGTAATCCGCCCCGGTACATGCAGATCCACAGCGGCGTCATCGATCGCGGTGAGACCGGAGCCGTTCTCCTTGTTTTTAACGATGTGACGCGAATGCAGGAGCTCGAAAACATCCGCAAAGACTTTGTCGCCAACGTATCACACGAACTCAAGACACCGATCACGTCGATTCTCGGATTTGTCGAGACATTGACCGATGGCGCGGTCAGCGATCCACAGGAAGCTGATCGATTTCTGGCAATAATCGCGTCTCAAGCACATCGTCTCAACGCGATCATCGAGGACCTATTGCAGTTGTCCCGGCTTGAACAACAACGGGACGGAATTTCGGCAGAGTCGTGCCGAATTGAGGAGATAATCGCCGGGGTTAAAGAGACGCTCGAGCAAAAAGCACGCGAAAAGGGCATAACGCTCGTCGACGAATATTTTGGTAACCCGCGTATCGTCGCGAATCCTACACTTCTGGAGCAGGCGATCACCAATCTTCTGGATAACGCCGTGAAATACTGTCCGGCGGGCGCGCGCGTGGCGATCCGTTTTTCGCGTACAGCGGACTCATTTCGACTCGAAGTTAAAGACAACGGTCCGGGAATACCCGAAATGGCCCACGCACGCATTTTCGAACGGTTTTTTCGTGTGGATCGCGCCCGGAGTCGCAGCGAAGGCGGGACCGGGCTCGGATTGGCGATCGTCAAACACATCGCGCAGGCCCACGGAGGTTCCGTCGCCCTGGACAGCACGATCGGAGTTGGTAGCGTCTTTACCGTCGAGATCCCGCAGGCCGAGTCCGCCCGGAACTCGGCCTAACGATACGCTCAGCTTTTGTCGGGAAGTAATTTGGATATCAATGCCGCGAACCCGCTCAGATTGCGGGACTGTATCCAAAGCCGCCCCGGGCCGGAGAACTCGGCGACGAGACCCTCGCCCGATGCCAACGTACTGAACAATCCCTTAGCCGCTTTTTTTACCCGGTAGGAGAGGCCTTCCTCAAACGCCAACATGTGTCCGGTATCGACGACGTAGGTCTCACCGGGACCAAGATCCCGCGCATACACCGATCCGAAACAGGACAGGTAGAGCGATCCATTACCGTTTATCGTTTGCAAAAACAAGCCCTCGCCCGAGATCATCGCTTTGAGCGATCCCTGCGTGCCGAGTTCGAGATCGGCCGATCCCGCCAGATATGCCCCGTTTTGAGCGTAGATAGTCCTTCCACGAACTTCGAACTCCAGAATGTCTCCCGGCGTCGGCGGCGCCAGGACAACCTCACCGGGGCCACCCATCGCTTGAAACTCACTGGCAAACAGACCCTCGCCACTCACAGCGGCTTTGAGCATTCCACCCAGGCCTTTTCCCTGTTTTTTGGACTTGAGCTCGACGTTGGAGCTCATCGAAACCATTGCACCACCCTCCGCACGCACCAGCTCATCTGATTCGAGCGCGATCGTCAGAGTCGTGAAGACGGGACGGTTTTCAATCGTTGCTTTCATGGGGTACCTCCATCTCAAGTGTAGGAGACGACCGCGCTGCGGTAAACAGACGTGGCGAGATTTGGTGGAATTCTACGCGTAACCGAGGAGGCGTAGCACGATCTGGACGCCGCCGATGAGCGCGCCGATAAGCGCCCCGAACAGATTAATCCAACGAAGATGTCGCCGGATGATTCCAAGGAGGAGCGCCTCAACGCGATCAACTGCAAGCGAATCGATCCGATCGACGACGACCCGTCGAATGTCGAGCGCATCTACCATCGACGGTAATCGACGAAGAATCGTCCGGCGACCGGCATTGACCAACAGGGCTGCGATCGCCCCCCGACGTCGAAGGAGGAAGGCGCCAAAGGACGTATTTGCCAAACCCTCGTCAACGATTTGGTGAACCGACGACGAGACGCGCGCGATGATATCTTCGCATTGTTTGCCGGTGAGGACGTTCCGCATTGCCATCGAAAGAAGCGTCGAACCATCCTCTCCTAACAACTCGCGTAGTTTGAGGTGCCGGCGATTCTCCAGGGAAAGGAGAAACGATTCGGACAGCGAAGAAGAGACCCGGTCGTCGGTTAAAAGCGCCCCGACCTCGCTCACGAGTCGTTGTCGGAGCTGCGGAATGTTCTGCTCAATTTGGCGATCAAACTGGGCCGCCGTTACCATGAGTCTTTGAACGGTGCCTAAGCGATCAAACGCATAGTGAAGCAAACTGAGTATTCGCCGATCGATTTCCTGCCGAATCTCCGGACGTTCGAGGTAATCTATAAGCGGACTACGAAGGCGCTTGAGTACCATCGGAATGATCTCGTGAATGAGCTCGCCACGCCAGACCGATTCAAACTCAGCGAGTTGTGTCTCCCCGAGCTCCGAGATGATCCGATTGCGAACGGTGTCGATGAGGTTTGGATCGGAGCACAGCGTTTGTCGCAGAATCGCGACGACGCGTTCGACGGCGCGATGTATAGCTTCCTTCTCGTCGAGATTGCCGATACCACGCTCGACCAATCCTGAGACCGAGTTTGCCACCGCGTGTCGCAAGGTATATGAAACTTGCGGTGCGGAAAGCCGAACCGAAAACACCTCCGGCGTGAGTAGCTCGCGCGCCACCATATCGGCGATGCTCGCCGCCAGTTCGTGACGCCGCCGCGGAATGACGCCGGGCGTAAACGGCACGCGTACACCAAAGAGCCGGAGCTCATGAAGTGGACGAAACAACATGCGAATTGCCACGCTGTTGGTCACATAGCCAATTGCCGCACCGAGGAGCGGCGGTAGGAGCCACGGGAGGAGCGTGTCTACCGCTATCATCTCAGGTCGCGAGCCCCACGAGCGTTCCGCGCCTGTTGCTCGGTCGGGTACAGGCGGATCAACTCTCGCTCGATCCAGCCGCGAAGGTTGGCAGCCTCGAGAAAGTACCAGTCTTGATTAGGCGTCGTGTCGAGTACCGAGAGAACATCACCGCGTCGTCCGTGTCCGATAATCGCGCTCGTGGGGTCCGACGCCTCGTATAGACGACCGTATTCGACGGTGATCAACGCGTAGCTCCCCGTTCCGATGAGGACGGGAGTCTCCGAGAGAGTAATCTGCGGTTCTACTTCCTCGTCGCGACAAGCGGTGAACAGCACTGCGACCACCAGCAACAAGAGACCTACGGTTGACCGGCGAGCGACAACCGGTGAAATCACCATCACATCTCTCGCAGTTTCTGGACTTCGTCCCGGATCACGGCTGCTTGCTCAAACTCAAGGTTCTTGGCGTGTTCGAGCATCTCTTTTTCGAGAAGCGTTATGAGTTTTTTGCGTTGTGTCGGGACAAGCACGTTGTAGCTCTTTTTCATGATCTCGATCTGCTTCTCTTCGTCGCCCTTCTTCTCTTCTTTCTCTCGGACCAGGATATCGTGAACGCGTTTGCGTATCGATGTCGGCGTGATTCCATGTTCCTCGTTGTAATTACGTTGCACGCCCCGACGACGCTCGGTTTCGGTGATCGCCTCCCGCATCGCCGCCGAAATCCCATCGGCGTACATAATCACCGCTCCGTTGACGTTTCGTGCGGCGCGTCCGATCGTCTGAATCAATGAGGTTGCTGATCGGAGGAAGCCGATCTTGTCGGCGTCGAGTATAGCAACGAGGCTGACTTCGGGAAGGTCCAAACCCTCCCGGAGGAGATTTACACCAATCAAGACGTCAAACGTACCGGTTCGCAGTTCGGTGAGGAGTTCTACCCGTTCAATTGTCTCTATCTCCGAATGGAGATAGCGCACCCGTATACCGAGATTGGCGAGATAGTCGGTGAGCTCCTCCGACATCTTTTTGGTAAGCGTCGTCACAAGGACGCGCTCGTTTAACTCGACGCGCTTGCGGATTTCACCGTACAGATGCTCTATCTGACCTTCGGTCGGACGCACGATCACCTCGGGATCGAGCAGACCTGTCGGCCGGATCAACTGTTCGACTATCGGAGTCCGGTACTTCTCGGCCTCCGGCCCGGGCGTCGCGCTGACAAAAACACACCTGTCAACAAGATCCTCGAACTCCTCCAAGACGAGGGGGCGGTTGTCCAGGGCGGAAGGGAGGCGAAAACCGTACTTGACCAGCGACTCTTTACGGCTACGATCACCCGCGTACATACCGCGAAGCTGCGGCAGCGTTACATGTGACTCATCGATAATCGTCAGGTATTTCTCGGGAAAGTAGTCGATCAACGTCGCGGGCCGCTCGCCTTCGGCACGACCACTGAGATGGCGGGAGTAGTTCTCTATTCCGGGGCAATACCCCATCTCCTCAATCATCTCGAGATCGTACTCGGTACGCGTTTTGAGTCGTTGCGCCTCGACGAGGTTGTTGTCGGCGATAAGCCGACCGTAGCGTTCTGCAAGCTCGTCGCGTATCCGGGTCAGCGCCAAACGGATTTGGTCTTCGGGCATCACAAAGTGTTTTGCCGGATAGACAAACAGCGTTTCCAAACTATCGAGAACCTCTCCGGTCAGCGGATTAATCGATTTTATGGACTTAACCACGTCCCAATCCAACTCAATTCGGAACGCCCCTTCCAAATAGGCCGGATAGATTTCGAGGACATCTCCTTTTTGTCGGAACTTGCCGCGCTGCAGGATTTGATCGTTACGGTCGTACTGGAGTTCGATCAGTTTTCGGCGTACCGATCCGACGTCAAGCGTTGTCCCACGATCGAGGCGGACGCGCATCTCGCGATAGTCCTTGGGGCTTCCCAGGCCGTAGATGCAGCTTACCGTCGCGACCACAATGACGTCGGGTCGTTCGAGAAGGTTCGTTGTCGCCGCCAAGCGTAGGCGGTCGATCTCGTCGTTAATCGACGCGTCTTTTTCGATGTAGAGATCTCGCTTGGCGACGTACGCCTCCGGCTGATAGTAATCGTAGTACGAGACAAAGTACTCGACGGCGTTGTTGGGAAAAAACTCGGAAAACTCCCGAAAAAGCTGGGCCGCCAACGTTTTATTGTGACTGATCACCAGAGTCGGTAACTGGACCGACTCGACGATCTTGGCCATCGTGTAGGTCTTGCCCGAACCGGTTACTCCGCGGAGTGTTTGAAACCGTGTCCCGTTGGTGACCCCCGAACTCAGGGCGGCAATTGCCGTTTCCTGATCGCCGGCAGGACCAAACGGCGCCTCGACTTTAAACTGTGGCACTGTACCTCTCCTCTATTAGTCCCATTGAAATCGCTCGGGCCGTTCGCTGAGGACTACTTGCGTCTCAAGCCGGCGGCGTCCGCGCACAAACTCGACGCTGACCGTCTCACCGGGGAGGTTGTCCTCCAGGGCCTCGTAGAGGTTTGCGATGGACCCAACGAGCGTCCCGTCGATAGCGACGACGATGTCTCCTCCCAGGTAGATGACGGTTCGTCCATAGCGAACCGCCCGGTTTTCATCCCCACCGCGAAGCCCTGCGGCGGCCCCGTTGCCACCGGCGACGACTTCGCTTACCAATATGCCCTCATCTACGGGTAGGTCGGCGTACTCGACCAATCGCGGAAACAACTGGCGTGGGACAATATCTATCCATCCGCGTCGTACGACGCCAAAGGAGATCAAATCGGGGACGACCCGTCGAGCGGTATTAACCGGTACGGCAAATCCGATGCCGACAGAACCTCCCGAAGGTGACACGATCATCGTATTTATTCCGACCATGTTACCACGCGAATCGAGCAACGGTCCGCCTGAGTTTCCGGGGTTGATCGACGCATCGGTCTGAATCATATCGCGAATCACCAAGTCTCCTCGTGCCCGAAGCGGGCGGCCGAGTCCGCTGATTATTCCTATCGTGAGGGTGCGTTCTAATCCGAACGGGTTGCCGATCGCCAGGACGCGCTGTCCGACCTGGAGAGAACCCGAGTCTCCGAGCGGAATGGTCGATAGCTGGAGCCCGCGTGGATCAAACTGGATTACGGCGAGGTCATTTTCGGGATCTCGCCCAACGACTTCGCCTTCACGGCGACTCCCGTCGGCAAGCGTGACGAATACGCGAAACGCGTCTTCGACGACGTGATAATTGGTGAGGACGTATCCCCTGTCGTCGATAATCGATCCTGAGCCCGTACTTCCTTCTTGCGGTATCGGTTCGAGAAACCAATTGTAGGCAACCGTTTCGGTATTAACGTTCACGACGGCCTCATTGCGTTGTTCGTAGACGGCGATCGTGTTCTGTTCGTCTTCGCTCAGCGGACTGTCGTCGAGAATCGGTCTTATCGCTTGCGCAGAACCGGCGTCAGGTATCGATCGTTCCGGAACAACGGGTTCCACGACGTTCTCGCCCGATGTCATAAACGTCCGACCCGCCCACACACCGAGAAAGAAAACAACCATTATGATGATGAGAGCGGGGATTACCCGGCGAACGCCCATTGCGAAAGTATAGGAACAAGCTTACGGCGGTGCCAAGTAACGTTCGCTCAGATAACGTCGATCGCTCCGTGTAACGAGATCGCCTCGGCGATGTCGTTTTTTATAACCTCGTCTCGCCCGTCCAGATCGGCAATTGTCCTCGCAACGGCGCGCACGCCGTCGGCCGCTCGGTCGGAAAGCCCCCGATGCTCGAGAGAGTCTCTAAAGAAGCACTCGACCGGGTGGGAGAGATTTATCGCTCGACGGATCGTACCGCGCGGGAGCGTCCCGTTCCAGACACCCGGACTCCAGCGCTCGCGTTGACGACAAACGGCGCGGTCGACCAGGTCTTTCATCTCGCCCTGCGTGCGCGAACGCTCCTCCGGTCGACGGTACCACGTTCGCAACCTGATCTCGATTCGATCGAGTAACGCAGCGCCGACGCGACGCCAGTAGCGTTCGATCTCGTGAATACTACACATACAGGTTTGCTCAGGTTGCCCGAGCTTTCCGCAGGGACAAAGGTTGGAGGTAAGTATCAAACGGAACCGGGCTGGAAACCGTTCGAGCCCACCCGCCCGATGAATCGTTATGCGGCCACGTTCGATCGGCTCGCGCAGCGCCTGTAGAACCTGCGGTCGAAACTCGGGTGCTTCGTCGAGAAGCAAAACGCCGAGATGCGCGAGACTAGCTTCGCCCGGCAGTACGGCTCGGCCGCCACCGAGAATTCCTTCCAGACTCGCCGCATGGTGCGGCATTCGATACGGCGGTCGTTGCGATCCACGGTTGCGACGTTCGCCGCGTATCGAGTACATCCGGGCTGACTCAAGGCGCTCGCGACGGTCGAGATCGGGGAGCAGGGACGCGACGCGCTCCGCCGCCATCGTCTTTCCACTTCCCGGAGGGCCCAATAGAAGAAGATTGTGGAAACCGGCCGCGGCTATTACCGCCGCCCATTTTATCGAAGATTGACCGGACATGTCGTCAAAGGTCCGATCCTCCTCGAGGGACGCCGTCTCCGACGCGCGGGGATCGAGCGGCGGCGGAAGCGATCTGAGATCGGAAAGCCGCCCGACGGCTACGACCGTCGGAAGATCGGCAAGTAATCCGTCGAGTGTCGCCATTTGCCGGCCTGAGAGAATGCAGAGCGGGATAGACCGTTCGCCGGCGGCAATCGCGGCCGAGAGGGCACCGCGCGCCGGATGAACGACGCCGGTGACGGAGAGTTCGCCAAACGCGAGGACCGCGCTAGCTGGTGGATTTGGAACCTGATGGGATGCAACGAGAATTGCGAGCGCTATCGGCAGATCAAAACCGGCCCCTCGTTTCGGAATCTCTGCTGGTGAAAGACTTACGAGGACTCGCTCGGCGGGGTAATCAAATCCGCAGTTCCGAATCGCCGCACGTACGCGGTCACGAGCCTCGCGGACCTCATGACCGGCCAAGCCGACGATTTCCGTCGTTGGAAGCCCGCGTCGAAGATCCACTTCAACCCGGACAAGTGATCCCATCGCGCCGTAGGGCGAAAAACCGTACACCATCGCTTATCCCCGTTTCGCCGAGGTAAAGATGGCAGGCAAGCGATTGGAGAGATGTAGACTTAGCTTTGGGAGCGTGCCGCGATCGTATCCTGGACGAGTGCGTCACACAGTTCGTTGTAGGTGTCGCCGGCGTGTCCCTTGACCCAGAGCCATTGCGTATCGAGTCGAGCGCTGATCTCGTCGAGTTTGCGCCAGAGATCCTCGTTTTTCACCGGTTTGCGTGCCGCGGTTCGCCACCCGTTTTTTTTCCAACGATGAATCCACTCGGTGATCCCTTTTCTTACGTACTCGCTATCGGTACGCACCTCTACGGTCCGACCACCCAGTTCGGCGACTTCGTGGAGTCCGGCGATGACTGCCTCGAGTTCCATCCGGTTGTTGGTCGTGTGATGCTCATATCCTGATTTGTAGGTTGGCGCGTCAGTGGCATCGTCGACAAGGTAAAATGCCCAGGCACCTTCGCCCGGATTCCCATGTGAACCACCATCGGTGTAAAGCGTTAAGCGTTCCATCTGGCTGTATGTTAGCCGGGGAATGGAAATCGTTCAAACGGCACGAGCGAGAAGCGAGAGCTTGGTGCTCAAATCGATCAGGTCCTCAAACGGCCGGGGAAATCCGATCGCCAAGTATCGAATTCGGTCTTCGCCGTGTAGCGGTAAAAACAACCAGTTTACGAGCGAGGTCAAACGCTGCGCGCTACACGAACTTTCATAGCCTTGGAATCGATTGAGCGGTTCCTTCAGAAGACAGACGCGACGAAACCCGATGACATTACGAACGAGTAAGGTAGACGCCGCGAGTCCGAGTTGATCGTCACACTCCTCGGGAACGCCGAGCGAGTAGATTCCCCGGGCGTTACCGTCGGCATCGAGTTCGAGAATAACCGCAACGCGAGCGTCCCATTGCCGAGTCAAGCGGACGAGTCCACGATAGACTTGGCGCATGCCCGAGTCGGTCTTTTCGGTCACGGATGAAAAAATAAATCCGTCTGAACCTATTCTTAGTCCAACTTCTGCGTCGCGTGCCGGGCGTCGGCGAGGTTCGTCGGTCAGTACGTCACCAAAATCGAGACCGCTGAAGGAATCGCCAAAAATATCGTCAATGCTCCCGACGTCGCGTCGGTTCATAATCTGATCGGCGAGGTTGGCGAGGTGTTGATCCATGACCGGAGTTTCGTCTGAGTACGCGTCGGCGATGATTCGATACGAACCACGGTGTTGTTCGATTACATCGCCGCGCCGTCCGATCACGGAGATAAAGTCCTCGATCTCGCTGACGTGATACGACGCCACGTTCTCGACCCCGCGGATGCGTACCGGACCGAGTCCGAGTTCATCGGACTGAAAAACCGCGAGTTTGCCGGGACCGGCTCCGGCGTTGCTGGCGATATCCCCGGTGACGTAGCCCCGACCGCCAAACGACGTCGCCGCGTTTAAGAACGAACTCATTTGCCCGGCGATCTCGGTCGCGCTCACAACCGGCTTATCCTCGTCCTCGTATTCCTCTAGCTCGTCGATATCCTCTTCGATCGCCTCCCGGGCTTCGGGTTCGGCGGCGAATGGCGTCAAAGCGACAACTTCGTGTGGCGGCAGGATCGACGAATCGGCGTCAACGCTTATATCCGCGGGCTCGATGTCTGCTACGGCTGCGAGCTCGTCGACCTCCTCAAGCGCTTCAAACTCATCAAGGTCTTCGGCAGCAGGGACCTCTTCGATCTCCTCGGCTTCGATTTCGTCGAGTTCCTCGAGCTCCGCCACGTCTTCGGCGTCGAGCTCGCCGAGTTCCTCAACTTTCTCGGTCTCGAGTTCTTCAAGCTCGTCGAGCTCCTCAACGTCTTCCGCTTCTACCGCCTCGTATGCGATCTCCTCGGATCTATCTTCCCGCCGCGCTTCGATGTCATCGGCGACAGGCAATTCAACGGCGACTTCGTCGCTTCCAGTCAGTCTGAGAGAATCGTCCTCCGCTCGCTCAAGCGCCGTTTCGGTAATTAGAAACAGCTCGCCGCGGTGTTCCCCGAGAGGTCCACGATCATCAAGCTCCCAGGTCTCCAAGTCTGAGGTGTCGTCTGCGCGGGCGCTTGGGATCTCGGTTGTCCCCTGCCCTGTCTCCGGTTGTTCAAATTCGTCGAGTTCCACGAGCTCCGCGACATCCGCGGGCTCTTCGGTTTCGAGTTCTTCAAGCTCGTCGAGCTCCTCGGCTTCGAGCTCCGCGACATCCGCGGGTTCTTCGGCTTCGAGTTCTTCAAGCTCGTCGATCTCTTCGGCTTCAAGCTCCGCGACATCCGCGGGCTCTTCGGTTTCGAGTTCTTCAAGCTCGTCGAGCTCCTCGGCTTCGAGCTCCGCGACATCCGCGGGTTCTTCGGCTTCGAGTTCATCAAGCTCGTCGATCTCTTCGGCTTCAAGCTCCGCGACATCCGCGGGCTCTTCGGTTTCGAGTTCTTCAAGCTCGTCGATCTCTTCGGCTTCAAGCTCCGCGACATCCGCGGGCTCTTCGGATTCGAGTTCTTCGAGTTCGTCGATCTCTTCGGCTTCAAGCTCCGCGACTTCCGCGGGCTCTTCGGTCTCGAGTTCTTCAAGCTCGTCGAGCTCCCCGGCGTCAAGCTCGACGACTTCCGCGGGTTCTCCGGTCTCAAGTTCTTCAAGCTCGTCGAGCTCTTCGGTCTCGTCGATTTCCTCAACCTCTACCGGGCGCATCCCTGCAAACGGACCGGCGTCGGCGGCTTGCTCGCTTTCGAGTTCTTCTATCTCCTCGGCTTCCTCAACTTCCTCGGCTTCGAGTTCGTCGACCTCCTCAGCCTCGTCGATTTCCTCAACCTCTACCGGGCGCATCCCGGCAAACGGACCGGCGTCGGCGACTTGCTCGCTTTCGAGTTCTTCTATCTCCTCGGCTTCCTCAACTTCCTCGGCTTCGAGCTCGTCGAGCTCATCGGCCTCGTCGATTTCCTCAACCTCTACCGGGCGCATCCCGGCAAACGGGCCGACGTCGGCCGCTTCGCTCAGCTCTTCGATCTCCTCCGGCGCTTCGATCTCGTCGGACGCCGGTGGCATCGTGGTTTTCGGCGCCGGACGAGCGCTATATCCCGCCGGGGGCTCCGAGACGCCCCCGTGCCGGGCAATCGTACGTTCGATTATCGCCTCTATTTGAGCGAGGCTAACTTGCTCGAGTTCGGCTTTCGCTGTTCCCTGCGACCCGATGAGCCGATATAACTCATCCCACTGACTTCCCATCGCCTGTTCGATCGCCGTTCGGTTTTCGTCACTCAGTTTTCCGAGCCCGCGTTTGAGCTCGCCGTCGATCTGCTCGCGCCGACCGTCGAGTTCTCGTTTCCACAGGTCCGGGCCGATCGCGCGACCTTCGCGCAGGTAATCGCGTAGAACCGCCTGTTGAAATCGTCGGAACCGTTCGGTGACAACCACGGTCGGTTCCTGGCGAAGATTGAGAACGAGATAACTGAGCAAGAATGCGACGATAAACACTGAGCCGAGAAGGATAAGCTGTAGGTTACGGTCCATGTGGAGATCGGCCTCGTTTATGAGCAGAACTCCCGGCGGGACGGACGGTGCCCCTGACACGGCGTACTCGAGCGCATAACTCTCACCGAGTTCGTTTCGAAGCAGCGGTAAGACCTCGTCGTTCCCGACAATACCGTCGATCGCGCCTAGGTCTTCCGCGAGAAAGTGGCGTCGGGCGTTATAGACTAAATTACCTTCAGGACTCAGGCGGACGCGGGTCGTCGGTCCGATGAGACCCTCTTGAAGAAGGTCTGCGTATAGACCGGTGAAACTCACCCAAGCAACGACGAACCCACGCGGAATGTCGAACGCGTCGGAAACGGGCACGAATATCCGCAACGCGGAGCGGTCGGTGGACCACGCAACGGAATCAATCGGATCGGCACTATCAGTCAGAATCGAGGGGGGATCGAGTTCTTCAACAGGTAGGTACTCGATTCTCAGTTCGCTAATAGAGCGAGTATCTTCCTCACGGGTGCTGAGCCAGAGTTCGCCGGCCCCGTTATCAAAAACACGGAGAAACTCGATCTCCGGTCGCCGATCCAATAGCTGCCCGACGGCGAGCGTTTGCGCCTCGATGTCCTCTCGGCTTTGGTTTATGAGGAACGCGTTTTGGATCGCCGGGAGCTCCGCAAACTCACGAATCTCGGTCGCGATCTGCTCTTGATAGGCTATCGTCCTCTCTTGCGCCTGCACGAGGATTGCCTGACCGGCCTCTCGCACTCGCTGATCGTAAAAGCGCGTGTCAATAAGATCAAAAAGGCCCGAAAACGCGGCAACGGCAAACGCCACGAACAGTACTGTCGAGATCAACAAACTGATCAGAACTTTTTGAGTAACCTTCATGCTAACCCGCTTCTATTGTCGGTCACTCGGAGGACTTCTTTTACGTCTGTATGCCGATAGCGGTGACGGTTATATCCCGAGATCCACCGCTATCTCGAAACTCACACAGGTAGATGCCCTGCCATGTGCCGAGATCAAGTCGCCCGCGAGCAATCGGAATGAGCAACGAGGAACCTACTACGCTCGATTTGACGTGGGCGCTCATATCATCCGGTCCCTCGATTGTATGGACGTATTCAGGTCGGCCATCGGGTACCAAGGCATCAAAGATCGTCTCAAAGTCTGTCCTCACGTCCGGATCGGCGTTTTCGTTTAACGTGAGTCCGGCGCTCGTATGCCTGATAAACACGTGGAGTAATCCACGCTCAAAGGTCGCGAGCAAGGGGAAGCCATCTAAGAGTTCGCGAGTAATCAGATGAAAACCGCGTGGTCGGGGTGCAAGCCGAACTCTCGCACTTTCGACGTTCATTATTCTACCTTAACCGAAACCTGACAAAGTTTTGTTATTAATATACAAAACCTGGTGGAGGTTATGAAACCATGACGATCGCGTTGTCATGCACAGGCGAAGGATTTGGTCACGCCGCACGAACGGCTGCGCTCGCCCAGGTCCTGAGTTCGCGATACTCTTTGGTTGTTCTCTGTCCCGAACATCTGTTCTCATTTATGAGGCAGAATCTTGGCGCCGATATCCATCTCGAACCGATACCTTATTTCTCTTTTGTTAAAAAACGAGAGCGGATCGAGTACGCCCAGACGGTACTCTTCAACATTCCCAAGGCGATTCGATTTCCCGCGTCTATTTCGCACATCGCACGAAGACTTAAAAAACACGACGTAAAAGCGCTGATCTCGGACTATGATCCATATGGTCCCTACGCAGCGGATCGGCTTGGCATGCCGATTCTTCAAATCAACCACCCATCCGTCGTTCTGCGTCAGCGCGAGTTCTCACTCGAATCGTGGACCGCTCGACTCATTTCTATCCTGCTCATGGGCAAATACCATCGAAAGCTCGTCGTCTCATTTTATAACGGTGATCTCGGTCCGATCGTTCGACCGACTTTGGAGTCGCAGAGTACAGCGTCCGAGGATTTTTTCGTCGTTTATTTAAAACCGAGCTATCGCAAAATCATGCTTCGCGCCCTCAAACGTATGGCGATCCACAACGTTCAAGTATTTCCGGATCCCAACAAAAACATCGTCGAGTACCTGGCCCGCTGTAAGGGGGTTATCTCAAGCGCCGGCCACCAGTTTATGAGCGAGGCGATGGTGTTGCGGAAGCCGGTGTTCGTCGTACCGCAAACTGGTCAGTACGAGCAAATGCTCAACGCGCGAATGCTCGAGCAGTCCGGTTGGGGAACGTGGTCTTCCATGGAAGAGATCGATTCCAAGCTGCGGGAGTTTGTCGAAGGAATCGATGAATACCCGCGGCCGCCGGCGAACTCTGAGGTTCGCTATCGATTTGCCAACGACCTAAATCGCGCGGTCGCCAAAATAGAAGCGTTTCTGCAGGACGTTCAAACGGACACCAAGCCCGCCGAGAGAAGCTCGTCGTGGATCCGATCGACGATACTTTCGGGACTAAATCGCTCGGTATCAACGACCAAATCGACAAAGTCGAACGAATCAATATCGATATTGTAAAGGCGGAGGTAGCGAGCGTGATCCGCTCGGTCTCGCTCGATCGTCGCTGCTCGAACCTCGTCGTAATCCCCGCCCTCTCGCCTGTGAATGCGTTCGGCGCGGACGTCGAGCGAGCCGTCGAGGTAAACACGTAAATCGGCGTGGTCAAGCATCCATATCGCCAGGCGTGAACCGAGTACGCAGCTTTCTTCCATCGCCAGCTCAACCTGGCGTTCGTCAAGGTGACGATCCCAGAAGTCATCGGCCTCGGCAAGCGCTCGTACTTGCTCAAAGGTCAAACCACGCTCCTCGGCGATGCTCCTAAAGGTGTAATTGACGTGACGCACGCCGAGCCGCTCGGCGAGCATCTTGCTCACGGTTGTGTTGCCGCAACCACTTTTTCCCGATATGGCGACGCGTACCTCCGACATTCGCGAACGACTCCTTCTCCCGATCGACGGTTATTCTAAGTTACGGACTTGCTCGCGGATCGCCTCTACCGCGTCTTTGGCATCTACTACCGCGTGCTGGACTTCGGGAAGGATCGTTTTTCCCGCCGTTGTGTTTATCTCCCGATTTATTTCCTGGCAGAGAAAGTCGATTCTCTTGCCGACGCTTTGATTAGTTTCGAGGAGCCGATCAAAACCTTCAAGATGACTCTGTAGCCGTACGAGCTCTTCATTCGTCGAGTGCTTGACGATGAGCGTCGCTGCCTCGGCGTAGATCCTCTGCTCGTCGGCTTCATCCCCGAGCACATCTCGAAATCGTGATTGCACAGCGTCAAATATCTGTCGCTCGACCTCCGGGGCGGCCGCGAGGAACACATCGACGGCGTCGCGAATCCGGTCGATCTGGCGACATATGTCTACTTTGGTCGCTTCGCCTTCGGCGGATCGCACCTCGTCCCACGACGCGAGCGCGCGCTCGAGGACGGCGATCAACGCTTCACGATAACTTTCGGGGTCCCGGAGGCGTTCCGGTTGGATTATCCCTTCAAACCTCAGAACATCTCCGACCGTTGGAGCGGTTTGTATGTCAGCCAAACGGGCAACCTCGTTTAGCGCCTCGATGGCGGCGCCGACCGCAGCAGTGTCAACACGCATCTCAATCGAATCGACGAACTCGCGCAAATGTATGGTCACCTCTACCTTGCCCCGACGCGCAACTCCGGCAACCACCCGTTTGATCTCGGCCTCGAGTGGGAGGAGAAACGAGGGCATAGAAACCGAGATATCCAAATAGCGGTTGTTGAGGCTCCGAACCTCAACGCGCAAGTCGCGTTCGCCGTTCCGTTCCGCCGCCGACGCGTATCCGGTCATGCTACGCACGCGTATCCTCCAGTCGCTGCAGCACCATCGAGGCGATCCTGAAGTTGTCCCCTGCGCCCATCGTCACAAAGACATCTCCTGGTCGAAGAACCGATACTACCATATCAGCTGCCCGTGAAAAATCTGGCTCGTATCGTGTGTCGCCGTGACGTCGCGCGATCGCAGCCGCAAACCGCGGGCCGTCGATACTCTCGTCGTGGTGCTCACGCGCGGAAGCGTAGATGTCGTTGACGATGAGAACATCGGCGGCATCAAATGATTCGACAAATTCATCCAGAAGAAGTTTTGTACGGGTATAGGTGTGCGACATAAAATCGACGATTAGGCGTCGGTTTGGATAGAATGACCGGTACGCCTCGAGCGTCGCACGAATAGCGCGTGGATGGTGCGCGTAGTCGTCTATCACTCGAACGCCGCCACGATCGCCAACGAGCTCGCTTCGACGCCGTGTTCCTCGGTATCCGGCCAAAGCAGTTGCGGCTCCGGCCAGGTCGAGCGTGCGCCCCGGAATCGCGATCGTCATTATTTCAGTTAGTGCGGCGAGCGCCCCGACAGCGTTTTCGACCATGTGGACGCCGGGGACCGGAAGCGACCACTCGATCGTCTCTTCGACCGCAATACTAAAACGCTCGGCGCCATCGTGGACGCCGTGATACACGTACCTCCATGGACCGTCCGCGTTCTGTCCGTATGGCACGGGTCTGATCCGGTATCCGTCGGCGAGCGCCCGTTCAACTACCATGCGTGCGCCCGGATCGTCACTGCAGAAAACGACGGGAGCGTCGTTGGGCATCGTCCAGAGTAACTCTAAAAACGCGTTCTCTACGTCCGCGGCGTCGGCAAAATAGTCCAGGTGTTCCGCCTCTACGTTACTGACAAGCGCGACGGCCGGCGAAAACGAAAGAAAATGGCGACGGTACTCGCAGGTCTCGGCGATAAACGCGCGATCGCCTCCACGCCATGTGGCTGAGCCCCCAAAGTTTGGGACTCCGCTCCCGACGAGGACGGTAACCGGCAACTCCGCGTTCTTGACGATCGTCCCGATCATGGCGCTGATCGATGTCTTGCCGTGGATTCCACTCACCGCGAGACTTGGTCGCGCTCGAGAGAGCAAGCCGAGCATCTCGGTATAGGAATACTGTGGAATACCGCGTCTCGCCGCTTCGCGCCGTTCGGGGTTTTCTTCATCATAAGCGGCCGAATAAATCAGAAGTTCGGCATCGGCTGCCACGTGATTCGCGCCAAAACCCTCGTGCCGAACAAGACCGATTTTGTCCAGAAGATCGTCGGTATAAAAACGCTCCGCGACATCGCTGCCCGATAGTCGAATCCCTGCGTCCCAGAGGATCTCGGCGAGGGCTGCCATACCGGTGCCTTTAACGCCCGTGAGATGTACGCTTCCCTCGATATTGATGAGTTTCGTGAGATCCATTGATTCGATTGTACGGTAATCGATCACAGCTATCTACAATCCCGTGGATTGGATCGCACGCGATTGCCCGAGCATATGGACGAGGTCCGCCTTGTAGGCGCGAAACTCCTCGGATAACGGAAACTCGGTATCGCGCGGGCGTGCAGCTTCGATCGTGACACACGCGACGACCGAGCTCGGCGCGGGGGAAAGCACAATTACCCGATCAGAAAGGAGAATCGCTTCCTCGACGTCGTGCGTGACCAAAAGAACCGAAGTCTCGATCTGCTCAAGTAGCTGCAAGAGCCATTTATGCATCGCTCCCCGAGTTATCGTATCGAGAGCGCCAAAGGGCTCGTCGAGCAACATAACCGATCGACTGTAGAGATGGGTTCGAAGAAGAGCCGCGCGTTGACGCATTCCACCGGAAAGCTGGCTGGGATAGTGCCTGGCAAATCCGGCAAGCCCAAACTCGTCGAGATGTTCCTCGGCGATTCGGCGAGACTCTGATCGTCGGCGCCCGGACATCTCAAGCGCAAGCCCAACGTTGTCACGGATGGTAAGCCATGGAAGCAAAAGGTCCTTCTGTTGTTGGTAGCTTACCGCGCCGGTCCGACCGGTGATCTCCTCCCCTTCCAGGTAGACGCGCCCGTCTTCCGGCGTGTCGAGACCGGCCAGGATATGCATCAACGTGCTTTTGCCACATCCGGACGGGCCGAGAACGCTCACGACTTCGTTTGCCCCAAGCGATACGGTGATCTCGTCAATAACCTTGAGCCTGCCAAACGACTTAGAAATGCCCTCCGCGTTTAGTACGGAATCGCTCTCGAGACAGCCGTTCATCGCGCGTTTCCTCGATCGGGTTTTATCCACGGAGTCGAAAACTTCTGTACCCCCCATACAATTCCAAATACGAGAAAACTGAGTACGACCACGATGACGATTGCGGCAAATACCCGATCGAGAGCGAAGGCTTTTTGGGACCGTAGCATGTACACTCCGATTCCCTCGCTTCCTCCCAACCACTCACCGATTACGGCGCCCATGACCGAGTAGGTCGCGGAGATACGCAATCCGGCAAAAAGGTGGGGAATCGACGCCGGTACCTGGACTCGCCGAAACAGATCCCATCGCCTCCCACCCATCGATCGCAAAAGATCGAGTTGATCGGGATCGACCGATGATAGTCCTTCCATCAGGTTAACCAGGATCGGGAAGAAGCATACGAGCGTGACTACGAGAACTCTCGGCAACAGGCCAAACCCAAACCACAGGAGAAACAGCGGTGCAAGCGCGATGAGCGGAACGGTTTGACTTACGATTATCAACGGATACAGAGCGGTCCGCAGGCCGGGAACGAGGGCCATCGCGATCGCCAGTGTTGCGGCGGCCACGAGCGCACAGAAAATCCCAACCGCGGTCGCCTGTACCGTCGCGAGAATATGGGGTGCGATGACGGGCATTCTCACGATCAAGACGCGTATGACGCTGACGGGCGACGGCAGTATGTACGCCGGAATTACCTCACCCGTCGTTACAGCAAGCCATACAAGGAGAAGCGTAACGGGCGCGACAATTGCCGAGATGCGGTGGCGAATTGACCGATCCATCGTCCACATTGACCGCTCGTCGGTCTGCATTACTGTCATAAACAACCTCACTACCGGGGAGATGAGCTGAGAACGGTAATGGGAGTGCAGGAAACGATCCGTCCCTTCGCCGGCATTATCCGGATCAGGTACAAGGGTCGAAGCCAAGCTTCCTCTCAGCCGACATCGTCGGCTCCCCTGGGTATTGATGAGCATAATAACTACGACGGATCGGCGTCAACGAGAGCTCGACTGATACCACTCTTCCGACAACATCACGTAGTGATCGTGATCTTTCCAGCGACCCTGGATGTTGAGGTACCGCTGTGCTCGACCCTCGTTCCGAAAGCCGAGACGCTGTAGAAGGCGAACCGATCGATCGTTCTCGGGCATAACGTTCGCCTCGACTCGATGAAGTCCGAGATGGTCGAACGTATATCGCAGAGAAGGAACAAGCGCCTCGCGCATCAGACCTTGTCCGATACAACTTTCGTCCAAGCGGTAACCGAGGAAACAGGATAGAAACGATCCTCGTACGATGTTACTCAGTGTGACGCTGCCGATGACCCTATCTGGCTCATTACGCAAAAACAAAAATAGAAGTACGTTGCGGTGATCACGGTAGGACAAACGCAAAATCCTTCGTTGAAAGCCAACCGTAAAAAACGCGGGTAGACGCGTTGGTTCCCATGGCGTGTGAAAACGCCGATTGCGGCGGAGAAAGTCGGCGACTCGCCCCGCTCGACGGGCCGTCAGTTCGCGGACGATGAGTCGGTCAGTTACTATCTGTATTCGTTGTCGCCGCTTCATCACACCACCGCGTGCCGTACGCCCAACATCTGGTGTCGGCGGGTTGGGCGTCTATCTACCATAAACACGGGAGCAAGGACCAGCCAAGACATCGTCTGCGAGCAGCGTTTGCATCGATTATCCCAAGATTTACGATTCGATCGTTCGGGTTATTTTTGAAATCGTCGTTATCAAAGAGTCCCGGTTAAAGGGCTTTGTTATCCACGCGGTCGCTCCGGCAACGCGACCCTCGTTTTTTTTGTGGGCTTCGCTTTCGGTTGTCAGCATAAGTATCGGCACGGTCGGATTCACCAATCCCTCCCGCACGGATCGGATCAGCTCGATCCCGCCCATATTCGGCATGTTGTAGTCGGTCAGAATGAGGTCAGTTTTGTCGTCCAGTTTGTTAAGGCCGTCGTTCCCGTCGATCGCCTCGACGACTTCGTGACCTTCGTCGGAAAGAATAAAACTAACCATCTTTCGCATCGATACCGAATCATCGACCACCAGAATCTTCATTCCGACCCTCCGTTTCCTATCTTATTAGAAATGGTCACTCGGTACAAACGCCGGCGAGCCCGGAAGCGACAAACCCGGCCAATAGAATTGTCGCCGTTTCGGTTCGTAGAATGCTCCGCCCGAGCGAAACCGGGTCAAATCCGACTTTGCGTAGATGATCCGTCTCCGCTCCGGTGAGACCACGCTCCGGGCCAACGCAGAGCACCACACCCTTTGCCTGCTTGTCGAGTCGCGCGGCGAGCTCAACCAAACCGCCAGGTGCCTGAGGATCGGCAAAGATCCGTAGCGCCTCGCCCGGTAGATCGGACGTAGCCCGCACGACGGAATCGGCATACTCGAGTCGCGGTAATCGCGTGTGACCACCTTGACGCAGGCCGTCCAAAAGGTACTGGCGCGGCTCGGTCCAGATCGAACTCCGACGATAGGATTTCTCGGTCAACTGCGCGGTGAAAACGACGATGCGGGCAACGGCCATCGAAGCCAGGTCACGCCAGATTCGCGTGAGAACCGGTGGCCGTGGATGACCGACGAGAACCGTAATCGGGAGCGACGGATCCTGGGGCCGATCATCCCATCGCGCCGACAGGATAACTGTACTGCGGTCAATCGACTCCACCGTAGCCGTACCGCGCGGTCCGTCGACGACTCCGACCCGGACCGTATCACCCGGACGCACACGGAGAATACGTCGAAGATGCGCGCTCGCGATATCATCGGATGTCAGAACATACCGCTCGGATTGAGATTCAAAGATCAGCAGATTCACCGACGGCGTCCGGGCTCCCGGCGAGTTCGAAGAAACCCGCGATCTTATCTAACGATAGCTGCTCGACACCGAGGAGTCGTTGGAGGACCAATCCGTCGATCGTCGCGAGAAGTACGCGCGACATAATTTCGTACTCTGAGTCACTTCCGTAAACTTTTTGTAATCCATCGGCGATGATCTTTCGCCATCGATCGTATTCCTCGATAAAACGCTTTCGGAGACTAGGATTCTCGGTCAAGGCTTCCTGAATGAGATAGACATGAATCTGACCGCGGCTTCGGGAGTGCATAACTGTATCGAAAACCATCCGGAACACGCGACGTGGAGACTCCTGCTTTCCGCTCGATTCGAGCCAGCGGAAAATCCGTCCCGTCATATTGCGCATGTGTCGTTCCGCGATGTCAAAAATGAGATCGCCTTTTGTGGTGTAGTAGTAGTAAAGCGTGCCCTTGCTGATCGCCGCGGCTACCGCAATATCGGCGAGGGTTGTGTTGGCAATTCCGCGTTCGCGAATGAGCCCGGCGGCGACCTGCAAGATTCGCTCACGATTGGCGGGCGTCGACTTTCGCTCCCCCATGGCAGGCAAGGTACTCTAGACCGTGGTTTCCGTCAATTTTATGTGTTGCGACCGTTACCGACCAAACGTACAATAGCGACATGACAGATTATCGGGCTCCCGAGGGTCGACGACTCTACAAAAGTCGCGAAAACAGGAAAATCGCCGGAGTGTGCGGCGGCGTCGGCGAGTTTTTTGGCATAGACCCTTCGTTGATCCGCCTCGGGTTGGTCATCCTGACGCTCTTTGGCGGGGCGGGCGTCCTACTCTACATCATCGCAGCGGTGATTCTCGAGGATAATCCCCACCACTAGAATGCTCGATCCCGTCGCGATCTTTGTCGAAGCGTTACGGATCCGTACCGATAGCGCCGCGTATCTTCCCCAGTGGCATCGCTATCTCGAACTCTCGTTTCCGATAGTCCACCGCGAACTTACCGTCGAAAAGTTCGACGACTACGGCCGCTTATACAGATGGGAGGGTGCCGACCCGCGCGTCGCTCCCCTACTACTGACCGCGCACTACGACGTTGTACCGGCGGAGGAGTCTCGCTGGACCGTACCGCCCTGGGCGGGCGAGATTCGCGACGGCTACGTCTACGGTCGTGGCGCGATCGACGACAAACTCAGCCATATCACGATGTTGGTCGCTGCGGAACGACTCCTGCACCGTGGATGGCGCCCGCGCCGATCGATTTACTTCGCCTTCGGCGGCGATGAGGAGACCGGCGGGATTCGCGGTGCGGCGCATATCTCATCCGTCCTCGCCGATAGAGGCGTTCACTTTGCGCTTGCCCTTGACGAGGGTGCCGCCGTGGTCCGGGGAATGGTGGCTGGGCTTACGACTCCGGTGGGACTCATCGGGTGCGGCGAAAAAGGAACCTTGGACGTGCTGATTCGAGTATCGACGACGCCGGGACACGCGGCTACTCCGCCCCGGCCCCGTCCTCGGAAGATAATCGCCAGGATTTTGCGACGTATACCCGCGTTTGCGGTAAAACCGCCGAGAACGACCACGACGTTTATTCGTGCGCTCGGCTCAATCCTTTCCGGAGTACCGGGTACTCTTCTACGCTTGTATCCGATTACTAAGCCGATCGTCCATTTGTTCCTTTCCCGCGCGGCCTCGACCGATGCGATGCTCCGCTCGACCGCGGCGCTCACGATGATCCGCGGCAGCCAGGCACCAAACGTTCTTCCGCCGATGTACGAGTTTGTCCTCAACATGCGTCTGCTACCCGGGGTTCGAATAGGCGATGTTATCGATGATATCCGACAGCGGCTCCGCCGGTTTCCCGCGGAGGTACTCGTTCTACCCGGATCTCCCGCGAATGAGGCTCCGACGGAAAGCCCGACCGACGGCCCCGAGTACCGCGCAATCTCCCGCGCGATCAATACAGCGTGGCCCGGTATTCCGATCCTGCCGTACCTGGTAACGTCGACAACGGATAGCCGACACTACGCGGCCGTGAGCGATCGAGTGTATCGGTTTGCGCCGTACGAGATCGAACCGGAAGATTTAAAACGGATTCATGGTGACGACGAGCGTGTCCCGATCGACGCGGTAGATCGCGCGGTCTCGTTTTACGAATCGTTTATCACCGACTACGCCGGAGGCGATCGATGAGCAATAACAGCATGATCCGGATCGGGAAACGCGCGTTTGTACTCGCCGCGGCAATTCTCTTTGGTCTGATGATCGTGTCCGGCGTTCTCACGCGAACGGTAAGCGCAGGTAGCTACCAACGAGTTGAGGTCGACGGAAGAGTCCAGGTCGTTCCCAACTCATTCGCGCACCTCCCCCAACCGGACTACCCGGTGTGGCGCTGGTTTACGGCACCGGTCGAGGTTCTCTACGCGCCCGGTTCGATTACCGTTATTACGATTATTCTGTTTCTCGTGATCGTCGGCGGTTCATTTACCGTCCTCGAACGGGGCGACATCCTCGGGGCGTTTCTCCGACGTGTCGCCGCGAAAATGCATCACCGCAGATTTCTGCTCATGGCCACCCTGCAGGCGTTTTTCCTCCTGAGTGCGGCGATCCTCGGAATATTCGAGGCGATGGTACCGTTGATCGTCTTTGTCGTACCGCTGGCCCATATCCTTAAGTGGGATTCGCTCACCGGCCTGGGAATGAGTTTACTTCCACTGGCGTTTGGGTTTTCAGCGGCGGTGACAAATCCGTTTACGATCGGCGTCGCCCAAACGATAGCGGAGCTGCCGTTATTCTCAGGGGCGTGGTTGCGGATCATCTTTATGATCGTTGTGTTTGGCCTCGTCCATGTGACCGTGCGGAGATACGCGATGCGAATAGAGCGTAACCCGAAGCGATCACCGGTGTGGGAGGAAGACGCGGTGGTGCGGGCGGCAGTCGAAGTTCACGAGGAGGGCTTTACCACAAAACAACGTCGCGGTCTTACCTGGTTTGGCGCAAACATGGGCGTCGCCATAGTCTTTATCGTCACGACCGCACAGCTACCGGCGCTCGCGTTATACGCATTTCCGCTGATGGCGATCCTGTTTCTCTCGGGCGGTATCGGCGCGGGTCGCTTGAGTGGCATGTCGTGGCGGGCGATCGTAAAAACGTTCTTGGGCGGCGTCGCCAATATGCTTCCCGGCGTACTTCTCATCATGATGTCTATGAGCGTAAAACACATCGTCGACAACGGCGGAATCACCGACACGATTCTTCACTCCGTTGCCTCCTCGATCGCCGGAAGGAGTCCGATCGCCGCGGGATTTCTAATCTACCTCGCGACGCTCGCAATGAACTTTTTTATCGGAAGCGCCTCGGCAAAGGCGTTTCTTATGATGCCAATTCTGACGCCGTTGGCCGACCTGGTGGGGATAACCCGTCAGACCGCCGTACTGGCATTCGGCTTTGGCGACGGCTTTAGCAACATGGTCTACCCGACCAACGCGCTTTTGCTCATCGGGTTGAGCTTTACGTCGGTATCATGGGTCAAATGGATTCGTTGGACGCTCCCGCTACAACTGACGATTCTCGGCATCACGAGTATTACTCTTGTCGTGGCGATATGGATCGGGTATGGACCGTTCTAGTTGTCCAGGACGATATCGCGCATAAACGTGGCGAGCACTTCGAGCGCTTTGTGGTTCTGTCCGCCTTCGGGCACGATTAAATCGGCGTAGGTCTTGGTCGGTTCGATAAACTCATAGTGCCCCGGACGCACCGTCTCCATGTACTGGTCGATTACCGACTGGACGGTCCGCCCACGTTCGTGGATGTCCCGAGCGAGTCGTCGGATAAATCGAATGTCGTCCGGTGTATCAACGTAGATTTTGAGATCGATGAGCTCACGAATCCGCGGCTCAAAGAAAACGAGAATACCCTCGAGAACGACGAGTTTCCCCGGTTGGACCTCGACCGTCTCCTGGCGGCGGCGGTGGTGTACAAAATCGTACTGCGGCATCGCGATCGCCTTGTCAGCCTTGAGCAGGCTAAGGTGTTCAAAGATGAGATCGGAATCAAACGCACTTGGATGGTCAAAGTTAAAGGCGTTGATATTGGTGTTGTTCACGTACTCGGCGGATAAGTAGTAGTTGTCCTGGGGTATAAAGGTAAACTCGCCGACGGTCTCGGAAATCTTGTGGACGATAGTTGTCTTTCCCGATCCCGAGCCGCCGCTTATGCCGATGATCCGTGCCATCGAGCTACACTATAGGTTGAGGCGCAGTGTGATGCAACCGGATTGACAGCGCGGAGTCCGCCATCTACGCTCGCGAGGGTATGCAGACGGTGCGGATACACCGAGCCGAGTTTGGTCGTTGCCCCTACTTACCGAATCGAACCTGGGAAACCGACTCCTTCTCCGTCCGACGCGTTGACCCAGGTGTCTACGAAAACTTGCTTGGCGACGGGTGGCGGCGAAGCGGTACGACGTTCTATCGCAATCATTGTCCCGGGTGCCGCGCCTGCATTCCAATTCGTATTCCGGTTGGATCGTTTCGACCGTCCAAGAAACAGCGCCGTATCGTGAGATTAAACGCGGACCTGTCGTGCTCGCTGGTTCCCGGGGGGTATCGCGATGAGAGCTACCAGCTGTACTGGACCTACGTTCGCGAGCGCCACGGTAGGGAGTTTCCACCGAGTCGGGATTCGTACCGGGAGTTTCTCTGCGAGGGCTCCGTTCCCCAGGCCGAAATGCACTACCGATTGTCCGGTAAGCTCATCGGCGTCGGTTGGCTTGATATCCTGCCGGGCGGTCTCTCCTCGGTCTACTTCGCGTTTGACCCCCAACATGCCAAACGAAGTCTCGGATTGTATTCGATAATGCGCGAGCTCGAAGAAGTACGGCGCCGCGGGCATCACTGGTACTACCTCGGATTCTACGTACCCGGGTCAACGTCGATGGACTACAAAGCGCGGTTTTTCCCGCATCAACTGCTTCTCGATTCGGGACGATGGACGCAGATCAACGATCGCGACGAGCTTACCAAGACGATCGCCGCGTGGAATCCGTTTACTCGTCCTGTTGGAGCGCCTCGGTCAGTGCGGTGACCAGCTCATGTACGCCAAAGGGTTTGCGTAAGATCGTTTGAAACCCGGCGTCACGGTATTCGCTGATATTGCTCCGATGTAAAACTCCGGAACAGAGTACCGCCGGGATGTCCTCGTCCAACTCCCGGATACGGCGCAGGAGTTGTACCCCGTCGTACCTGCCGGGCATCGTGAGATCGGTCATTAATACCGAAAACGACTCGGACTCGGAAAGTCGGTCTCGAAACGCATCGAGCGCTTGTTCTCCACCGGCAACCGGAGTGACGCGGCAACCTACCGTTTGCAGTGTTCGCTCCATTGAGCGCCGTACGAGGGGGTCGTCCTCGACAAGGAGAACGTCGGCGTCGATCGCTTGACCGCTGCCGGTCGTTGGGAGCGCTTGGCGGGCAACCGTTCCGCTTTCGGGATTTATCGCCGGTAAACACAGCGTTACGCTCGTCCCAAAACCGGGATTTGTATCGATTTCAATCGTTCCGCCCGCGTTCCGGATCACCGAATAGGCGACCGTCAGGCCCATTCCCGTTTTGTCGTTTCTCGTCGAAAAATACGGTTTGAGTACGTCTTCGACGATCCGCGGATCCATTCCATCGCCCTCGTCCCGCACGATGAGATCGACCATATCTGATCGCCGTCGGTATTGGGCCTCGACGTGCAACGACCCGCCGCCGCTCATCGCGTCAACGGCATTGGCGACAACGTTGAAGTAGGCCTGGGCGAGCTCCCCGACCGGAGCGGCGACCCCAGGCAGATCGGGATCGATGACAAAACTCGTTTGAATCGCCGAGCCGCTAACGGCAAGCGAGACCGTGTCTTGAATCACTTCAATCAAGCGCTCGGGGGTGACATAGGAGCTGTTGGTGTCCCCGTCCCGACCGCGATCGGGCAACGCCGTAAATCGTTCCAGCTGAAAAGCCAATCGACGAACGCGTCGGATCGCCGCCTCCATGTCACGGAGTAACCGTGGCGCGGCCTCACCGGCACTGTCGATAAGGCCTAACTGCGAAATCAGCGTTGTACCGCTGTTGTTGAGCTCGTGAGCTATGCCACCCGCGGCGCGGGCAATATCTTCGGCGTGCTGAACCCTGCGCACTTCGCTCCAAACGCGTCGGCGCTCGCCCGCGTTACGCAGCATAAGGACGGTCCAGCCGGTCGTTCGATCCGGAAAAAGGGCAAGTTCGACTTCAATCTGTCCTCCGGTTCGCGTCGTGATCGTCACATTGCTCGAGACGACGAGATCTTCATTGCGGGACCGCGATCGGTCGACGAGTATTCCGACGTCAAGTCGCCGATCGGATTGCCGTAAAGGGAACACCTCTCCGATCCCTCTCCCGGTCGGAGAATCGATTGCGGCGTCGACAAACTCCAAGGCGATCTCATTACAACAGGCGACGTTATTGGCGGAATCGATGACGCAAACGCCATCGTCGACGCTGCGGAGCATCGTATTGACGATATGCGGGGCAACGACATCCTTGTCGGGTTCCAACAAGCCCACCACCGTCCCGTCCAATGGAGTTGCCGTGCAAAGGAGGATATCGTCGCCGATCTCGACGAGTTGGACACGGAGCGATGCCGGGCGTTGACCGGCGAGGCGGACGCGAACGCCCGCAACCAGTTCACGCCGATCTTGGTCCCAATCGCCGGAGGGCGTCCAAGGTGAGTTTGCGTCCGTCGCTGATGCGATGATGCCCACGATCCTTCCGGTATCAACGCCGTTAAACGCGGTTAACTCGCGGAACGCCTCGTTCGTCGATAAAATCGTTCCCGCTTGATCGAGGATCGCGGCGGCAAACGGTATATATTGCAGGACTGCGTTAATTTCACTCACCCTTGAAATTCTTCATAAGCTGCGCTGCAATTGCAAGCGTGTTTGACGTAATCGGTGATATTCACGGTCACCTTACCGCTTTACACGGTTTGTTACGCGCCCTCGGATATCGACACGAGCGCGGCGCGTGGCGTTCTCCCGGCGAACGCCGCCGGGTGCTCTTCCTCGGTGACTACATCGATCGAGGCCCGGAAATTCCAAAAACGGTAAAAACGGTGCGCAATATGGTCGAGGCCGGCGTGGCCGAGGCGATCCTCGGAAACCATGAGTTTAACGCTCTCGCCTGGCATGCGACCGGTAACGACGGCGAGCCCCTGCGCGCCCACACACCGTCGCATCGACGACAGTACATCGAAACGCTACGCCAATTCGGCGCGAACGACACGGAGTCCTCGGCCGAGCTTGACGCAGCGCTCGCGTGGTTTCGGCAACTGCCGATCGCGTATCAGGATTGCACGCTACGCGCGGTTCATGCGGTATGGGACGAATCGGCGCTGGCGACGTTTGTCGGCGACCGTCCCTTTTACGATCCGGCAGTTTTGCGTTGGGCCGCCACGCCCGGTCGTCCCGAGTTTGAGGCGGTCGAACGGCTGCTCAAGGGCATCGAGATACCCCTCCCACGATCCGCGTACTACCGTGACAAGGACGGAGTCGAGCGAACGCACACCCGTATTCGATGGTGGCTCGACCTCACCCAGATCGCCGACCAGCGTCACGTTCCGATCCGGAAGATCGCGATGCCGCCGGTTGACGGCGGTGAGGCGACCATCGCCATCGATGGCCGTGTTAGCGTCCCCGGGTATGACCGGAACCGTCCGGTATTTTTTGGCCACTACTGGCTGAGCGGCACGGTGGCACCCATCGCCGAGCAAATCGCCTGTCTGGATTACAGCATCGCGGACGGCGGTGTTTTATGTGCCTATCGGTTTGACGGTGAGCGTACGCTCACCGCCGACCGATTTGTTTGTGTGGATCAACAAGGCGATCCAGTCACGCTCGGGCCGCGCTAAATCCTCTTTCGAGATCGGCGATGATGTCGTCGGGGTGCTCTAGTCCTACCGACAGACGGATCAGCTCCGGCGGTAGGCCGGCGGCCTGTTGTTGAGCGGCCGATAACTGGCTGTGCGTCGTTGACGCCGGATGGATCGCGAGGCTCTTGGCATCGCCGACGTTGGCAACATGGCTGAACAACTCCAAACTGTTGATAAACGATGCTCCGGCTTCGCCGCCCCCTTTGATACCGAACGTGACCATTCCGCCATATCCATTGGTGAGGTACTTTTTGGCGTTTTCGTGAGCGGGATGATCGGTAAGCCCGGGGTACCAAACCCACTCGACTTGCGGATGCTGCGAAAGAAACTCGGCGACAACGGCCCCATTGGCACTGTGGCGTTCCATCCGGAGAGGCAAGGTTTCGGTACCTTGCAAAAATATCCAGGCGTTATCGGGAGCGATCGCCGCGCCAAGGTTACGCAGCGGCACCAGGCGCATCCGCAGGATGTACGCCAACGACGACAGATCGCCGAGATCGTGGGCGAATCGTAGTCCGTGATACCCACCATCGGGTTCAACAAAGTTGGTAAACTTCGAATCGGTCCAATCAAACTTTCCGGCATCGACAACGGCGCCACCGATCCCGGTGCCGTGTCCGCCGTACCATTTGGTCAGGCTATACACCGCGACATCGACCCCGTGATCAAGCGGGCGCAGCAAAAACGGCGTCGTAAACGTCGCGTCGGCGATGACCGGTAGTCGGTGAGCCTGCGCGAGTTCGGCGATCGCCTCAAAGTCCGGGACGATCAGCGTGGGATTACCGATCGTTTCGAGGTACAGCGCACGCGTCCGCGCATTGATCGCAGCTGCTATCGCGTCAAGATCCAGCGGATCGACGAGGCGCACCGTTATTCCAAAGCTAGGGAGCAACTCGGTGAACATCGTGTACGTCCCGCCGTACAAGTACTTGGAGGCGACGATTTCGTCTCCGGCGCGGGCGAGATTGATAATCGAATAGAACACCGCGCTTGTACCTGAAGCCAGCGCCAGGGAAGCCGCCCCACCGTCGAGCGCCGTCAGGCGTTCTTCGAGGGCATTTTGGGTTGGATTCTGCAGCCTCGTGTAGATGTACCCGAGCTCCTTGAGACCGAACAAGTTGGCGGCGTGCTCCGCGTCGCGAAAGTTGTAAGCCGTCGTGCGATGCACCGCCGGCGCACGGCTCGGTGCACTCTCGACGACGCTTTGTCCGGCGTGTAACGCCAGTGTCTCAGATCTGTAACTCATTGCTTTACCTCCTCATAAAGCCACGTAGATAGATACCGCTCGCCGGTATCGCAGATTACCGTCACTATTTCTTTCCCCTCGTTTTCTGGTTTGGCGGCGAGTTGCCGAGCCGCCCAGACGTTGGCACCGGCCGAGATACCGGCGAGAACGCCCTCGCTCAGGGCAAGCTCCCGGGCGGCGCTCGCAGCGTCCTGAGCCGTGACGGTCAGGACGCCCGTCAACACGCTCCGGTCGAGAACCGGCGGGACAAATCCGGCGCCGATTCCCTGTATTGCATGGGCACCGGGATCTCCGCCGGACAACACCGGCGACTCGGCAGGCTCCACGCCGTAGATCTCAACAGCTTTATTGCGATCGCGAAGCGCGCGCCCGACGCCGGTAATTGTTCCGCCCGTACCGACACCCGCCACGAAGATGCCGACACGACCCTCGGTTTCGTTCCAAATCTCAGGTCCCGTTCCGTGTTCGTGAGCCGCCGGATTGGCCGGATTGGCAAACTGACGCATCAACACGGCGCCCTCTCGTTCTCGGGCGATCTGCTCGGTCCGGGCAACGGCATCTCCCATTCCCCGATTACCCGGCGTAAGTTCCAGTTCAGCACCAAGCGCGGACAAAAGACGCCGCCGCTCGACACTCATCGTTTCGGGCATCGCGATTAACACTCGATACCCCTTAATCGCGCCGACGTACGCGAGCGCAATCCCGGTATTGCCGCTTGTCGCCTCGACAATTGTCTGGCCGGGGCTGAGACGTCCGGCACGTTCGGCATCCTCAATCATCGAGAGAGCGATACGATCCTTCACGCTTCCCATCGGATTGCGATGTTCAAGTTTGGCCAAAACCCGTCCGGGCAAGTCTCGGCAAAATCGATCGAGCGGGATCAATGCCGTGTTTCCAATCGTCGTCAAAAGACTCATATCAAGCGCCTCAAATTACGTAATCGATACGATTACGACGGACTTGTTCGCGCATCATCGCCTCGCCAATTGTTGCGCGTTGGAGGTTTTCCCGAAGATCCGCGGTGATTGACTCCAGGATTTCGACCGAGACCTCCACATTCTCGACCTCGAGCGCGTCAAACACGGTTAAGAGGTGAATCGTCGAAGGATCTGCCGCCAGGAGATACCCGCCGTTTGGCCCTTTCGAACTCTCAACAATCCCGGTGTTTCGAAGTACGACGAGAATACTCTCCAAGTACTTGTGCGGAATATCTCCCGCGGCGGCGATTTTGGCGGACGACAGCCTCGTGCCCCGCTGCGAGGCGAGAACGATGAGCGCTTGAACAGCATAGACAAAACGTTGCGGCCACATACCATAATACCCTATCTATTTATATGTTATATAGAAAAACGCTAAAGCTGTCAACCCCTCGACGTGGAGGTACACAAACTTGTGTTGGGTAATTACCTTTTGCTGGCTATGAAACACTTGCTCGTTGCATTTTTTCTGTCGCTCGCCGCGACGGTCCTTACACCGATATTGGGCGCCACCGGTTCGCCCGAACGCCTCGAGATCGCCGCTCCGACGGTGGGATCGGCCCTCGAGCTTGACGATCCCCTCCCGTTTAATCCGCAGGTCCAAAGCGGTCGCCTGGACAACGGTTTGGAGTACTTTTTGCTCGAACACGGTGAACCCGAAGACACCGTTGTGCTGCGCCTCGTCGTCGACGCCGGGAGCGTCCTTGAAACCGAGAACCAGCTGGGGCTTGCCCATTTCCTCGAGCATATGGCGTTCAACGGCACAGAGCGCTTTGGAGAGACCGAACTGGTTGCCTACCTCGAGGGACTCGGAATTCAATTTGGGCCCGACGTTAACGCCTACACGAGTTTTGACGAGACCGTATACAAGCTCGAAATACCGAGCGACGATCCGGAAACCCTGGAAACGGGATTTATCGTCATGCGCGAATGGGCCGAGGCGATACGTTTTGAAACAGAGGCGATCGAGCGCGAGCGCGGCGTCATCGTCGAAGAATGGCGAACGGGGCGCGAAGCCAATCGACGCATGTTTGAACAACACATACCGGTCCTCCTCCAGGACTCGCAATACGCCGAACGGCTTCCAATCGGCGACATGGATATCGTCCGTACGGTACCGCGCGAGGAGTTTATCGCGTTCTACGATCGCTGGTATCGACCGGACAACATGGCGTTTATCGTCGTCGGTGACATTCCAACCGCTGAGGCCGAGCGACTCGTCACTCGACATCTTGGATCGCTTCGCCGACCGGAGACCCCTCTTCATCGCCCACACTTCGACCTGCCGGAGCAGACCGGCCTGCGAGTGAGTATCGCCACCGATCCGGAAGCGACACGAAGTACCGTCGCAATCTACACCCCGGCACCAGTTCGGCCGTTTGAGACGGTTGGGCATTACCGCGATTTACTCACGCGGGCGCTTTTTTCTTCCGTGATCAACGAACGAATCCGCGACATCGCCCGCGATCCCGATTCACCGATCGAGCGTGGCGGGATCGGTTGGAGTCGCCTCCTCCGGTCCTCGGAGCTTGCCGTAGCAAGCGTCGTCGCCCGTGATCAGCAGATCGAAGGCGCCCTCGAACGAATTGCGCTAGAACTCGAGCGGGCAGATCGTTTCGGCGTTACCGAGAGTGAGCTTGAGAGAGCGCGGAGTCGCTTTTTCGAGTCGATCGAAGACTCGTTTGCAAACCGTGACACGCGACCGTCTGAACGTCTGGCCGACGAACTGGTTCGACATTGGCTCGAGGGCGAGTCGGTCCCGGGAATACCGTTTGAGCACTATCTCTATCAGGAGCTCCTGCCCGACATCACGAGCGCAGAGCTTGGGGAAATAGCCGCGGAGTTTGTCGAAAAAGAGGGTGCCGTCGTTCTCGCGAGTATTCGCGAGGGCGACGATGGCGTGCTTCCCAACGGTTCGCCGATTCCGACGCGATCGGATCTCACGAGCGCACTTGACCGCGCCCGGACCGCCGAGCTCCGACCGCCGACGGACACGGAGCTTCCGGATGCGCTTATGGCGCGCCAACCGGCGCCCGGATCCGTGATCGACGCGGAGAGCTTTCCCGAAGTGGAAACGGTAGGGTTTTTACTTGAGAACGGTATACGCGTCTACGTCAAGCAAACCGATTTTGCCGAGGACGAGGTCCTGTTCTCGGGGTTTAGCCCCGGGGGCAGCTCGCTACTTCCCGATGACCTCGTTCCCTCGGCGACGATCGCCGCGGAAGTCGCGCTCGAAAGCGGTATCGGCGATATCGACGCGGCCACCCTCGCGCGGATGCTGTCCGGTTCCTCAGCGTCACTTTCCGCATCGATCGGATCGTTGAGCGAAAGACTCGACGGTGGATCACGCGAGGAGGACTTGGAAACACTGTTTCAAATGATCCACCTCGCCCTGGTAGCGCCGCGTTTTGAGGATCGCGCCCTCGAGAACGTTCTCAGACGCACGCGCGAGGCGATCGACGGAGCACAAGCCTCCCCCACCGGTCTATTTGGTCGACGGCTGCAACAGCTTTACTCGGCCGGCGATCCGCGTGGCGCTCCGCTCGAAATCGAGGACCTGGCGGGAATAACCCTTGATTCAGTACAGCGCGTCTATCGCGATCGCTTTGGCGATCCCAGCGATTTTGCGTTTTTCTTTGTTGGATCGGCCGATGAGGACCGCATCCGCGAACTAGCGGAGCGCTACCTCGCATCGGTTCCGACGAGTGGAGCCTCGTTTCGCGAACTCGAGAACGCAAGCTGGAGCGAGACAGCAGCGGACAACGGCTATTCGTTGTCGCCGGAGCTAATAGCGGAGACGGTTCGCGCCGGCGCGGAACCGGTAGGGCGCGTCGCGATGATCCTTCATAACGACTACAACTGGTCACGCATCGAGAATCATCGATTCTCAAGTCTCGCCGATCTACTCGATATTCGTCTCCGCGAGACAATTCGCGAGGAGTCGGGCGGAAGTTACATCGTCGGCGCCGGTGGCTGGCGCCTGCGTTATCCGCGAGAGCAGGCGTTTATGCAAATCGGATTTGCGATGGATCCCGCTCGTGCCGATGAGCTCATCGAACGCGCTATTGAGGTCGTTGACGAGCTCCGCTCACAAACGATCGGGGACGATTACCTCTCACGAATCAAAGCGCAACAGCGTGAAGAGTGGGAACAGGGAATCACCCAAAACTCGTTCTGGCTCGGCACCCTGGAGTTCTACCTCTATCACGACCGCGAGTTCGCCTCGATTTTGTCCTTTCCCGAACTCATCGAGTCGCTCGACGCCGACGATATCTTTCGTACGGCGCAACGATATCTCGATCCGAACCAACGTATCGAGCTTGTCCTCCTCCCCGAGGGCGAATGAGTCAACGACGCGCGATCCTTGTCTACGCGCATCAGCTCTTCGACAAACACCCCGGACTTGCGATCGCGCCCGGGGCGGAGGTTGTGGTCGCCGAGGACCCGCTCCTGTATACCCAATACGCGTTCTCTCCCGGAGTCATCGCCTATCGACGCGCAACGGTCGCGGCGTACCGGCGCGATATGGAAAAGCGCGGACATCAAACCCAGTTAATCGCCGTGGAGGACCTCCCGACGAGTGACGCGGTCTTTCACCAGCTTTCGTCGCGTTTCGACGAAATCCTCGTTGCCGATCCATGTGACGATTGGATAGAGAAAAGCATAGAAAAGGCGTCCCGGGGAGGTCAGCGGATTCGCGTTCTCGATTCGCCCGGATTTCTCCTCGCTCGTTCGGATCTCGATAGCCTCGCCGATCGCCGGTCAATGGCCTCGTTTTATCCTGAGGTTCGAAAAAATCTCGGCGTCCTTCTCGATCCCGACGGCGGACCGCGCGGTGGTCAATGGAGCTTTGATCGTGATAACCGTAAACGGATTCCCAAGCGCCTTGACCCGCCGCCCGCGATTGCACCGGGGGATAACACCGCTTTCCCGTATCCGACGTCCCGCTCGGGCGCGCTTTTCTGGCTGGACGAGTTCCTAAAGAGGCGTCTCGCGCTCTTTGGTCCGTATGAGGACGCTATCGACGAGCGAGACGACCGCTGGTATCACTCTCTTCTCACACCGATGCTCAACGCCGGAGTAATAACCCCACGCGAGGTATTGGACCGGACTCTTGCGTTTGCCGATTCGCGAGAGCGAGACGGCGATCCGATTCCGCTCAACTCGCTTGAAGGATTTGTACGGCAGCTAATCGGATGGCGCGAGTACATGAGGGCAACCTACCGGTCGTCCGGCGGCTTTATGCGCGGAAAGAATTACTGGGATCATAAAAATACGATGCCGCAGTCGTTCTACGACGGTACGACGGGCCTCATTCCCTTTGATCGCGTCGTGGATAAAGTAAAACGCCTCGGCTGGGCGCATCACATTGAGCGTCTTATGATCGCCGGAAGTCTTATGCTTCTCTGCGAGATCGATCCGGACGCTGTCTTTCGCTGGTTTATGGAGCTCTTTGTCGACGCCTGGGACTGGGTGATGGTGCCGAACGTCTATGCCATGAGCCAATACGCCGACGGGGGATCGATCACCACCAAACCATACCTGAGCGGTTCGAGCTACATAAAACGCATGAGCGATTCTCCTCGCGGTGACTGGGAACAGATCTGGGACGGGCTTTTTTGGCGCTTTATCGACCGCCATCGCGACGAGTTTGCAGCCAACCACCGTACATCGATGATGGCGGTGCAGCTGGATCGTCTCAATTCTGATCGTCGGGCGACGATTTTCGGCGCTGCTGAACGCTTTCTTAATCGACTCTGGTGAGGCGCTCGCGACTAAAGCAGCTCATCCTCTAGATCGCGTCCGGCTACCGAGAGAATCTCGAGACCGTTGAGAAAAAGACTCGCTTCGACTTCCCACGCTTCGTTTTGCCGCGAGACGAGATCGAGCGTCACCTCCTCCAACAACAGATCGGTACTCAGACCGGCGTCCAAAAGCGTCTGTTCGTTCGACACCCGATTCTGTTCAAACTCGATATCCGTCTCCAGGATTTCAAACCGCTGAACCAGGAACTGCCGCTCGGCCAATAGCGTCGCCAGTTCATTTCTGACGGCGCGTTCGGTATCTTCCAATTCGATAAGCGCCAACTCGCGCCTAAGTTCATCGGCGGTCTCCCGAGCGCGCCGTTCGGGGCGGGCCAAAAGCGGGATCGTCAGCTCCAGCTCCACGGAGCTTTCCCAGTCCGAACCATCCTCAAAGTAGTCGCGAAATGAAGTAGACGCGTCATCCGGATCTTCTCGCGTATCCGGATACAGCGGCGTCGCCCGAAACGAGATGTTTAGCTGCGGTCTGTCCGTTAGGTTGTTTGTCAATGCCTGCTGAGACGCCAGCTCGAGCGAGAGTTGGCCGATCACCCTCGAGATGTTGTCGCGGATAAGTTCGTCGCTTGATTGGTCGACCGGTACCGCGGATACCAGGAATCGCTCGTCGAGCGCGATTCCGCGTACCGTCGGCACGTCCACCGCCCGCGAAAGCGCCTGCTCGACGGTCAACAGCGCCAACTCAGTGTCGAAGAGTGTCTCCCGCCGATCATTACGGGCGACCTGAAGCGCGAGTAAGGCGTTATCCGATATCAAACCCTGATCGCGATCGAGTAAGGCAGACGCAATCTGGCGATTGAGGAGATCGATCGTCCGTTCGAGTAGGGCGACGCTCCGTCGAAGGGCTGCAACCTGGACGTAGAGGGTCAAGGCGGTATCGATCGCCTCGTTCCGGGCAACGCGATCGCCCAGGACCGCCTGTTCAAAACCGATCTCCGCGGAGCGCTGTGCGGCGCGAAAAACCTCGGTATCAACGACGTTGCCACCGACAAACAGCGGTTGTTCGAGAGCGACAACGAATTCCGGTACTTGTTCGACCGCGTCGGATGCGCCTTCGACAAGTCGCAACTCGTTCTCGACCGACGCCACGAGGGAGCCGCTCGTTACCAGCGGCTGTAATACGCTGAGTCCGACCGAGGCGCTGTGTGTCGTCTGTTCAACCGGTCCGTCGTTGCCGGGAATCCGGCGTGTGTCAAACGCGTAGGGCGAAAGGACGAGGTCGATATTGGGCAATGCTGCTCCGAGAATCTCATCGTAGCCGGCGCGCGCTATCCCAACCGACCGGGTTGAGCTGACGACTCGAGGATCTGACTCGAGGACGCGTTCAACGACGGTTACGACATCGAGAACCTCGGCGACAGCCGAACCCGCTCCCGCCGCATCCATCGCAACCTCGGGGGACTCCTGCGCCTCGGCCATGGGTGCCGATGTCGCGGCAGCGATCACAACGATCGCCACCATTACGCTTCGTTTCATGCGCCACGCTCCTCGCGTTCCTCGGTAATCGCTGCGTCACTACCTGGTCTGCGTCGGGCGCGGCGCGCGTCACGACGCGAGCGGTCGTAGAAAAGTCCATAAAAACTCGGGACGATGATCAAGGATGTAATCGTCGAGAATATCAACCCGAAGATGATCGTACTCGCCATCGGCCCCCACACGACCGACGACCCGCCGAGACCGATCGCCGTGGGTACGAGCCCGGCGATCGTCGTAAGCGAGGTCAGAATGATCGGCCGTAGCCTCGTAATCGAAGCCTCGGTAACGGCAGCGCCGACCGACAGGCCGTTATCGCGACGCGATTCGTTGGCAAAAGAAATAAGAACGATAGTGTCGTTTACGGCAATACCGGCGAGCGCGACGCTCGCGTAGATGACGGTCGTTGAGAGCGGCGTGCCGGAGATCAGCAGAAAGAGGATGACGCCGACAAACGCAAACGGCACGGTGATGAGTATCAGCAGCGGCTGGGTGTACGAATTAAATTGGGTTGCGAGGATCGCATAGATCAACAAGACGCCGATCACAAAAACCCGCAAGATGTCTCGCAATGTATCGCCGAACTCCGCGAACTCGCCGCCGACGCTCAAGACAACTCCCGGGTAGGCCGGTTGTAGCTGGCTTTCGAACAGATCGGAGACCGCCGCGTTGATTTGCGGGACCGATTCCTCCGAATAGGCCTCGGAGGAGACGCTTACCTCACGCTTGCCGTCGATTCGGCGAATCGTCGAAATCGCATTGCCGTCTTCGATACGCGCGATCGCGCTGAACGGGACAGTTCGTCCGTCCGGCGTCGGTATCTTTAGTTGGAGAATCGAGTAGGCGCTTACCGATTCGGTCCCGCCGTAACGAACGATTACGTCTGTTTCACGGTTTTCCGTAAACACGGTTCCCGCGTTGATGCCGTCAAAGCTCCCGCGGAGGAACAATCCTACCGCCTGCGAACTCAAGCCAAACTCCGCCGCGCGGTCCTCATCGACACGAACGCGTAACTCGGGCGTTCCCTGGTCGAGGTTGTCATCGATATTAAAAAGCTCCGGATACTGGGCCAACTCCGAGCGAATCGCGGTCGAAACCGCGCCGAGCTCCTCAAAACTATCCCCAAAGAGGCGAAATGCGACTGGTGGATCGGTGGGCGGCCCCCCCTGCTGCTTCCGAAATCGCACCGAATCCGCTCCGGGAATATCCCGCGTCGCCTCGCGCGCCGCGTCCATAATGGCGTCGATCGACCGGGTGCGCCCGTCGGCTTCCTCGGCAAGGTCGACGACGAGTTGGGCGACGTTGGCCTCACGTACGTTCTCTTCCTCTCCGCCGGCAAAGCCGACAAAGGCGTTAACGGCGACCACCTCGCCGTCACCGACCGCAGGTACGAGACGATTCTCGTAGGCGCGAACAAAGCGGTCGGTACGGTCAATCGGCGTACCGGTCGGCATTTCAATATCGATGTAGTACAGAGTCGCGTCCTCGGAACTAAAGAGATCCGGACGAATGTTGGTCAGCTGAGAGAAAACGAGCACCATCACCGCGATAGAGCCAACGGCGACGAAGATCCGGCGACGGTAGAGGATGGTCAGGACGCTCCGAAATCCATCCTGAAACGTCTGGAATCGCTTGGTTCGCTTAGCCGCGCGCGTGCCGCCCGGCCAGTCGGCAAAGTGAGACGGAATAAACACGGCCGCCTCAAAGGTTGAGGCGATAAGGGCGATACTCACCGTCAGCGGTACGACGCGCAAGAATCTGCCGATGATCCCGGGCAGGAACGTCAGCGGTAGAAACGCGGCTACCGTGGTCAGCGTTGCCGCGATGACCGGAACGATAACCTGATTTACGCCCTTTATTGCCGCGTCGTGTCGGCTCATTCCTTGCTCTTGTTGCAATCGAAAGCTGTTTTCTACGATGACGATCGCGTGGTCGACGATCAATCCAAGAACAAGGACCAGCCCAAAAAGCGTATTCGAGTTGAGCGTCTCGCCCATCAGGTCGAGTATCAGGAACGTCAACGCAAAGGTTATCGGAATTCCTAGCGCCGTCATAATGGCGTTTCTGACGCCGACAAAGATGAGTAGGATCAGGACTAAGAGTCCGAGTCCGAACAACGCGTTTGTGACGAGCACGTCGATACTGTCGCGAATCTCGATCGACGAGTCGTTAAAAAAGCTTGCCGAAACGCCGGGAGGCAAGGTGCCGCTAAACAGATCAACACGGGCACGGACCTCGTCGATGATCCCAACCGAACTGCCCCCGGGAACTTTGGTTATCTGCAGGGTGATCGCCGGCAATCCGTTAAATCTCGCCTGCGATCCATCCTCGTCATAGCCAAACTCGACATCGGCAATATCGCCGAGCCTGATACCGGGACCGCCGCCGTCGACGCGTGATCGGACGACGATCGAGCGAAACTCGGCCTCGCTCTCGAGGTCACCGACGGTGCGAAGCAGAAACTCGCGCGATGGAGTCGTCAGTGTACCCGCGGGCACCGTGATGTTCTGAGAGCGGACGGCACCAACAACCTCGTCGAGGGAGACCCCCAACGCCTCCATCCGTTCCCGCGACAGTTCGATGCTTACCTGACGATCTCGGTCACCGATGAGGTTAATCTGGGAAACGTCTGCCACGGTCAACAGTTGATCGCGGAGGTTTTCCGACGATCGCTTGAGATCCTCGTAGGGAACCTGACCGCTCAAAACGACCTCGATTACCGGGAGAAAATCGTTGGTCGAAAAGTCGTCGATCGTTTCCTGAAGTACGCCGTCGGGGAGCTCGATATTCGTAAAACGGTTCTGGACTTCCTGAAACAGCTGTTCGAACTCGTCGTTGTTAATTCCTTGGTCAAACTGGAGCGTAACCCGCGAAAGCCCCTCGCTTGTCACCGACTGGATTTCGTCGAGGTTCTCCATGCCCGCCATCTCGTTTTCGATCTTTATCGTAACGCTTTCTTCGATATCCTCGGCCGAGACACCGGGATAGGGTACGATGATGTTTACAAAGTAGAAAGGAATCTCGGCAAACTGCTCTCGAGGAAGCCGTGAAAGGCTAAAAACACCCACAACAATCGTAAAGATCATCAGGATGTTGATCAGGACGGGATTCTTGACCGAAAAGGAACCGATCGTCATAGGACCTCCGCGGTCCGGCCGACAACGGTTGCGTCGACGGCAGAGCCGTCCTCAATCGCCGAGAGGGCCGACACGATGACGACCTCTCCGGGTGCCAGTCCGGATACGACCTCGACCCGCTCGCCGAGCCGCTGACCCAGTTCGACAAAACGCATCGCAACGGTCGCGCCCTCAGCGACGTAGACGAAGTCGCCTTCCTCGTTCCGACGGATGGCGGAACTGGGGACGATAAGAAGCTCTTCGCCGTTTTGCGCCGGAATTTCGACCGCGGCGCTCATACCTGAACGAATGACATCTCCACAGGTGTTGGGCCACTCGACGACAACCGGAAAGCTTCCCGTGCGCGGATCGGCGCCCGCAGCGATCGAAACGACCTCGGCGTCAAACGGTCCGGTCTCACAAATCGGTACGTTGACAACGGCGAAAGAACCGTCGGAGATGTAGCTCAGCTCTCTTTCACCGACGGCGATCTCAAGACGGAACGCGCTCAAATCGACAACACGAGCTACGGGCGTGCCGGGCGTGAGGAAGTTTCCGCGTCCGACGATATCGCCGCGCGACGCGATGTAACCGGAAATTGGTGCGCGAATCGTATGGTCTCGAAACGTCTCTTCGGCTGCCTCAAGGCGGGCTCGCGCCCCGTTGGCCACAGTACGAACGCGGGAGAGTTCCGCTTGCGACGCGCTGCCGTTCTCGAATCGTCGTTCCGCGGCGCTCAAATCAAGTCGGGCACTTTCGAACGCCTGGCGCGCTTCCTCCAAGGATAAGGCGGCGATCGTGCCGTCCACGCTGGCGAGAATCGATCCCTCTTCGACAAAATCACCGAGATCAAACGACACTGAGGTTATCGTACCCTGGACTTCCGAAACGACCGTCGCCTCGTTGATGCCCTCAACGACGCCGGAGCCACTGATACTCCGAATAATGGATCCGCTCGTGACTTCCATCGCTTCTACGGCAAGGGCCGGCTGATCGCCTTCGCCTTCCCAGTCACCGGAGGCGGCGCTTCGACCATCGGGTCCACCGCAGGACGCTAGCAAAAGCGCCAATACCAATCCAACTATCAATACGCCGAAACGGCCAAAAACTCTCATTCAAGCCTCCGCGTGGAAATTACGGAGGCGGGTTTGCCAAGTCAAGAAAGAATAATGGCGGCAAAAAATGGTCGCGGAATGGCGCTTTATCGGCGAAAGCGCCTTAATTAAGGGTCGGTCTCCGACAAAAACAGGTTTCGCTGTCGCTCAAAACGATCGCCACCGGGACGTCGTCCGAATTGTGCGGCAGACTCCGAACGACTTGCACGGTGTAGGCGACACCCACCGTCGGTACGGCGTGATCGAGTCCGGCGAGGAAGCGATCGTAATACCCGCCACCTCGGCCAAGGCGAACACCGGTTCGATCAAACTGCCGGCCGGGGACGAGAACGAGTGATGACGAGTCGGGTACGAGCTCCGGCGCCGATTCGTGCGGTTGAAGACAGCCGTAGGGGTGAAGTTCAAGCCCCTCCTTGCGTTCAAAACTTGTCCGATCCACGGCGCGAAACGACAATCCGTCACCATCGATTCGCGGTAATGCAACCGCTTTACCGCCGCGGTACGCCGAGAGGAGAACCGCGTGGAGGTCAACCTCGTCGTCCATCGCGACGTACGCAAAGATCGTTTCGGCGTCTTGCCAGAACGGGAGGTGGGTGATGTGTGTGGCGATTTGCGCGTCAAGAACGATACGGATTTCGCTGGAAAGGGCCTCGACTGACTCACGGGCGGCGTGGCGGGCACGTTCTTTGTCGTTCATTATCTCTGCATAAAAAAAAAAGCGTCTCCGGTCAAGACCGGAGACGCCTGGACTTTACCTTCCGGTTAGTTACCGGATTGTCCTGCCTGGCTCGGATTGTTTTCCGTCACACTGTCGAGATACTCGAGCGCCTGGGCGGCCTGGAACTCGGCAAATGCGGCGTCCTCATTACGCGCAAATGCCTCTTCGGCGGCTTCGAGAAATCCGTTGAGCGGATAACTCACGAGGGCATACACGGCACCGTCATTAGCGGCGTAAACTTCCTCGGTTCGCGCACCGGAGAGTGTTGTCTCGGTGACCTGTCGGGAAATGCTCTCGACAAAGTTAATTACCTGGGAATTGTCGTCAACACCCGCTTCCTGGAAGTAGTCGACTACCGCAGCCTGGATCTGGGCGTTCATCTGAAACGCGATGTCTTCGCGAGCGCGGGAAACGGCCATGCGCCGTGAGGTGTCGAGCGACGACATACTCGCCGTGCCAACGCCAAAAATCGCGTCATCCGCTATGGGCGGATTGAGAAAAAACGGTGGTAGATCCAATTGTTGAGCGGGTTGCTCGGGCGCCGCAGGTGGCGCGGGTTGGGGAGGCGGCGGACTTGCGCACCCGGCCAGAATGACGAGTACGAGCAAGACGGCGGATACTAACATGATAGCTTTTTTCATCGTATTCCTCCTATCGATAACTGTAGCGTATCGCTCCTGGTAAGTATACGCAAGGAAAATACCTTTTCCAGATTTGGCCGGCAAAATCGCTTTTGCTAACCGTAGAAACTGTCTACTATGGCGCAATGGGACGTTTTGACGGTCTCGCATTGATCAACGCCGTAACCGATCTAGCGGAACTTCTTGGCAAGCGGACGACAATAGAGGAGTTTCTTGATAATTTAGTCTCCAGTGTCTCTATGCATTTGGAGTCTGACGTATGCTCGATCTATCTGTACGATGTCGAGGATCGGATGCTGGTCTTACGTGCGACCAGAGGACTCAATCGTGGTCTTGTCGGCGAAGTGCGCCTCGCGCCTGGTGAAGGGCTCACCGGGCTGGCCTTCCAGGAGAACCGCGCCATACTCGAGACCGACGTCACGCACTCTCGTCGCAACAAGTCGGTGCCGGACCTCGGCGAGGAGGACTATCCTTCGTTTCTCGCCGTTCCGATCAAGCGAAGCGACCTGGGCGTCGGTGTCCTGACGCTCCAACACTCCACTTCGGATCATATCGACGACACCGTCATCCGGGCCCTCCGGGCGATAGCGTCGCACCTCGCGATGACCCTGGAAAATGCGGCGGCTCTGTACGAGTTGGCCGACCATCGATCGCGACCGGGCAGCGCCCGCGACGACGAGGCGTATCGTTCCGGGCTGATTCACGGGCAAAGCGCATCCCGCGGTCTGGCGATCGGACGAGTCATAACCTTTGCCGACCATCAGGCCGTCGTAACAGACGACGTCGACGGTGACCTTACCGGCGCAATTGAGCGGAGCATTCATCAGCTCCAGGAGCTTCAACGTCGCGTCGACGAATCGCACTCTGACGTGGCAGCGCTGATTTTCTCGTCGCACTTGTTGATGCTCCAGGACGATAGCTTTGTCGGCGCAATCGTGCGACTCTGGAACGAGGGTACGGCACCGATCGCGGCGGTTGAGAGCGTTGTGGACGAGTACTGCGCGCGCTTCGAGGCGATTCCTGATCCTCGATTTCAGGAAAAAGCCCAGGACGTACGGGACCTTGGGCACCGAATCGTGAGAAATCTCGGACAAGCGGACGATCAGGAAAGCGACTATAGGGGAAGCGTCGCGATTTTGAGTGAGATATACCCGTCCGAGCTCGTCAAGCTTTATCTGCAACGAGTCGAGGCGATCGTCTACTCAGGCGGCGCCGCGACCGGACATGTCGCCATCCTCGCTCAGTCGTTAGGATTACCGCTCGTGTCCGCCGCAGATCCGGCGGTTCTACGAATTCCTTCCCAAACAAGAATCGTTGTCGACGCTGAGGACGGTAAAGTCGTTGTCGATCCGCCGACGGAAGTCTTATCCGCCTATCGCGCCCGAATCCGAGGACTCGAACGCCGCCAGGCGGTCGCCCGCAATCGCCGCCTGCCGGTAGAGGTTTTGACCGCCGACGGTGTGCGCGTGCGCGTCCTCGCCAACGTCAACTTAGTAAAAGATGCGCGCGCTGCACGCGGTCGCGGCGCCGGAGGGATCGGGCTGTATCGCAGCGAGTTTCCGTTCCTGATCAGAAACGGCTTCCCCACCGAAGACGAACAGTTTGCGGTATACCAGCGAGTGATCGAGACGATGCCGATCGGACCGGTCTCGCTGCGAACTTTGGACCTCGGCGGTGACAAGCTCCTCAGCGCCCAGGTCGGCAAAGAAGAGAATCCATTTCTCGGATTCAGAGGCATCAGGTTCCTGTTGAAACACCGCGATATCCTGCGTGATCAGATACGAGCGATGCTCCGCGCCGGCGAGAACCATGATCTCGGCATTCAGTTTCCAATGATCTCTGGAATGGAAGAGTTTCTCGAAGCGCAAGCCGAAGTACACCGCGCAATTCATGAACTCGGCCGAGAGGGAACACCCCACAACAGCTCTCCGCGGATTGGGGCGATGATCGAGGTACCGGCGGCCGTCGAGCTCGCGGGCCAACTCGCGCGCCACGCCGACTTTCTCTCACTCGGAACCAACGATCTCGCGATGTACGTCCTTGCCGCAGACCGCGGAAACCACCGAGTGGCCGATATCTACCGTGGTTTGCACCCCGCCGTCATGCGCGTTATTGCGAGGCTTGCCGAGTCGGCACCGAGCGAAATGCTTTCGGTGTGCGGGAGCTCCGTTTCAGATCCGGCGATGACCGTCTTCTTACTTGGCTGCGGAATTCGCACGCTGAGTGTCGCCCCCGAAGATCTTGTTCCGTTGGGAGATGTCGTGTCCGCGGTGACGATTCGGGAGGCAAAGGCGACTACGCGCGCGATGCTCGCCGCGGAGACCCTGGAGGACCTCGCCGCACAAGCCCGCGATCTAAGAGCCCGATTCGAGCCGGAAGAGTTCGCAGAGGAATAGATGACCGCAACAAAGCAACGACCTGCCGTCCTGCTGTGCGACGTCGGCGATACCCTCGTTACCTGGAATCGATACGATCGCGCGGCCGGTCTCGACTCGCTATATCAATGGTGTGACCATCCCGAGCGATACGATCGTGACGCTCTGATCGCGACCGGCGAGAAACTCGACGAGGATATGGAGCGTCGTGCCGCGGTTAGCCTCCTCGAGTTTCGACAGGCCGATTTCCTCCGATCGGTTTTTGCCACGATCGGTATCGGTCTCGAGGAAAACGACGATGTGATCGAAACACGGTATTGGGCAAACGCGTTGGGGTTCTCGCCCGAACCCGGAGTCGCCGCTGCCTTAAACCGCATTCACAGCGCTGGCGTCCGGCTCGGCATAATCAGTAATACCATTTTTGGTCCCGCCGCGATTGAATATGAATTGGAGCAACATCACATCGCGCACTATTTCGAGAGACCAATCCTCACGTCGGCCCGCTACGGGATGCGTAAGCCGCACCCTTCGATTTTTACCGCAGCGCTCGGCTTGTTCGGCACCTCACCCAATGAGGCCTGGTATATCGGAAACAGCAAGTTCTTTGACGTCGGCGGTGCACAGGCTGCCGGAATAACCGCGGTGTGGTACAACACCGGAGCTCCAGCCGCGGGGATGCTCGCCGAGGGGGTCCTCGGTGAACCTGATCGCGACCCGACGCCTGATATAGAGGTAAACAGCTGGGATCAACTGGCGAGCTTCGTCGACGATCTATGAGATGGCTGCGGCGAGGGCGATCGAATCGAGCTTGGCCTCCATCGAATCCGCCCGGCTTGTGAGCACGATCGGCGCGCGCGCGCCAACCACGACTCCAGCGTGACGCGATTCGGTGAGAAACGCGAGCGCCTTGTAGAGGACATTACCGCTCTCAATCGTTGGGACGAGCAGGATATCGGCGCAGCCGGCGACCGGCGAGTCAATTCCTTTGGTTACCGCGGCGTCGGCGTCGACAGCGTTGTCCAGCGCAAACGGGCCGTCGACCAGACACCCGGATATCGTTCCGTTCCGGTTGGCCTCGGCGAGAGCTGCCGCGTCGACGGTTGCCGGCATCTTTGGATTTACCTTTTCTTTGGCGGCGAGTACCGCGACTCGTGGTTCTGCGTATCCTAATCGATGAAACGCGGCAACGGCGTTCTCGAGAATCGCCGTTTTAGTTTCGAGGTCGGGAGCGATATTCATCGCCGCGTCGGTGAGGCCGAGTGGCCGCGGATATCCGGCCAGCTCAAAGATCGCGAGGTGGCTCAGCACGCGCCCCGAGCGCAAACCGCTCTCCTTATCCAGAACCGCCCCGAGGAGCACCGCGGTGTCGACGAGGCCTTTCATAACCATCTCGGCTTCGCCGGCGGCAACGAGAGAAACGGCTCGCCGGGCCGCCGCGGCGGCATCGACACATTCTTCTATCCGCATGTCCTGAAGTGCAATCCCGGCGTCAGCGGCACATCTCTCGATCTGGTGCTGATCACCACAAAGAATCGGCGCGACGAGGCCAAGGTCGCAAGCTGTGCGTACGGCGGCGAGGACCGCTGGTTCTTCCGGTGCCGCTACGCTCATAAGCGCCCGTCGAGCGGGTCGATCGCGGAGTGAGGAAAACGATGTAAACGCCACGCGTCTCTACCCCACCCGTGTGGTGGCCGCGCGCGACCCCGATTCCAACGCCTTGCGGTTGAGCGGCAGAAGTGTTTCTTTTTTTGGACCAAAGACCTTTTTTAAGGCCTCAAAGACCGAGTCGAGCGCAAACAGCTCGCTTGCGGCAAGATATGCTCCCAGCATCACCATGTTGGCCACCTTGGCGTTACCCAGATCCTGGGCGACCGCATTCGCCGAGACTTCCAGAACGGCAACGTCGTTTCGACGCGGCGCTTCGTCGATCAAAGACTTGTTGATGAGGAGCAGTCCGTCGGCGAGGAGGTCGTTTTCAAACTTGTGCATACTCGGCAGGTTCATTGCGATCACCGCCGTTGCGTCACGGGCAATAACCGGCGAACCAATTGGATGATCGCTCACGATCACATGGCAGTTCGCCGTTCCGCCGCGCATCTCGGGGCCATAGCTCGGGAGCCAGGAGACCTCCTTGCCCTCGAGCATACCGGTGTAGGCCAGGAGGCGGCCCATCGACATAACGCCCTGACCGCCGAAACCGGCGATCACAATCTTTGCATCGCTCATTTCGCCACCTCCTCGGGAGCCCGGAAGTTGTCGAGGGGAAAGTAAGGAATCATATTTTCCTCCAGCCATCCAAGCGAATCGCGTGGTGTCATTCCCCAGTTAGTAGGACACGTGGATAGGATCTCGACAAGCGAGAAACCGAGACCTTTCTGCTGCGTCGTAAACGCGCGACGGATCGCCTTTTTTGTTTTCGTAATCCACTTTGGATTATGGACGCTGGTCCGCTCGATAAAGGTTGAGCCCTCGATCGTTGCGAGAAGCTCCGACATTCGCAGTGGACTACCGGCATGACTCTTTTCACGACCGTACGGACTGGTCGTCGTCTTCTGACCGAGCAGAGTGGTCGGCGCCATCTGACCGCCGGTCATACCGTAGATCGCGTTGTTAACGAATATGACCGTTATGTTCTCTCCGCGATGGGCCGCGTGAACGATCTCGGCGGTTCCGATCGACGCAAGGTCACCGTCGCCCTGATATGCAAATACGGTTCGATCGGGCAACACGCGCTTGATCCCCGTCGCGACGGCCGGCGCTCGACCGTGCGCGGCTTCCTGCATGTCGCAGTTAAAGTACTCGTAGGCGAACACGGAGCATCCAACCGGTGCGATCCCGATTGCGCTGTCGAGCAGGTCCATCTCATCGAGCACCTCGGCGACGAGACGGTGAATGATTCCGTGAGTACACCCGGGACAGTAGTGTGTTTCCTTGTCGGTTAGACCGCGCGTCTTCGCAAATACCGTTGACATTACGAGTTCTCCTTTAGCATCGCCTGGGCCGCGTTTACGATATCGTGCTGGTCGGGGACCATCCCGCCGCTCCGACCATGGAATCCGACCGGCCATCGACCGTTCACCGCAATCTTAACGTCGTCGAGCATCTGCCCCTGACTCATCTCAACCGTCATAACGGCGCGGCATTGCGCTCCGATCTCATCAAAAGCGACCTCCGGGTACGGCCAAAGCGTGATCGGCCTTATCAGTCCGGCCGCGACTCCCGCGTCTCGTAGAGTTTCTACGGCGTTGCGTACGATACGAGAGGCGGTACCGTAGCTCACAAAGACGATTTCGGCGTCGTCCAGGAGGAACTTCTCCCATCGGGTCTCGTTTTTCTCTATCTCGCGATGTTTCGCCGCGAGATGATCGTTGTGTGCCTCAAGGTCGGGCGCGAGCAGGCGGAGCGAACTGACAACGTTTGGATCGCGTCGCCCACCCGTTCCGTCCGTAATCCAATCCTTAGCGGGAAGCTCGGGCGTCGGTCGGTCCCGAAACTCGACCGGTTCCATCATCTGACCGATCATACCGTCGCCGAGCACCATAACGGGGATTCGGTATTGATCGGCGATGTCAAACGCCTCGGTCATTATGTCGACCGTTTCCTGTACGCTCGCCGGGGCGTAGACGATGTGGCGATAGTCGCCGTTTCCGCCGCCACGAGTCGCCTGGAAGTAGTCGGATTGTCCCGGCTGAATCGTTCCGAGTCCCGGACCGCCGCGCATCATATTGACGATGACGCATGGCAACTCGGCTCCCGCGATATAGCTGATTCCCTCCTGTTTGAGGGCAATTCCCGGGCTCGACGAGCTGGTCATTACGCGGGCGCCCGCGCCGGCGGCGCCGTACACCATGTTGATCGCCGCGACCTCGCTTTCAGCCTGGAGGAACACACCGCCGACTTTGGGTAGCTCGCGGGCCATATATTCGGGGACTTCGTTTTGAGGTGTTATCGGGTATCCAAAGAAGTATCGGCAACCACCGCGAATCGCGGCCGCGCCGACGGCTTCGTTTCCTTTCATGAGGACCTTTTCCATACTCATCTCCTCAGGCGACACGCTCGACGCGAATCACGACGTCGGGGCACATCGTCGCGCAAAAGCCGCAGGCGATACACTCGGACATCTCGGTGACGTACGCCGGGTTATAGCCCTTGGCGTTGATCCTGCTCATATCGAGGGCGACGATACCTTTCGGGCAGACATCGACGCACAGACCGCAGCCCTTGCAGCGATCGACTTCAAACGAAACTTCACCTTGGGGCATGTTACCTCCTCGCTCCAAATCCATGGCGCCGCGACCGCGGACGCTCGGTGTGTTGATTTCCTTGCGACATCCACTCCTCACGGAGCGTTTGAGTAATTGTTATCGGCTGACCGGCGAGTTGTCCGGCGACTTCGCCGAGAATCGCGTGGGTTGCGGAATGGTAGCGGACGGGTATCCCCGTCCGCGCCGCGAGATCGGCACACAACGCATCCCCACGCCGCAGGTGCTCCGCCCGGGTCTCGTGGAGTAAGTGTGTGTTGTTCACCAATCCCGTACAGGCGAGCGAAAGTTCGGCCTCGATTTCTCGCAGATATCGTTCGGCGTCGTGAAGATCGGCGACGTCGGGACGACAGGCGTTTACGAGGTACAAAAGATCGGTATCCTCAGGCGCCACGTGGGGTCGAAACTGGCGCAACGCTCGTGCGCCGACCGGGTCTCCACCAAGATCAATGATCGTCAGTGCGTCGCGATTGTGCAGCGCGGGAACAACGCTACCGGGAATCGCGGGAACATCGACTCCTGAGTCGATACCGAGGCTATTTCCGATAACGGAAATCCCCCGATTCTCCAGAACGGCGCGCGCCTCGCGACTCCGAAAATAGGGATTGACGACATCGAGATCGATGAGCGTGATCGAACCTGAGCGACCTGCATCGAGCGTGGCGAGCGCCAACGCGATCGCAAACTCACTCTTACCAACGCCGTAATGGCCGCAGACGATCGTCAGCGGCATCATCGCGCCCCCCGATACTCGCGCGCGGTCTCCTCGCCGCGCAGTACGCGCAGCGCGCCGGCGGCAAGGGCGCTCAACTCGTCCTCGCCCGGATAACGGTGGAACGGAGCGATCCATTGGGTTTGCTCACGAATCCAATCCGACAGCAGTTCGTCGTGCGCGAGCCCGCCGGTGAGAATGATCGCGTCGGGAGCTCGCCCCAGTGCAGCCGCCGCGGCGCCGATCGATCGCGAAATCTGAAAGGCCATCGCCCGATAAACCTTGCGCGCGTAGGTATCGCCATCCTCGATCCGCTTACTGACTTCCCGGCCGTCGTTTGTTCCAAGATGGGCCACGAGTCCGCCGCGACCTTTAATCATTTTGCGAATTTCTGATTGCTCGTATCGCCCGGAAAAACACAGATCGACGACTTTGAGCGCCGGAATCGATCCGGTGCGCTCCGGGGTAAACGGTCCGTCGCCGTTTAATCCGTCGTTTACGTCGATGACGCGGCCGTTTTTATGCGCGCCGACGGTGATTCCGCCACCGAGATGCGCGACGACGAGCGCCAGATCCTCATAGGGGCGTCCCGAGTCGTGGGCATAGCGCCTGGCGACCGCTTTTTGATTTAGCGCATGAAAAATACTCACCCGATCGAGACCGCGGATCCCCGACAGGCGCGCCTCGTCGGTCAGCTCGTCGACAACCACCGGATCAACGATGTACGCCGGTACGCCGCCAGCTGCCTCGGCGATCCGATCGGCGATGATACCCCCGAGATTTGAGGCATGGGCGCCGAGGACACCGACGGTCAAATCCGCGATCATGTGGTCGTTGACCGCGTAAGTACCACCTTCAACCGGATGGATAAGGCCGCCACGCCCCACAACCGCCGAGAGAGATTCGAGCGCAACCCCCGCCTCCGAAAGGGCGAAGTGCACGTTGCTTAAGCGAAACTCAAGTTGGTCGTTGATCGTCTCAAATCCTTCGAGCTCGGCGCTTGTGTGGGCCAACGAGCGCTCAAACAACGAAACGTCGTCGTCGTAGCACGCGATCTTGGTGGTCGTGCTTCCGGGATTTATGGCGAGAATACGGTAACGTGCAGACATATAAAGCGATCTGCAAGGACCGTGCCAACAACCGTGGCGTCTAATCTGGGCCAGACCGACCCATTTGGCGCAGATGCCGGGCAGTTTGAGCAGGTCTCGTCCGACCAACACCGCAGAAATTTGCATAGCCCGCAATATATTGCGCGCAAAATATTGCGACTAAATCCCGTATCGTTTGATTTTGTACTGCAGGGTCCGGAGACTAACACCGATGCTCGCGGCGGTTCGCGTCCGGTTTCCGTTGTGGCGATCAAGAGCATGACGGATATACGCCGCTTCGACCGATCCCATCTCTTCCTCGAGCGACTTTAACGGCTTCGAATCGTTCCAGACCGTGGTAACGTCGGGCGCGGCGGGGGCCGGAATCGCGACGTCCGGCTCGGCGGCACGTTTGTTCTGCCGAGAATTCGCCGGCGTATTTGTCCCGGCAAGTGGCGGTAAATGGCCTGATCGCAGCACAAACTCGTCGGGTTGCATGTTGACGACCGCGCGACGCAGCACGTTTTCGAGTTCACGGACGTTCCCCGGCCAGTGGTACTTTCTGAGTTGGTCGATAGCGGCCGGATCTATATCCTGGACGGCCCTACCCCACTCGCCGTTTATCGTATCGAGCAGGCGCCGCGCGAGAAGCAGAATATCGCGATTCCGGCTTCGCAACGGCGGGATTCGTATGGGCACAACCTGGAGTCGGTAAAACAGGTCTTCCCTGAACGTCCCACGCGCGACCTCGTCTTCTAGATCGACGTTGCCCGCGGCGACCACCCGGACGTTAACGGGTATCGCCTCATTGGCGCCGACCCGACGTACCTCGCGTTCCTGGAGAACTCTGAGCAACTTTGCCTGCGTACTAGGGCTCATAAGCCCGACTTCATCGAGGAAAATCGTACCGCCGTGGGCCTCCTCAAAGAGGCCCCGACGCCCACCCTTGCGTGCGCCGGTAAAGGCGCCGCCGACGTATCCAAAAAGCTCGCTTTCCAGGACAGATTCGGAGAGGGCCGCGCAGTTTACGCGAACAAAACGCGCGTTTCGGCGTTCGCTGGCGTTGTGAATCGCGTGGGCAAACAGCTCTTTACCGGTCCCGCTCTCCCCGGTCAACAGAACGGTAGCGGGAGTACCGGCGGCGGTGCGCGCGCGATCGACAGCTTCAACGAGGCCCGGATCGTCACCGACGACGTCGTCAAATGTGTACCTCGCCTCCAGGCGTCTAATCCGCTCTCGCGCCGTAGCCAACTGATCGTTGAGCTGCATCAGTTCGCTGACGTCCTTGAGCACGGCGACCGATCCTTTGATTTCGCCGTCAACGCGAATAGGATTGGCGTCCACAACGACGTCGCGTTTGTATGGGCCAACGCGCAAGCGTCGGTTGCGGACCGCGGTACCGCCGGTCAACACTTCATGATGGATCGCGGCGTCGTCGGCCAGCGTCACGCCGTCGTCCTGGCCGGCAGGAACGCCGGTGACGCGCGTATACGCAGGATTGACCATTACTCCCCGCCCGTCCTCGTCGACAACCGAGATTGCATCCTGCGTGCTCTGAAATATCGCCTCGTTGAGAAGGCGTATTTCGCGCAGGTTTGTGATTTCCTCGGCGAGACGTTGGAGCTCCGATATATCGCGAAATACCGCGGCCGCGCCGTGAACGGCGCCCGCGGCGTCGAGAATCGGATAGCGGCTGGTGACGATCGTCACGCCACGCCAGGTCAGTGTTTGGTCGATTTCGGTATGGCCGTCCGCGAGAATCTCCGGTAGTCGAGTTACAGGTATCACTGCGGATATCGGCTGTCCGATCGCGTCGTCCGCGTCAATCGAAAGAATTCGTGTCGCGGCGTCGTTTACCAACGTGACCCGTTCACTTCGATCGATCGCGATGATCCCGTCGGTGATGCTGTTGAGGAAAAGGGACACCTCAAAGGAGTCCATAGCGGTCAATTACGTGAGGGTTTATACCCGGTCTCGGCAACGATTCGATAGAACCCGCCCTTTTTACTGAGCGCCGCTTTCCAACCCTCGCTTGGATTGGATTGAAACACAACGTCGGGATCAGCTGGATGAATCAACCATGCTTCCTCTTCAAACTCCGATTCGAGTTGCCCGGGACCCCAGCCGGAGTAGCCGGCAAATACGACGATTCGCTCGCGGTCATCGATCGGTAAAGCTGCCCAACTGTCCGACTCGACATAATCGATGATGTGTTGAAACGAGGGCTCAAACACGATTCCCGGCGCCGGCTCTTCCGAGTGCTCGCTCCGAAACTCCTCGGGTATCCCGGAATGCAAGGAAAAGACGTAGTTCTGTTGGACCGGTCCGCCGACCATCAACGGGAGTTCACTGATGACGCTGTTGTCGCTTCCTTCGATTACTTCGCCGACGGTCACTTCACTCCCGCGATTCACCACAAGCCCAAACGCCCCTTCGTCGTTGTGATGGATGATCAGAACAACGGTGCGGAAAAAATTGGGGTCCTGAAGCTCCGTCTCAGCGATAAGAAATTGCCCGCGAAGATTGCCCGTTTGCGCCGCGTCGTGTCCGTCCATCGCACACTAGTATAGACCGAAGCGGCGCCTCGAGAAACCCCGCGGCATCAACGGCTACAGCGAATCGAGTATCGCCTCCACTGCGGATCGCTCGCTATACTGCGGGTTTGCCGACAAAAGCTGTTCGAGGATGCCACGCGCCGACTCGGCGTCTCCCTGCGAAACGTAGAGCTCACCAAGCCGGTGATACGCCGGCCAGAATCGCGCGTCGATCTTGACGACGTCGTCGAGCGTTCGCTCCGCCGCGTCTAAATCGTCGTCGCCGAGGTAAGCCAGAGCAAGGTTGAAGTGAACCCGAGCCTCGCTCGGTTGCAGTCCTATTGCCGTTGTGTAGTGTGATATCGCCCGGTCGTACAGCTCGGCGGCGAGATACGCGCTCCCGAGATTGTTGTTCACCTCAAAACCCTGCGGATCGATGCGATGCGCCGCGGTGAGGACCTGGAGCGCCTGCTCGACCGCACCGCTTTCGTTGAGAAGTCGACCGAGCTCGACCATCGAAGGAACGTAGCGCGAATCACGCTGGATCGCCGCGCTGTGGGCGGCAATCGCTTCATCGATACCGCCGAGTTCCTCGCGCACTTTACCCAGAGTAAAGTGGTACTCCGGCCGCGACGCGTCAATTCGTATCGCCTCTTGAATAAACGGCAGCGCTTGCGCGGATCGGCCACGATCGTTTTTAACGACCGCGGCGTTGTAGTTGTGAAGCGCACTCGCCGGCTCAATCTCAACGGCCGCCTCAAACTCGCGATCGGCCTCGGCGAGTTTTCCTTGCCGATACAATGCGGTCGCAAGCCGAGAGTGATAGCGAGCGTCGTTTCCCTGGAGCTCGACTGCGCGGGAAAAGGACGCTTCCGCGCCGCCGAGATCGTTTTGCTGGAGGAGAAGCGTACCGATCCGGTAGTGAGCGGCGTGGTCACTTGAGCGTACCTGGACGGCAAATCGAAACGCTTCGAGGGCCTGAACGGTATCGTTGAGCTGTAGGTACGTTATACCGAGGTTGTAGTACGCGTTACGGTAGTCCGCCTGAATATTGACGCAGGCCCGGTAGCTGGAGGCAGCCGCGCGAAACTCGCCGGCCCGGTACTGCGCCCGGGCGAGCTCGTAGAGAATCGCGGCGTTGTCCGGATTGAGACGGGCCGCCGCCTCGTATGACTCGATCGCATCGCCGTAGCGCTCCGTCTCGTAGTACACCTGTCCGAGCGTGTAATGCGCTTCCCAGACATCGTCGTCGAGCTCCAACGCGTCGTTGGCAAAGGCAATCGCTTGCTGACGATTGCGCGAGCTATCCGGGTCTTCAGCCATGTAGGACTGGGCCGAAAGCGCCAACGCGCGAGCGTGGAGTCGATCCTGCGTCGCCTGGTTCTCGAGCTCTGTATCGAGAACCTGCTGCAGTTCGCTTCGGGCCCTGATGTAGTCGTCTCGATCGAGGAGATTCTCGGCGCGGACGAGGGCGTCCTGCATCGATTCGGTCTTTTCTCTCTCCTCCGCGTCGAGCCGCTCGAGCTCGCGTCGGCGTTCCTCCTCGGCTCGGCGAGCTTCCTCTGTCCGGCGACGTTCTTCGGCGGCGCGTTGCGCGGCGAGCTCCTGCTGGATCGCCAATTCGGCTTCACGACGCCGCGCTTCCGCCTCTTCCTGTCGGGCGAGCGCCTCGTTGGCGCGCGCTTCGGCCTCGGCGCGATTTGCCGCCAGAGCCAACGCCTCGTTGTCGGGGCCCGCCTGTTGTTCTTCTAGACGGCGACGCGCCTCTTCTTCGGCGATTCGCTCGTCCGCGGCGCGCTTGGCGGCGAGCACCTCGTCCTTTAACTCGCGCGCCTCCTCGTTTTCGGCGTCTTCGATGAGAACCCCATCGATGAGATCGAGTGCCCGCTGATACTCCTGGTTTTCGTAGTAGTCCCGAGCGAGAGCAATTGTGTTTGCCCGGCGCGTCGCCGCCGGATCTTCGCTTACATCCTGGGAGCCGCGGTTGGCGCGGACGACCAGTACGGTCCCCAATAGAAGGAGCAGAATCGCGACAACAACGGTCGCGATGATGATAACTCGTTTACGATCTAGCAATTTCCAAGCCTCCCAGCGTGGGTCAGTCGACGATGTCGAGATCCTCAACGTAGGTCTCGATGTCCTCGTTCTCTATTTCAAAACTCTCCGCCTCATCCCCGGCGTCCGACAGCGATTCCAACACCGAGTTGAGGAGCGCCCGCCTGCGATCTTCCGCAGCCAGTCGAGCAGCCTCTTCGGCGCGCTGCGCTTCTTCCGCGGCGATACGCTCCGCTTCTTCCTGCGCCAGTCGACGTTCCTCTTCCTCCCTGATGCGCTCCGCTTCCGCGGCAATCGTTTCGGTCAGAAGCGCGATCATCCGTTCGATTTCGGGGCGTTGCGAACTCGTCGGTCGAAGCGCAAGGTAGCGACGATAGTCATCGACCGCTACGCTGTAAAGCCCGGTCGAAACTCCGGCGTTGGCGCGATTGAGGTAGGCAGCCGCGAGTCCGGGATCGAGTCGGAGCGCGTCGCCGTAACCCGCAATCGCCGCTTGAACATCGCCACCTCTTCCGCGAAGCGAGGCGAGATCAAAAACAAGTTGAGCGCGGCCGGTCGGGGGTACCGTGTCGATGGCAATTCCTTCCTGGAGAACGGTCTGGGCCGCGTCTACACGTCCGGTTTGCTCGTAAGCCACGGCGAGATAGCGACGCGCCTCGATATTTGTCGGATCGGCGGGGAGGTACGCCTCGAGCAGCGGTGCCGCTTCGGCGAGCCGATTAAAGCGCATCGCGTCGACGATCTGCTCCCAGAGCGCGTTCGACGTCGTTTCGCTCTGCGCGGGAACGGCAACGGCGACGAGACAAAACACGAGAATCGCCGCCCTACGCAGCAAACCTACTCGATACGTCCCGGCTTGCGATTCCCGCGACGCGCGATCATAATACTGACAGATGGGCCTCATTGTCGTCATCATCATACTCGGCCTCGGTATCGGCATCGTTACGTTCTTTATCGTCCGAAATCTCGTCGCACCAAAAAAAATAGCTCGGGTTAAAGAACTTCTCAAGCAGAAAAAGTACCCCGCCGCGGCGAAAACTGCCAAACAGCTCCTCGTCAAGGAACCACGAAATCCCGAGACGCACTACCTTCTCGGCCGGGCGTACATGCTCGACGCCAAACCCGAGTTGGCGTTGATGGAATTTCGAATGGTCAACGATATCGGTAACTTCGAAGAGATTCCCGAAATCGGTTTCCGTAAAGACATGGCCCAGCTCTTTAGCCGCTACAATCAACTAGATGAGGCGCTCAAGGAGTACCTACTCCTTATACAACGTGTCCCCAACGACGCGGAAAACTACTACAACGCCGGATTACTTTTTGAACAGCGTAACAAGGCAGCCAAGGCGGTAAACTACTTTCGAAAAGCGATCGACCTCAAGCCCGGGTACGGTATGGCCCACCTCCATCTCGGTTCGATTCTGTACCGCGCCAAGAAATACAAAGACGCAGAGCTGTATTTAGAAAAGGCCCTCAAGTACGAACCCGATCACTACGAGGCGTACTACTTCCTCGGCCGCATCCGCAAAGAAGCAAAGGACTACGCCGGGGCGCTCCAGGCGTTTGAGTGGTCGGCGAAAGCCCAGGAGTACAAGACAAAATCTCTCATCGAACGCGGTACCTGCTACATGGAGATGAACAACGTTGAGCGAGCGATTCCGGAGCTTACGAGGGCGCTCAACACCGTAGACGAGGCATCGGAACCAGAGATTCTTTGGGCCAACTACTTCCTGGCGACCTGTTACGAGCGCTTGCGGAAAATCGAGCAAGCTGTCGAACACTGGGAGGCCGTGTACCAGCGAAAGCCGGGATTCCAGGACGTTGCCGAGAAACTCAGCCAATATCAGGAGTTGCGTCAGGACGACGTTCTCAAAGACTATCTCACGGCGTCAAACGCCGATTTTCGTCACATGTGTGAGAAGGTGACCAGCGCCATGGGGATGAGCATCCAGGGCGTCACCGAGAAAGGCGATTCCTGCCAGATCGTTGCGGTAGAGTCGGCAAGCAATTGGCGGAGTACCAAAAAACAGGCAAAGCTCCTCCATTTTGTTCGAGTTGCCGAGATGATTGAGGAACAAACGGTGCGCGAAGTGCACGAGCAGATGAGGACCGACGGTATCACGCGGGCGTTTGTGATCGCGAGTTCCAACTTCTCTCGTAAAGCGCTCGATTTTGCGGAATCTCGACCGATCGAGTTGGTCAACAAGGATCGCTTACAAGCGCTGCTGAAGAAGACGCAGTGAAAATCCTGTGTGTGTCAGACCACATCGATCCGTTGGTCTACAGTACGGCGATCAAACAACGCTTTGGCGACGTCGATCTCGTTCTCAGCGCCGGCGATCTGCCGATGGAGTACCTCGGTTTTATCGCCTCGAGTCTCAATACTCCGGTCGGTTTTGTATTTGGGAATCACAACCTTAAACGTCTCCCGCTCTTCAGGCGGAGCGCGCGTAGCCGGTACGAAGAGGTTAACGCCCGCACACAGACGCAGAATTACTTTGGATCAACCTACGTCGAAGACAAAGTTCTCCGTATCAAAGGCTTACTAATCGCCGGTCTTGGTGGGAGCATCCGGTACAACGACGGCGAGCACCAGTTTACCGAATTTCAGATGAGAATGAGGATTATCCGCATGATCCCAAGGTTGTTCTGGAACCGCGTGTTCCGCGGACGATATTTGGATATCCTTCTCACGCACGCCGCGCCACGCGGAATACATGACAAGGAAGATCCATGCCATCTCGGCTTTACCAGCCTCCTTTGGTTTATGCGAACGTTCCGGCCGCGATATCTACTTCACGGCCATATTCATCTCTACGATCTCAACGCAAAACGCGAGTCACGATTTCATGACACTCAGGTAATCAACGTGTACGATCACTACGTATTGGCGATCGAGGAAAATGATGAACGAGTTCATTGAATCAACGGCGCGCGACGACTTTAATCGCGCGCGTAAGAGCGCATTCTTTGGATCCCTCTTTCAGCTATTTGCTCCCGAGAAGCGAGAGCTCCTGTCGCTACACGAAGTTCGCGAGGCACTCCGACCCCGCGGCGAGACCTACCGTGGAATGCAGGTCGTCGCGATCGACAAAATCGTTGGGAGCGAAGGCCGGTACCAGGATTTTACCAAGCAGTTTTTTCCGCGCCACGAGTACCTGCGGCACCGCTGGCAGAGTATCGACAAAGCTCATTTAACCGACGTCGTTCTCCCGCCGATCAGCCTGTACGAGATCGGAGAGGTCTACTTTGTTCGTGACGGTAACCACCGAGTCTCAGTTGCCAAAACGCAGGGCGTCCAGGAGATCGACGCCGAGGTGATGCGCCTGGATACCGAGATTCCGCTTCACGGAAACCTCACCCGTGAGGGTTTACGCGCCGCCGTCATTGACCACGAACGTCGCTTGTTCGAAGAGCAGATCCCAATCCGAAAGGTCAAACCCGAGTGCCGCCTGATGGTAAGCGCCACCGGACGCTACGACGAGATCAAGTCCCACATATACGGGCACAAGTACTACATCAACGAGAAGAGTACCGTCGAAATCCCGCTCGAGATCGCGGTCCGCAGCTGGTACGAGAACGTCTACTCACCGATAGTCGAGACGATCCGGCGTGAAAACCTCATGACTCGATTTCCACGCCGAACTGAGACCGATCTCTATCTCTGGACCGTACGGCACTGGGACTTGCTCAAGCGCCGCTACGGCGATGACATTCCGATCGAGGCGGCCGCCAAAGACTACTCGACGCGGTTCGGGATCGGATTTATACGCCGCCTCCTCGCCCGAATCGGACTCGGTGGCGGCAATGACGCTCCGCCCGAGGCCTAAGACTCCTCGTCGGTGCCGTTTTCCTCACCGCCGCTCTTATTGTCGACGCGACTAAGGGGTACGTTGCTGGCCCGTTCCCGAAGAGACGACGAGAAGGAGATGCGCGGCGTCGCCACAGGAGCTTTTGCCGGAATCATAATCTCCTCTCCCGTCGCCGGATTGCGCCCCATTCTTGCTTTTTGCGCCGCACGAACGCCGAGCTGCAATTTACCAAAGCGACCGAGCGCGACGCGACGACCAAGCATCAAACCGGCTTCGATTGTGTCGAGGTAGTCGTTGACGACCGATCGAGCGAGGGTTTGTGAGACCTCGTTGCGTTCGGCGATCCGTCGAATTACTGACTTCATCGTAAACTGGTCCGGGTAGGCCTCGACCGTAACGGAAAGCTCCTGATTGGCCTGCACAAATCCATTGGTCAGAAATATGACCGCCTGGCGGAGGCGCTCGGCTTGATCCTTGGCTCGGACGTCGGGAGAAAACGTGGCGATTTCGAGCAGCTCCGAGCTTTTGGCGACGGGACAGTTGGCAAACTCCGCAGGGTGATTAGTCGCCGGCGGTCGTACCAACGAGACGCCGGTCGCAAGTACCGAATCGGGGACGTCGGTTCGTAGTTTAATGCTCGCATATTCGAACTCGCGACCACGTTCGTCCGCCGGTGCGAGAGCGATCAGGGATCCCGACCAGGTGAGCAAGAGCATTCCGCGGGCATCGTCCGCTCCAAGAGACTCGACCGTTTCCATTCCGAGTGCCGCCACTTGCTCCTCGTACAGGGCCCGTTTGGCAAGCCAGTTTTCCGTAACGCGTTCCTGCGCTACACTTAACGGTGTAATCGCGGTTTCCTCGGCGAGCGAAATCAAATGTCGTTGTATCGGTTCCGGGAGATCGGTAAAAATCATCGGTTTCTTCCTCCATTTGATTGGAATTTGCGATAGCGGTGCGCCATGGTTGGAATGTATCACGGAAGAAAGGAGTTCCTATGAGCGAGTTTATGGATCAGCTACCCCAGGCCGTTCAGGACCATATCCGAAAGATCGCCCCCACCGCAGGGCTCGCGGAAACGGAGGAATCCTATGAACGCTTTGCCGAAGGGTGGATCGAAAAACGTACGGCGTTTGAGAGTAGAGTTGCCGAAATGGGGATGGAGGAGCGCGATGAGTTTGTCGTTGACGAAGATCACGGCGCACTCCTTCTCACCTACTCCGGCTCTCTATTGACGATCGGCCCGTTGAGTGACGGCGGGCGGACGATGGACTACGCCTCGGTCGGGCTCCGAATGGACGTCCCGGAACATGTCGAGGCCGAAGGAGTATCTCTGGCACAAGACGTTGGGATCGGCAGAATCGCGCGATTTACGAGCGGCCCCGTGCAGTCAAGCTCAGCTATATACGCGATCGCCGTCGCGACCGCCGACCTCGATCTCGAAGAAGAGGCGGGATTGCTCACCGAGATTAACAAGGCTCTCATCGAGGATTTTGTCGAAATCAACAAGACGATTATTCAGGGCTGATGGAATCTGATCATCCCATCGCCGCGGCGATCTCGACGATCGCTGCTACTGCGTCGCCACCGTCGTCCGAGGAGATCACCGATCAAATCGGCTCGGCGGTGGAAACGCTTGCGACCGAGGATACCCACATACGCCCGCGCGACGGCGGCGCACGTCCGGGAGGCCTAGTCCACCTTCGACCGGGCGTCCCGCTGCTTGTCCTTCCCGATATCCACGGACGCGTTGGTTTTCTGACGTCTGTCCTCAACTCCGCGTTCGTCGCTCACGGTATCGATGTGCCCCTCATTGACGCGCTTGACGCCGGCCGCGCGCAGGTCGTCATGGTCGGCGATTACGTCCACGGTGAATCTCGCGCGCGCCACCGCTGGGTACGGGCGTTGGAGGAGTTTGCCGGCGGGTATCGCCGCCATAGCGCGATGGATGAGGAGATGCGCGAGAACCTCACCGTCCTCCGCATCGTCGCGCTTCTTAAAAACGCGTACCCCCAACTCGTCCACGCGCTCAAAGGCAACCACGAAAATATCCGGAATGAGGAGGGAGAAGGTAATCACCAGTTTGGCAAGTTTGTGTATGAAGGCGCGATGGTCGCCGATTACATGAACCGTTTTTTTACAAACGCCGCGGTGGATGCCGTGTACGATTTCGAGAAATCACTACCGCTATTTTGCGTCGGGACACAAACGCTGATCAGTCACGCCGAGCCGGCTCGTTTTTTCGATCGCGACGAAATCGTCGAGTACCGTAACCGCGCGGACGTTGTCGAGGGATTTACCTGGACCGATAACGACGCGGCCGAAACGGACAGCGTCAAACGGATGATCGAACACTATCTTCCCGAGGTCGCCCTCGAGGAAGCGATATACATCGGCGGACATCGTCCGGTACCCGGACGATATCGTTTACGTGCCGAGGGTCGCTACGTTCAAATTCACAATCCCGATCGGTACATCGTCGCGATTCCGCCGGAAGCGAGGCGATTTGACCCCAAACGCGACATCGTCGAGCTTGTGACTCCAGAAGAGACAGGAAACGCAGATGGCTAAGACGGTAGAGTCGATCGGGAAGTACAAAGTCACCTCTCAACTTGCGAGTGGTGGCATGGGCGCTGTGTATATCGCCCGACATCCGACCCTCGATCGCTCCGTAATCATAAAAAAACTGACGCTCCGCGGGAATGCGGCGATCCGGGAACGGTTTCGACGCGAGGCGCAAATTATGATGGACCTCCGCAACGACGCGATCGTCGACGTGTACGACCACTTCCGCGAGGGATCCTCGTACTACATCGTCCTCGAATACGTCGAAGGTGTGTCGCTGGAAACGCTTATACGCTCGCGCCGATATCTACCCGATGCCATTGCGCTCATTATTATTCGCGAAGTTTGTCGCGGGCTCGCCTACGCCCACGCCCGCCGGGTTGTTCACCGCGATATCAAACCCGCCAATATTCTTATCTCCAAAACCGGCGAGATCAAACTGGTCGACTTTGGAATCGCGACGATCCACGGGGAGGAAGGCGGCAGCGACCTCACGCGGGACGGAATGACCCTCGGCACACCGAGCTACATGGCGCCGGAGCAGTTTCAAAATACGCGATCGGTCGACGCGCGAGCGGATATTTACTCGCTCGGAGTCGCTCTGTACGAGATGGTGACCGGGAAGCGCCCCTACCCCGGCTCGTTCTCACCGGAGGTGATCGCCCGAATACAACGAGGTCGGTACCGTTCGCCGCGTGCGCATAATCCACGGATTTCGCTGTTTGTTTCGCGCTTGATTGCGCGGATGCTCAAACCAAAGGCCGAACGCCGCCTCACCGATCTCGGGCGATTGATCCGTCGTATAAACCGACGATACCGACTCGGCGCACCTGAAGAGGTCCACAAAATTATCGCCACGTATCTGGAGACCGAAACCTCGGCGGTGATCCCGCGAAAAAGGAAGCGTCTACCGGCGATCATCCTGGCGGTCGTTCTCCCGGCGCTCGCCGTTTTGGGCGTCGATACGTATCGAAACGGGTATCATCGCGAGCTGATATATGCGTCGAGTATCGGCGCACTCGATGTTTCCGTACGTGTACGCGCCGGCACTCGCGATCCGGATACCCTGCACCTTTCGGGATCTCTGTATCGGGACGAAGAGAACGAGCGCGAGCAGCCCCCTTACAAAACGCTGCGTTTGTATCCGCAAAACGCCGGAGAGACCGATCTCTTCGACAGCTTCCGGAGCGATCGCCTGCTCGTTGAGCCGGGGCGCTACCGCCTCAAAATCACCGCGCCGGGTATCGTGTGGTGGGAATCGGTGCAAGTCGTATCCCTCGCCGCGCAAAGCGGATCGCGGTTTGTTATACCCGGTAGGCCGGAATCCGGTCGTCAGGTCCGAATCGATCTGATCGACGAGGTTGAGCTTCCGCTCGCGGTTCGGACGATCGTTCGTGACGAGCAAAACGGACGCGTGATCGAAGACTCGACGATAGAGATATTTGAAGGCGACGAATGGTTCCCGCTCACCCTGTCACGCCGCCAACGTCTGCGCAGCGGGCGCGACTATCGACTACGCATTTCCCATCCCGATTTCCGGCCCCAGATCTATGAGCTTGCGATCCAACCACACGAGAGTACGGTCGTAATCGAGTCGCGACTCACTCCGAAGGAGTAATGAGATGTCACACCTCCTGAGAAGACTTGTCTATCTCGCGATTGGCCTCTTTGCGGGGATCGCCGTCTGGCCCGTTCTTGAGGTACTTCTCTACTATCAGGGGCGTTTTACCAGTTACCTCGTTTTCAGCACGGTTTCGGGCGCGGCGTTTGGCGCGATCTACGGTGGATTCTTTGGCGCAATCGACGGAATTGTTGCCGGAGTCGGCCGACGAATTGCTTTGGGTGTACTGCTCGGGACGGCAATCGGCTTCGTCGGTGGTGCGATCGGATTTACGCTGGGTCAGCTCGCGCTTACGCTTCTCGCCGATACGGAGAACATCGGAGTTGCCGGTGCGCGAGCGTTCGGATGGGCGATCCTGGGCATCGCATTAGGTGCCTCGGAGGGAATCCGACGCCGCTCGTTTCGTCGAGCCGCCGTCGGTGTCTTTGGCGGATTCCTGGGCGGCTTACTCGGGGGAATTGCGATTCACTACACGCCGACGCTGCTTCCAGCCGCATGGACGCGTCCTGTCGGCTTATCGTTGTTTGGCGTCCTGGTAAGCGCAATGTACGGCGCGTTCGAACGCGGCCAGATCGCCGGGATCGTCCGGATTCTCAACGGTCCGCGTAAAGGAGCGGAAGTTGTGCTAAACCAGCGTCGAATCAGCGTGGGAAGCGCTTCGTCCTGTGATGTCAACCTCTCGGAGTACAGCAATGTCGTCGATCGGCATGCCGAGATACGCGAATCAAACGGCGAGCTGGTTCTCTACCCGCTCGGCGAGAACAACACCGTTCGTCGCAACGATGCGACCGTTCCAAAAAGCGGTTCCGAGTTTCTCAAGTTTGGAGACGTCCTTCAGTTCGGAGGGGCCAAACTTCTCCTGAGACCGCTTGTCGTTTTACTTGCCCTTTGCTTACCCCATGAGTTGGTCGCTCAGACGGTCCGCCCGGCACAGGTAGATACGGATCGGCTGATTACGCATCAGGAGATAGTCGTCTGGGCGGCGATCAGCGACGCTTCCGGCAGACCCGCGGAGGGATTGACGCCGGAGGATATCCGGATCGTCGAGGTCGACGACACTGGACGAGAGATTGAGGTTGAGGTGATCTCCGTGGAAGAGCGAGCCGGAGTCAACCGCGGCATCTCATTTCTTCTGCTCGTTGATAACTCCGGTAGCATGTACGACACCCTCGACGGTCGGGAAACCGATGATGCGTCGGCAACTCGTATCGCCGCTGTGCGCACCGCGATTCGTAGTTTTCTCGGAGATACCGACAATCGCCGAGACAGCGTTGGCCTGGCGAGTTTTAACACCTTTTATCGACTTCACGCCGATCCCGCCGATTCTCCCGCCGCGATCAGCGTTCTTCTTGACGACATCGAACGCCCGACTCGCGAAGCGGCATATACCGAGCTCTTTCGCGCTATCGATCTGGCGTCGGTCGACTTGTCGCAAGCGAGCGGACGCCGGGCTCTTGTCGTCCTTTCCGATGGGGAGGAGTTCCCATTTGCCCGACACAGCGGAGAGGCTCATCCGGACTGGGGAACGGAGCTTCTCGACGTAGATGCGGTTCTACGGAGCGTAGAACGAGACGGAACGAGCGTCTTTGGAATCGACTTTGCCGAAGACGGTGCGGCGCAACTTCCCGCCATCGTCGGGGCCGGTGGAGGGCTCACCTTCTCGGCAACAAACGCCGATGAGCTGGCATCCGTCTACGACGAAATCCGCGATCATATTCTCAGCGAATACCGGATCGTATACCGAGCGAGCATAATCCCGTCGGAGTATCGAAGCGTTCGCCTCGAGGTTAACGTTGAAGATCGTCTTGCCACCGGTTCGCGTCGATACTTCTCCGGAACCATTTTTGGCCTGCCCCGGGACACTATCGGTTTTGTGTTGGTCGTGCCGGCGTTTATTGCGCTTTTACTCGCCGCGCTTCTGGTCTTCCTTCGCGCCCGGTCGTCCCGGAAGGTTGCGAACCTCGAGCTCCTGTCTCACAGCGGAATTGGGACACGAGTCATGGAGATCCCGGGCGCAAAAACTGTCATTGGCGCGGCGGCCGACGCCGACATAACGATCGCCGATTCGCCGGATATGCAGGAACAACACGCGACTATCGTCCGGGACGAGAAAACTGGTGCCTACACGATCGTCAGTTCCGTTCCCGTTACGGTCAACAACAGCGCCGTCACCAAACGTACGTTGTCAGCCGGAGACGTGATCGAGCTCCCGGGCGCAACGATCGTGTTCGACGATCCCTAAAAATAGAGACGCTTATCCGTACACTCAGTATCTTTGACGGATGATTGAAGTAGGACAAAAAGCGCCGGACTTTTCGCTTCCCGATCAGGATGGGGAGCACGTTAGGTTGAGCAGTTTTCTCGGTAAGACCGTGGTGGTGTACTTTTATCCCAAAGATGACACACCGGGCTGTACAAAAGAGGCGTGCAGCATCCGCGACAGCTTTCCCACAATCAGCGACCGAAATACGGTGATTCTGGGCGTGAGCCCCGACACCGCGGAGAGCCATCGGGCGTTTCAGGAGAAATACGGTCTTCCATTCACCTTGCTCTCGGATGTCGATCACTCCGTGATGACGGAGTGGGGAGCTTACGGCACCAAAAAGATGTACGGGAAAGAGGTCGTTGGTGTCATTCGCAGCACCTTTGTGATCGACGATTCCGGCGTTGTGAAGAAGGTGTTCAAACGCGTGGACACCGCTCGTCATGGGGAGCAGTTATTAAACGTAATCTGAGTCCTTGACCACTGCGGTCGAGTCGAGCGATGGTATCGGCCATTGTGAGTGGAGCCTTTGACGATCTCTCGCCTCAGCATGTTCTCGCCGCCGTCGAGGCGTTATACGAACTTGAGCTCGATCGAACCGTCCACCGATACGCGAGCTATATCAACCGCGTGTACGGTATCCGCTCGGTCGACGGTACGGAGTATATCGCCAAGTTTTACCGTCCGAACCGCTGGTCCACAGCGGCAATTGCCGAGGAACATCAGTTTGTTCGAGAGTGCGCCGCCGCCGAGCTCCCGGTCGTCGATCCGATCGCCGACGCCGCCGGTGATACACTTCACGAGATTGAATTTGAGGGCGATCACGAAGCAAGTGAGTTAGTTCTGCGTATGGCCCTGTATCCGAAGCGCGGCGGACGCGGCTTTGACGCGGAACGCGACGAAGACTGGTTTCGTCTGGGATCGCTTGTCGGGCGGGTCCACTCAGTGGGCAAGAACGGCGCCGCGCCCACCAGAATTCGTTGTGTACCGGAGGCGTCTACTCGGGCGTTTGTCACCGAGATTCGTGACGCCGGCGTCGTTCATCCCGATGTGGAAAGCGAGTTCTTTGACGTGGTCGAAGAAGGACTCGCCGAGATTATGCCCTTGTTTGCGGGAACCCGAGAATCGCGTATCCACGGCGATTTTCACCGTGGCAACATTCTCGAACGGGGCGATGAAGGACTGCTCCTGATCGATTTCGACGACATGATGGTCGGACCGCCGGTCCAGGATTTATGGTTGCTTCTTCCCGATCGAATCGGTCACGTACGCCGGGAACTCGTTTACTTGCTGGAAGGGTATCGGCAGTTTATGGATTTTGACTCGGAGCAACTCGTCCTTGTCGAACCTTTGCGGCTGATGCGAATTCTCTACTACCTCGCCTGGAACGCCCGTCAGCGGAACGACAAGTCGTTTACCACCGATCATCCCGAGTGGGGATCGCGGGGTTTCTGGATTCGTGAAATCGAGGATATCCGCACCCAGGTCGAGTACATCCGTACAAACGACGACATCCCAAACCTATAACGCGAAATTATCGGCTCGAGCCCGCTGCGTCCGACGCGTTGGATACTTCGAGCTGCGACAAGCGACGGAGGAGTTCGGGTACGACCGCGAACAAGTCCCCGACGACCGCAAAGTCCGCCACTTTGTGAAGGGGAGCGTCCGGGTCGTTGTTGATTGAAACGATCGTCTCGCTTGTCTTTATGCCCGCGAGGTGCTGGATCGAGCCCGATACCCCCGCTCCAACGTACAGTCGCGGCGAGACGGTCTTTCCGGATAGACCGATCTGATGCGGGTACCCGATCCAACCGCGATCTACGGCGTCCCGTGTTGCCCCTACAACGCCACCGAGTGTTTCGGCGAGGCGGCGGAGGATCGCGATGTTGTCTCCTTTTTTTATTCCGCGTCCGCCGGCTACGATGACCTCGGCTTCCTCGAGATTGACAAAATCCTCGACTTCACGCCGATATCCACGAACCCTCACGCGATCGTCGATCGCGGTCTCGTCTACCGGTACGGCGATGATCTTGCCGACCCGGCCCGCATCCGGTTCGAGCGGACGACTCGATCTCGGCCGCACGGTCGCCATCTGGGGACGGTGGTTGGGAGTCTTTATCGTTGCCATTATGTTCCCGCCGATCGCGGGACGCGTCTGCAAGAGGTTCCCGGTCCGTTCCTCGATATCGAGGTCGGTGCAATCGGCTGTTAAACCCGTGTTTACCTTGATTGCCACATGCGGCATCAGCGTTCGACCGGCGGTCGTCGCCGCGGCAAGGATGACGTTGGGACGGTAGCTTTGTATCAAGGCCGAAAGAATCCCGCTGTAGCTCTCGCAGACAAAATCAGCCAGCCGCGGATCCTGAATCGAATAGACCTCGTCGGCGCCGTAGTGGACGAGTTCCTCCAATTGGTCCTGCCCTACCCGGTCGCCGATAACTACAGAGCAGAGCTTGGTTTCGAGCTTGTCGGCCAAATCCCGTCCCCTTCCCAAAAGCTCGAACGATACTCGCTTGAGACGCCCTTCGTGCTGTTCGGCTATCGTCCAGACAAAACTCATCGCCACCACCTCACAAGACACTCCGATCGCGGAGAAATCCGATCAACTGCTCGACGGCGTCACCAACGCGGCTCTCGTCGTCCGCCACCACAGTTGTGCCGCCCCGGGTAACCCGCGGCGTTCCGATTTTGACAACCTTTGTCGGCGATCCCTTTAATCCGACTGAGGCGGGATCGATACTGAGATCGGCCGCGCCGAGAACGGGAATCTCGATTTCACGAGCGCGCCGTTTGCCTGCGAGCGTCGGGAGGCGGGGCGCGGCGATCTCTTTGACGACGGTAATAAGAGCGGGCGTGGGGACCTCGAGGACTTGATAGCCCTCCTCGACGAGTCGTTCGGCGACGAGTTTGCCTTCCGACTCCTTCACAATCGAAGTAGCGTAGGTTACCAAGGGGATGTCGAGCCACGCCGCGATGCCGGGCCCCACCTGGGCGGTATCGCCGTCGGTGGCGCGTTCGCCCGCGATAATAAGGTCATAGTCGCCGCGAGCGCGTATCGCTTCGGCAAGGGTATACGATGTGGCCCAGGTATCCGCTCCCCCAAAGGCGCGATCCGACAGAAGCACGCCGTCATCACAACCCATCGCGATCGCCTCACGAACCACCGCGGCCGCGGGTGGCGGCCCCATTGAGATCGCGGTAATTCGACCGCCGTGTAGTTCACGCAATCGGAGCGCACTCTCGAGCGCGTACAGATCGAGGGGATTAACGATCATCTCGACGCCTGAGCGAATCATTGTCCCCGTCTCTTCGCTCATGCGGACGTTGCTCGTCTCCGGAACCTGCTTAATTGGAACGACGATGTGCATTAATACCTCTCGAAATCGTTCGGCGCCTGGCGCGCCCGCTTGTGTTGGCCTTTGAGGCGTTTGCTGCGAAGCCGCCGCTCCCGCGAGGCGGTCGTCGGTTTGGTCGCTCGACGCGGGCGCTCTATCCGGCGCGCACGATCGATAAGATCGGTCGCCCGGAGATACACCGTTTCTCGGTTTCGTGTCGCGCTCCTCGTTTCACCGGACTCAACGACAAGATCGCCCTCCCGATTGATACGGCGACGGAGACGACGGCGAACGCGATCGCGCTCGCTTTCGCTCAGGCCGAGACCGTCGACGGCCACATGGAGCGTTACCCGCGAGTTGACTTTGTTCACGTGCTGTCCGCCGGGTCCACTCGATCGTGAAAACCCGATTTTACCGATACGGCGCACCGATTGGGCAAGCTCAATCCGATTCATCGCCGAGCAGTGTACACAAAGCGGAGCGCTTTGGCGCCTCCCGGTCATGCTTGATTTTTCTCCTACTCTGGACGTCGCGGAGAGCTCGTCCTTCGATCCGCGCGAGAGCGTTGTCAGCGCGTGGCGAGCACCCAGGGGCCGGATTCGCGCCACTGAGTCGGCGAAATCCGGTTGAGCAGGTAGAAGCTTCGACCTCCGACACGATCGACGAGACTATCTGGCAGCACTACCTCCGACTGCGCGTTTACTCTGATCTCCACAGGCGCGCCGAGACGTCCGTCGGTCTCGCGAACGATGAGGTACACGAGATCTGTCCTCGGAGGAACGCGGACTCGCGCCTCAGCCTCGACAGCTGTTTCGTAGCGGTCGGCTTCCGGCGGTCGTTCGTTTATTTCGTTTGTGGAAACAACCATCACCGGAAAGGTATCCGAACCACCGACCGATTCGATCGGCGGAATGACAAGTTGCGCCTCCGTTGTGCGTTGTGATTTGTCCTCAACAAAGAGGACAAGGGGGCCGGATACGTTTGGGACCGGCACCGATAGATCATCCGCGACAAACCAACGCCGTCCGTCGCGGTCGTAACGGCGTAGTTGCTCGACGTTACGTTCCCACTCGAGACGACGCGTCGGTAGTAGAACACGTACTTTTTCGACGTCCTCGGCACCGTCGGAGTCGTGGATATCGATCGCTACCGATAAGCGATGCTCGATAACGGCGTCGAATGGATAGTACGAGTCGATGAGGCGAACCTCGGTCTGCATAATCTCGGGATCGGTGCTGCTGCACGCGACGAGAATCAACGCCCACAAAGGCAAAAAAAAGCGCCCGTTTCCGGGCGCGTTTTTATTCGTTTTCACGACTAGTAGTTTTTCGAAGCCTGCATTTTCCGAATCTTCTTCTGAATCTTGCGCTGGAGCGCTTTTTTCTTGCGGTTCTTTATGGTCGACGGCTTTTCATAAAACTCACGCTTTTTCCATTCACGAATGATGCCCTCTTTCTCAACGAGGCGCTTAAACCGTTTAATCGACTTTTCGAGATTATCCGCGTCTTCTACTCTGACGTAGGCGATACAATCACCCCCTTTCCTACGGTGTCGTAGATAATGCATCGTCGACGCCGACCGTGTCAACCAAAGGAGCGCCGAGAAACCACTCGGGATCGACCGCAACCCCCGATACGCGAACTTCCCAGTGAAGGTGGGGACCGGTTGCAAGGCCGGTCGAGCCGACCGTACCGATGACGTCTCCCTGGCGAACCAGATCGCCCGGAGCTACATCGAGCCGATCGAGGTGGTAGTACAGCGAATACACACCCGGTTGATGTTCGATAACGACCGTATTCCCCGTTACGATGCGCGATTCGGCCATCGCGATTCGACCGCGGCCGGGAGCGATGACAAGCGTTCCGGTCGGCGCCGCGAGATCAAGACCGTTGTGGAGCGCCGGCGCGAGGGTACCATCGACGTAGCGGAACTGACGCCGATCGCCAAAAAGGGAGGTCCGCCGAAAGCGAACGATCGGCAGGATAAAGCGGCCGGCGTGGAACTGGGCCGCAAGATCCGTTCGCTGGAGGAGCGTCCACAGCTCACGCGACTGGCGGGCTTTCTCCTCGTCCTCGCGCGTTCGGAGATTTGTCAACGCAAAGGAGAGAAGAATCTCTTCTTCCCGATAGCTGCGATCGATCGTTTCGATCTCGGCCTCGCGAATTACGGTTTGAGTTGATACGCCGTTGACGGCGACAAGCAGATCAAAGGGACCGGGGCGGATATCACTGGCGACGCCAAACAACAGCTGCCAGACCTCGCCGTCGCGATCGGAACCGCCGATTCGCCACCCCTGCGCCGAAACTTCGTACCCGCCGGATCGTCGCAAACTGGCCGAAACCGAATCGATCGGAAAGTCGGCGGGCGCCACGACAAACAAACGCAGAACCTCGCCGCGGGCCACGCGAGGGGGCGCGAAGATCCGAACGGCAGGTATCGCGAGAGTTGGCAAGGATTCGGCCCCACCAACCGACCCGGAGTCATCCGCGACGGTGGTGACGGAACAGAACGCGAACAACGCGACAACCGCCAACGCACGACTCACGCAACCTGCTCCTCGCTGGGTCGTAGATCCACGACCACCAGTTGAACCGACTCCGTACCTTGATACGCATTTCGCGAAAACTCAAACACAACGTCAACGCGGGACTTTAGATCGATCGCGTGCGCGTATTTCTCGGCGGCTCCCCAGAACACCGCCGGCCATTTGTACGCACCGCCGTCGAACAGAAACTTGAGATGAGATTCATCTTTGCCGATAACGCGCATCTCTTGTACGACCATTTTGCGCGCGAGAAATCGAAGCTGCGGATTACCCTGCCCGTAGGGCTCAAACAGCCGCACAATCTTATCGAGGTCGGGCGTGAGGTACTTAGGCGGGAGTTCGGCGTCTATCGCGACTTCTTCCTCGCGCTCCAGGTCGAGCGACAGCTCGGGTAGGATACGTTCGAGGCGAGTCCAAAACTCGGACAGGCGGTCACCGGGCAGAGCAAATCCGGCGGCCTGATCGTGGCCACCCCATTTATCGAGAATGTCTCCGAAACGCGACAGAAAATCGGTCGCAATAAAACCGCGGGCGCTACGAATACTCCCGATTGCGGTTGTTCCAACCGACGTGATCACGGTCGCCGGCAGATTGTAGCGCCGACTGAGCCGTCCGGCGACGATACCCGTCACGCCCCGATGCACCCCCTGTTCGTAGATCGCGATGAGCTTGTTGTCGTTGTCTTCTATCGATTTTGCGATTCCCGGAGAAACTGCACGCCACGCGTCCTCGCCAACCTGGCGGCGTTTCCGGTTTAGAGCGGCGATGTTGCTCGCCAACGACGCCCGTTCAGTTTCCTCCGTCGAGAGTAGCAGCCTGACCGCAAGAGACGGCGTGCCCATTCGGCCGCTCGCGTTGATAACCGGTCCGATATTCCACCCGATCTCCCGACTTCCGATTGTGGATTTGGCGAGTTTTACCTCATTGATAAGCGCGCGAAAACCGGGCGCCGGATTCTTATTAAGGCGAAGCAATCCGGCGCGAACCATCGTCCGGTTCTCGTCGGCGATCGGCATCATATCCACAAGGGTCGCCACGGCGACCGAGTCGATAACGGACTCCATCGACTGTCGTATTGCTGGAAAGCGCGAATCGATGAGCGATCGATAGAGCGCGTAGAGAACGTCGATCTCGGCGGGCGCCTCGGTGGCGTAACGTGCCATACGAGATCCCTCACGCAACTGGAGCCGACTCCGGTTGGCGAGGCCTGGAAACGCTTCGGCGACTTGTTGCTTGAGGTCGAGGAGATAAACGTCGACGCCGGAGCCAAGTCCTTCGCGAATCAGCCGCGTCTGATAGGCGGCGTCAAAGGCAACAAGCGGTCGATCGACGAGATACGGTGCCAGACGACTCGAATCCAGGGCGGCCACACCGGGAACAAGCGCTTCCGATATGCGGTCGACCTCGATCCCGTTTTCGAGATGAATTGCGTCGACCATAATCGTTTCGTTAATCGGATAGGCGTTGATAAGCGTCAGAGATTGCCCAAAGATCTCGGTTTGACCTATCGCCAGCGCCTGTCTGACTTTGGCGGCCAAGCCACACGCACACAATCCGTCAAACGGGTAGGAATCCTCCGTTTTAGGATTGACGATCGCGACCGCCGCCGGTAGCCGCTCGTGCGGATTATGGTGATCGACGACAAGTACGTCGATACCGAGTTCAACGGCGCGATCGACTTCCGTGATGCTTGTGATTCCGCAATCAACCGTTACGATCACCGTGCCGTCGTCCGCCGCAAAGCGTTCGACGACCTCGTTTGTTAAACCGTACTCGGCGTCACCCTCGGGGACCTCCCAGCGGACGTCGCTTATACCGAGCTCGCGAAGTGTCTGGACCATGACTGCCGTACTCGTGATCCCGTCGACGTCGCGGTCTCCAAAAACGAGGACGCGCTCGTCCTCGTCACGCGCCTCAAGGAGCCGCGAAACGAGTTCGGGCATCTCGGCGAACAAGAACGGATCGTGGAGGTAGCGAAGGTCGTCTTCGAGGTAATACGGTAGTGTCGTCGCGGCCGTCACGCCGCGGCGCACAAGAATCGCAGCGCTGAGATGGTCGAGACCAAATCGCGATGCAACTTCTTTTACTTTATCCCCATCGACCGGTGGCTTGTGCCACTTCATATCGTCGAGAATTCCTCCAGAATCATCGAATCTTGTTCGGGCACGACCGACAGTATCGATATCCCGTCGCCGATCGTCGCAATCGCCCGCTCCATTGCATCTTCAGACCGGCCCCACGCACGCAAAATCGGCTCGCCCCGTTTAATCGGATCGCCCGGTTTGACGAGTATCTCAAAGCCGACGTCGGTAAACACCTCGTCGTCTGTCTTGCTGCGTCCCGCGCCGAGGTAGACACCGGCCATTCCAACACAATAGGCGTCGAGCGCGGCGAGGAATCCATCCTCCGACGCGGAGACAACCTGCTCGATCGGCGCTCGGTGCGTACCGAGGGCGGCATGCATGTCGTCGACATTGCCACCTTGCAACTCGATGTTTTGCTTCATATGACGCCACGCGCTTCCGTCGGCGATGACCTCGCGACAGCGCTCAAGTCCCGCTTCGACAGTAGAAACGATTCCGGCGGCGACAAGCATCCACGCCGTTAGCCGCAGGGTGACCTCGAGGAGGTCGTCGCTGCGCTTGTCGATCGGGACGCGATCAACTGCAACGGGCGAACCGACAAGGGCAAGTGATTCCTCAACCTCAATAAAGTTCCCGACTTTGGCGCCGAGGGGCGCGTCCATTCGCGTTAATACGGCGATAATCTGTTTTCCTAAGCTCTCCCCCGTCTTGACGAGAGAGGTCGCCAAAGTCCGCGCGTCCTCGAGGTTCTTCATAAATGCGCCCGGACCCGTTTTGACGTCGAAAACAAGCGCGTCAGCTCCTTCGGCAAACTTCTTGGAAAGAATACTCGACGTTATCAACGGGACGCTCTCGACCGTTCCGGTAACGTCGCGCAAGCCATATAACTTCCGATCGGCGGGTACGACGCGTTTGCTCTGTCCGGTCATTGCGAACCCGCATTGGTCGATGATCTCGGCAAAACGTGCCGGAGTCAGGTCGGTCCGGAAACCGGGAATCGATTCAAGCTTGTCGAGGGTACCGCCGGTGTGACCGAGTGATCGCCCGCTCATCATCGGAACCTTGACGCCGCAGGCTGCGGCAACCGGAGCGAGGATAAGCGAGACCTTGTCACCGACACCACCGGTCGAGTGCTTATCGACAAATGGACCGCTAAGAGCGCTCAGATCGATCGTCTCGCCGGAATCGATCATTTCGCGTGTGAGGAATCCGGTCTCTTCCGGCGTCATGCCTTGAAAAAAGATCGCCATGAGCAGGGCCGATACCTGGTATTCCGGCACAGTTCCCTCGACATAAGACCGGACAAAAAACGCGATCTCGTCCCGAGTCAGCGTCCCGGCGTTTCTTTTTTTGAGAATCAGGTCGAGTATTCGCATCATCCCCTCCAGCCCCCGCGTGGCGGCGGTGAAAAATCGTACCACGAATCCACGGCTATGACATCCGCTATATCCATCCGCCGGCGACACGGAGCGTGTTGAGCGGTACGTGGATCGCCTCCTGAATCGTCGCCAGGATCACGGCACGGAGAGCGGCAAGCGCTTTGGTCGAGAGGTCAACGGCGACCGCCTCCTCCAGCGAACGACCCTCCCCGTACTCGAGAAATCGTACCGCCCCGGCGGGAAGCGTCAGCATACGCTCGTCGGCCCATTCCGATTCGACGGTGATCGACTCCCGAACATCAAAAAACCGAAGCTCCGTCGCCCCAAACTCACGGCCACTCCGTCCGCTTGCCCGCAGATCGGGTTGTAAGCCGAGAACCGCGAGGTATCTCCACAGAACCTGGATCGTCAGTCGCCGGTACCAGGCCTCCGGACGCGGAGAATCCTCCCGATCAAGGAGATCAAGCGTCTCGGCAACAAGACCATAACTCTCGACCGCTCCGTCTCCGGATGCGTGGCTGCGCCAGACGACTTCGGCAACAAGACTGAGCTGATAGTAGGCGCGGAGGTCGGCCTGGATCGCGTGCGCGTACGTTTCAACGGCGAAGTCAGTGATCTTTGCGTTTTCCCGCCGGGGGTCCCGATACAGCCACACAGTGCCCCGGGCAAACGGGACCACCTGCCCCCGCAGCGAGCTTCGGCGCGCGCGTAAGCCGTACGCGAGAGCGCGAATCAGACCCTCGTCGGGCGTAAGAAGTTCAACGGACGCGTTGGAATCACCGGATGGAGATATTCGCAAGATGATCGCCCGATGTTGACTGCTGCGATTCATCGTCCATAGCTTATAGGAAATAAAAGGAACAACAAATGTCAGAACAACACGATATCCTTCCGGTAGACCAAGTCCTGCCGAGCAAACTCTATCTCATCGCGCTTACTGGCAAGCCTATCTTTCCCGGGCTGTTTACCCCGGTGATGGTTAAAGACCAAGTAGATATCGAGGTCGTCGAGCGCGCCCTCGAAGGCGATCACCACATCGGTCTGATTCTCACTCGCCAGGAGGAACAGGAAAACCCCGGTCCCGACGACCTTTACGAGATTGGGACGGCGGCCAAAATTCTCAAGCGGATCAACTTGCCCGACGGCGGGATGAACATCTTTATCTCCACTCTCAAGCGATTTCGAGTTCGCAAGCACCTCGAGACCGGGCCGACTGTGCTTGCAGCCGCCGTTGAGTACCTCGACGACGAGGACGGCGACTCAGCTGAGGTCACCGCGCTCACCAGGGCGATAATTCAAGAGACCAAACAGGTTAGCGAAAACAATCCACTGTTCTCCGAAGAGATGCGTCTGAACATGGTCAACATCGATCAACCGGGGCGGATCGCGGATTTTGTGACGAGCATTCTCAATATCGATCGAAGCGTTCAGCAGGACGTACTCGAGACACTCAGCATCTACCAACGTCTCGAGAAGGTGTTGATCTTTATTAAAAAAGAGCAGGAGCTGCTCCGGATTCAGAAGAAGATTCAGGGCCAGATAAACGAGAAGATCGAGAAAAGTCAGCGCGAGTACTTTCTCAAGGAGGAGCTCAAGGCGATCAAACAGGAGCTCGGGATGCCGACGGACGCCAAGGGTTCCGAGTATGCCCGCTTTAAAGAGGCGATCGATAAGCTCCAACTGCCGGATGAAGTGCGGACGCAGGTGGAGAACGAGCTCGAGAAGTTCCAATTGATGGAGCCGGCCTCTCCGGAGTTCTCGGTGATTCGCAACTATCTCGATACGATCGTTGCCCTTCCGTGGGACGCCCCGCCTCCGACGGAAATCGACATGACGCGCGCTCAACGAACACTCGACGGTGACCACTACGGACTCGAGGACGTCAAAGAGCGTATTATCGAGTTTCTCGCGGTGCGCAAACTCCGCGGAGACAATCGTGGGTCGATCATCTGCCTGGTCGGTCCCCCTGGTGTCGGTAAAACCTCGATCGGGAAATCGATCGCCCACGCCCTTGGCAAGGAGTTCTTCCGATTCTCGGTGGGCGGCATGCGCGACGAAGCCGAGATAAAAGGCCACCGCCGGACCTATATCGGCGCGATGCCGGGAAAGATCATTCAGGGATTAAAAGTCGTCGGCGCACGCGATCCCGTCTTTATGATCGACGAAATCGACAAACTCGGAGCGAGCTATCAAGGGGATCCTTCTTCAGCGCTTCTTGAGGTTCTCGATCCGGAGCAAAACGTCGCCTTCCGTGACCACTATCTTGATCTCCCCTTTGACGTGTCCGGTATCCTTTTTATCGCAACGGCCAACACTCTCGACCGAATCCCGGCGCCGCTCCTTGATCGTATGGAGGTGATTCGCCTGTCGGGGTATATCGATGAGGAAAAGATCGCGATAGCCCGGAAATACCTGATCCCGCGGTCGACCGAACGGGCCGGGCTTGCGCCCAAAAGCGTCCGCTATGACAAAAAAGCGCTCCGGGCGATCGCCAATGACTATGCCCGCGAGGCAGGGATGCGGCGATACGAGCAGATGCTCGACAAGATTCACCGCAAACTTGCGTTCGACCGGGTTACCAACGACGACCGACCAGAAACGTACGCGATCTCAGATAAGAACCTCCAAGACTACCTCGGAAAACCGTTGTTCCCGGAGGAAGTCACCAAGAAGATTCGTCGACCCGGGATGACGATCGGACTCGCCTGGACCGCCTATGGCGGCGACACCCTCGTTATCGAAGCGATCGCCAACCCCGGATCGCGTGCGTTTAAACTTACCGGACAGATGGGCGAGGTGATGCAGGAATCCGCCGGAATCGCCTATAGCTACGTCCGGAACATCGCCGGCGACTACGGCGTCGATCCGGATTTTTTCACGAGCAACGAGATTCATATTCACATCCCCGCCGGTGCTACCCCAAAAGACGGGCCTTCGGCCGGGATCACGATGGCAACAACCCTGCTGTCGCTCGCCCGCGGAAAAGCTATTCAACCACGAGTGGCGATGACCGGCGAGCTGTCGCTCGTTGGACAGGTCCTGCCGATCGGGGGACTAAAAGAGAAACTGATCGCCGCTCGTCGCAATGGGATCAAAACGGTTATTATCCCCGTTGCCAATGAAAAAGACCTCGACGAGATACCTGAACACATACGCAAGGGCCTTACGGTCCATCCCGTGGCGCGTCTCGAGGAAGTTCTCGCAATCGCGTTTCGGGAGCCGGCCCGATAGTTCTGTATCGTCGATTGCGCCGAACGCCGATCGTCCCGCCGCTACCGCTGCGCAGGGCGGTCGAAGGTCGAGCACGGTCTTTCACCGACTCGGGACCGTCGCACTGTTCTTTGTGTTGGCGTGCGCCATTGTCGCGTGCTCCGCTACAGAAACTCCGCCGGAGTCCACCGATGGCGCAGTAGATACGTCGATCGAAACTCCGGCCGATGAAGCGGTCGAGCCCGCCGCGCCGATACACCCGGCGTTTGACCTCACGATCGATGAACTACGCGCGATCGTCGGCGAAATGGACGCAGTGACGCGCGTGGCCGTCGACGCGCGCCCCCAGGTATTCCTTGAGTACGTTGCCCGCCTGCTTGAGACCGATCCGGACCTGCTTCTCCTCGTCGATAAGAACAACTCGCTCGAGACCGGCTACGAGCCGGGAGATCTTCGCGATCTTGCCGAGTACCGCGATCGACTGACGCTTACCCGCGACGGTTTATCGCTGCGGGAGATCGTTCTGCCCGACCTCTTGGCGATGTCGGAGGCGGCCGCCGTCGACGGAGTACGTCTCGATATCTCGAGTACGTACCGCAGCTACTCATACCAGGATAGCCTGTTTGACTATTGGGTCGCTGAGCTCGGGCTCGCCCAGGCGGAGCGAGTCAGCGCCCGCCCCGGAACGAGTCAACACCAACTCGGTACGACCGTCGACTTTGGGACGATAACCGTCGAGTACGCGGACGCCCCCGGGGGCCTTTGGCTGGCCGATAACGCTTGGCGTTTTGGCTTCTCCCTGTCGTATCCCCGGGATCTCGAGCCGTTAACCGGTTATGTTTTTGAACCCTGGCATTATCGATTTGTCTCCCGGGACGCGACGTTCCTCGAACGGGAGTTTTTTGGGAGCGTTCAACAGACGATGCTCGAGTTCTGGCACAAACGGGCGGAAAGCTTTAGGGAGCGATATCGCCCCGATCGGGCGTCGTGATGGAACTACTCGCTCCCGCCGGTACGCTGGAGAAACTGCGCATAGCGTATCGCTACGGCGCCGACGCCGTTTACGTCGGTGTCCCCGGTTTTTCGCTACGCAGCGGAGCGGAGCAGGTACTCGTACCCGGGAAGATCGAGGAGATTACCCGCCACGCCGTCGGACGGCGATTGTACGCCGCACTCAATATCTTTGCCCAGAAACGTGATCTGGAAACGCTCCCTGACGTCCTCGGGAGTCTCGTGGGCCTGCCGATCGACGCGTTTATCGTGTCGGATATCGGTCTCATCGATACCATTCGTCGGTTCTTCCCGCGAACGGAGCTTCACCTTTCAACGCAGGCAAACTGTACAAACGCCGCTACCGCCAAGATGTACTACGATATGGGCTTCTCCCGCATCGTTCCGTCGCGTGAGCTCAGTTTGGACGAGGTGTCGGCGATTAAGGACACCGTCCCGAAGCTCGAGATCGAGGTTTTTGCGCACGGGGCGATGTGTATGGCGTACTCTGGTCGCTGTTTCCTCTCCGAGTTCACGACCGGTCGGTCGGCCAACCACGGTGACTGCGCGCATACCTGCCGATGGGAGTACGCCCTCACCGAGAAAAAGCGACCCGGGGAGTTCTTTCCGGTCGAGGACGACGGCCGATACCTCTCAATCCTCTCGTCTCGCGACCTGATGCTCCTGGATCACCTCGATGCGCTGTCGGCGGCGGGTGTCGATGCGATCAAGATCGAGGGTCGAATGAAGAGCGTGTTATACCTCGCTACGGTCGTGGGGGCCTATCGCGCGGTTCTCGACGGCGCGACAAAAGCGGAGCGTGATCGCTGGCGAGCTGAACTCGACGGTCTCGCGCACCGCGCCTACACGACGGGGTTTCTGATACCCGACGAAGCGATTCACGATCCGGCTACGGAAAACGAGCCACGCGGCAAACGCCTGCTCGGCGTTATCGGATCGACCAATGCGCGTGTTCCCCACGGTCCGCCGCTATCGATCGCGCCGTTTTACGCCCGAAACAACGTGCGCCGGACCGATGCGGTCGTGATTTTGCTCCCATCGGGCGAGCGCCTGGCGATCACCGGTCTCGATCTCCGCGCGGAGGACGGGACGCCTCTTGACGTCGCCGTTCACGGACGCGATGCCTTTATCTCTCTCGATTCGGAGCTTGCAAATTACGATCTAAGCGACGCGATCGTACGGACGCCATAAAACGACCTCTTGTCGGATGCCTTTCGAGGGACTAATCTGCCAATATGAACACGGCCGAACGTCTCGCCGCTTTGGGAATTCGCGTTCCCGATCTTCTTATGCCCGTCGACTCAGTAGATCTCCAACGATGGGCGGTGATCGCCTGCGACCAGTTTACGTCCGATCGGGAGTACTGGGAAAAAGTGACCGAACTCGTCGGCGCGTCACCCTCGACACTCGGATTGATCCTCCCCGAGATTTACCTCTCAGCCGACAACGCCGAGGCGAGAATTCTAGCGACAAAAGCGACATCGCGGAAGTATCGCGACGATGGAACTGTACACCTCGTCAAGGATACCGCGGTCTACGTCAAGCGATACCTTGCCAACGGAGCGCTTCGGCGCGGACTTGTCGTGGCGCTCGATCTTGAGCAGTACGATTATCACCAGGGAAGCGTCTCGCTTATTCGCGCAAGCGAGAAGACGATCCCGGAACGACTCCCCGCCCGCATGGCGATTCGCGACGGGGCCGCGCTCGAATCACCGCACGTCCTTGTTCTGTACGACGATCCCGACGACACGGTGATGGAAGTGCTGCACGGTGTAGAACAGACGAGCAAACCGCTCTACCAAACCACATTGATGATGGACGGTGGCCGGGTCGAAGGATATCCGATTCCCGGCGACGACTCGCGCCTCGCCTCACTAGCCCGTGCGTTCGAAGAACTGGATAGTCGAGATCAGTTCGGTTTTTTATTTGCGACGGGCGACGGAAACCATAGCCTTGCGGCGGCAAAAGAACTCTGGACACAACGAAAGGATGCGTCCCCGGATGACCCGGCGCGATACGCGCTTGTCGAGCTGGTCAATATCCACGATGCCGGACTGCCGTTTCATCCGATACATCGGATCGTCGAGGTCGAGGAGGAGGCACTGCTCGAGGCGATACTCCACGGCGCGGACGCTCGGTTTCACGGTCTAAGCGCGGCCCGCCTGATCGACCATCTCGAGCGCGACGGTCTTAACTCAAACGAAATCGGATTTCTCGGTCCGATCCAAGCAGGAATCCTGAGCTTGCCCGAAACGGCGGCGTTGCCGGTCGGTCTCGCCGATACCGCTATCGAGTCTACCAATCCTCAATCGGTCGACTATACACACGGCATCTCGGACACCGTGCGTGCCGCCGATGGAGCTCACGCAGTTGCAGTCTTTCTCCCGGAGATCGACCGAAGCGGCATATTCCGCACCGTCGCAAGGCGCGGCGCCCTCCCCCGGAAAGCGTTTTCGCTCGGCGAAGCCCGCGACAAACGCTACTACATGGAGTGTCGCGGGATCTGATCGCCTACGCCGGTACGCTTGCCGGTTTCTTGGCCGGGCGATCGTAGTAGATGCTCTTACCCGTAATCGACAACGGGATCCCCATGACGATATCGGCGTCGATCATGCCAAGCTTGCGCGCGACGACCCCGATTCGATACATAATGCGGTTGTCGACGTTGTGAATCTGGGCAGTTTTGACCGCACTCCCGATCGCGATTCCCAGATCGAGTAGTCTGATCGCGCATTGCGGACCGAGGAACTCACCCTCCTGTTCACCCGTATTGATCTCAAGGCAAACCGGAACACCGCACGCCGCGCAATCAATTCCGATCGGATCTCCGTCTTTGAGGCCAATCAGAACGACGCCATCGGAGTCACTGACGTTTCTACCGTCGCGATCGAAGTTCTTTTTTCCCGTCTCCTCGCCATACGTATACATCGCCGCACCGAGACGTTGACTTTCGTCGGTATCGAGGATCTTTGTGACGATAAAGTTTGCCCCGACCGCTTTTGGTGCCGTGATCGCGGCTACCTCCATTAGTTCAGCAATCGTTTGAACGACAGACATTCTGGCCCCCTGATGTGATGAGAATAGGCCATTCTAAAAAAGATACCAAAAGCCCGACAAGCTTCTCGCTACAAATCGCTGAGTGCCCACTCAACGGCCGCGGCCGCGTGGATTCTCGTTGTGTCAAACAAGGGTACGTCTGTCGAGGTGGAATCAAGAAGCATTCCGATCTCCGTACACCCGGCGATAACGCCTTCGGCACCGCGAGACCTCAGCTCGTCGGTTATGCGCACAAACTCATGGCGAGACGGTTCGCTGATGACCCCACGAACGAGCTCCTCGTAGATAACCCGGTGGACGATCGCCCGATCTTCATCGCCCGGAACGATTACTTCCAGGTCGTATCGTTCGGCGAGGCGATCCCGATAGAACGCCTGTTCCATCGTAAAGGCGGTTCCAAGCAGACCGATCCGCGAGAGACCGGATAAACGGATACTGTCGCCGGTGGCGTCGGCGATGTGCAAAAACGGTATGGAGAGCGCGGCGGTGATCTCTGGGGCAACGCGATGCATCGTATTTGTACATAGGACAACACAATCGGCGCCGGCGGACTCGAGCCGTTGGGCCTCGGCCGCAAGCCGCCTACCCGACTCGGTCCAGTCGCCGGATCGTTGCAAAACTTCATAGTCGTAGAAATCAACACTGGCGAGCACGATAGGCGCGGAATGCAGACCCCCGCGACGCGCCTTCGTAAGCTCGTTGATGTAGCGGTAATAGAGGACCGTACTCTCCCAACTCATTCCGCCGAGAAGCCCGATTGTTTTCATGACCGAATGATACGGTACCCCGATGGTAGCGTCTACTCGCCGACGGTCACCCGCAGCTCGACACGTCGGTTGAGATATTGGTCTTCAGGAACGACGGTCACCGGTTCCGACGCTCCTCGCCATTCAACGGTTGCGCCTTCCGACAAGTCCCAGCCGATTGACAAAAGGGCATCGCGGACCGCGAGCGCTCGTCCACGGCTGATCCCCGATCGCCCCAGTTCATTACCGTACGGCGCCGCGTGTCCAACGATACGAACGGATTGTACCCCTCCGCTATCTATCTCGCTTATCGCGGTTTCCAACTGGCGTTGAGCGGTCGCGGTGAGAACGGTTTCGTCGGGTTCAAAATAAATGCGAACCACCGTGCCGACTGCGTCAACCGGATTGTCAACGGGCGCATCCTCCGCGGGCGGGATCGGCGAACCAGTCAAATCGCCTGTTTCGGGATTCACTGTGGTTCGCGCAGCTTCGGGCGCGCCGTTTTCTGTAGGAGGGGCGGATGGCGATGCGTCCGGAGTCGAACCCCCGATCGGCGCCGTGTCGGTGGACGCGGATAACGGTTCGACCGCAGGCGTCGGGACATCGGCGGCGATATCCGAGCGATCGCTCCAAGGACCGGATCGAACGAGCAAAAGCGCTCCAATCAAAATCGGGGGGATCAGCGCGACCAACCACCAGGCGTTGCGGGGCTCTCGGTCAACCGAAAGTTCCAGGCGCTCTCTGAGGCGCCCACGCTCGCGGATTTCGACCTGGACCTCCGACCGGCCGTCGAATCGAGCGGTGAAAGAGATCGTGTCGGGTGTCCCGCCGTGATTGTCCAATCCCGCGACCCGGATCGATCGGATCTGCCGAACTCGCTGGCGTCGACCCCGCCGGTCCACCTGATAGAAGGTAACGTCGGCGTCGGTCTGACCACGTTCGATCGGGGTAAAATCTCGTCGGTCCTCACCGCGGCGATGGAGGCGCACAAGAGATGCATACCCACGATGGGGGCGCTCGACTCGAATTGCGAGAAAACGTTTCATGTCTCTTTCCGCTCTTCGAACGTCGCCGATCGTACCCGCATCGTAGTTGTATTATACCTGAGGTCCGTTACTCCGGCGATCCAACAATTGCTCCACTGAGGCCACGTCACTCGCGTAGATCTCGCGCGCCTCATAGGGGAAAACGCTTCGCGCCGCGCTTAACCCTGCTGCCTCAAACGGGAGACCGCTTTCGATCTCACGCCGTACTTCGTGTAACCATTGGTCCGCCTTACGCCGGGACGGCACGTGTACAAGGCCGTATTTCCTTCGCAAGGCAACCGGGAGCGCGTCGTCCATTTTAAGCCGTTTCCTCGAGCGTTTGTATCGCCTCCAGAAGAACCTGGTTTACCGGTGTGGGAACGTTGAGTTCCTTCCCCATCCCGACGACACGCCCGGCGAACATCTCGACCTCCGTTTTACGTCCGGCGTCGATGTCCTGGAGCATCGATGTTTTACCGTCCGGCGAAAGCGTTTCGACTATCTCAAACCACCGGTCGATATCATCCTCATTCAAATCGATAGCCCGTTGCCGGGCGATAACGAGTACCTCGCGCATCGCCCGTTTCATCAACGATCGCGCTGATTGGGAGGTATGGAATACCCGGTACGTGGCACGAAGTACCGCCGACCACTGGTTGATTCCAACGTTGAGCATAAACTTGTTCCAGAGCGCGCGCTCCATATCGGCCGGCGTCTCCCAAGGGATCGAGATCGCGTCGAAGTACTCCTGAAGCGCGGTAACCCGCGCCGCCGGAGTTCCCGGGTCGTTTCGCCGTTCGCCAAAAAACACTTTGCCGATGCGCGAGTATCGGACGTTTTCTCCCTCGCGTACCGCATCCATGCCCGCTACCATCGCGTGGAGAACGCGTGGATCCTCCGGACTTCCGAGGGCAAGCGCGAGTTGGCGCTCGCTATCTATCCCGTTCATCACTGAGAGGACCGTGGTCCGTTCCGAAACGGCCAGCGGGAGGCTGGCAACCACATCGGGGATGTGGTGGTGCTTGATCGCGATGATCACACGTTCATAGGTCGACCGACCCCACTCAACCGCGGGAATCGAGATCCTTTTCCCGTTGCAGGTAAGCGCGTCGCGTCGGAGGCGGTCTACGCGTTCGGAATCGGCGAGGAATACAACCGGTCGCCCGGCCTCGAGAATCGTCTGGGCGTACATAACTCCAAGAGCTCCGGCTCCGACGATCGCTGTTGTTTCACTATCGTGTTTCATCGGCCACGACCGTACGGCGAGCCGACTGAGTTGTCAATGGGACTACCGCTCGGCCACAATATCTGGTAGCGTCCCCCGCGTATGATTCCGCTGACTATCGTGACCGGATTTCTTGGATCCGGTAAAACTACGCTTGTTGCCCATCTGCTCGATGCGACCGAGGGGCGTCGCATCGGTGTCGTCGTCAACGATATGGCGACGGAGAGCATCGATGTCGCGTATCTCCACGGAGGAGAGCATGTTCTTCCGCCCGACTCGGAGTTGATCAGCGCGATTACCGGCGGCAAAGTCGGTTCGAATCGTCGCGCCGTTTTGTACGATCATCTAAAGAGGCTTTCTCGCCTCGAACCGGCTCCCGATGCGGTCGTCGTCGAGACCTCGGGGAGTTCGCCGGTTCACGAGCTCGTCGCCGAGCTGACGCGCGAGGAGCCGGAACGGACCGTGCTCCTCGATTCCGTTGTCGCGGTGGTCGATAGCTCGCAGATCGGTACGTACCGCCGGGACTCCCGACTTCGCGCGCTACTCGTCCACCAGCTCGAAGCGGCCGATTTGATAGTTCTCAACAAGGTCGATCGCGCATCGATGTTCTCGCGCGTCCGCGCCCGACACTGGGTGCGCCGAGTCAATCCCTACGCCAGGATCGTGACCGCGGAGTTCGGTCGACTCCCGGCGAGCGAGATCATCGCGACCGGACGGCGCCGGGAAAACCGCGGCGTTCCTCAGGGCACAAATCCTCAATCTACGTTTGTCGACGAGAATCGCCTTTTAGCCCGTCATCTTGAGGATCGTATCCCGTTTCATCCCGAGCGATTTGAGCGATGGTTAAACGGCGAGTGGCCGGGAATCGAGCGAATTAAGGGATTTGTCTGGCTCGCCGACGACATGACAAATGTGTACGTAGTCGACGGCGCCGGCTCGCAGCGCGAGATTGGTATCGAAGGCACCTGGTACGCCTCGCTCGCGAGCGAGGAAATGCCCGACGACAAAGCGTTGCAGCAGGAGCTGGAAGGCAACGAATACGGCGACAGGCGTCAGTCGATAACGGTCATCGGAACGCCCGAAGCGGTCGAACGGGAAGTCTCGGAATTACGGCGCTGTACGCTCACCGCTCCGGAACTCGACCGGGGTCCAATCGGTTGGAGCCAGTACAACAATCCCTTCACCGCTCAATTTCAAGAGGACGCCGAGACTGAGGAAAGCGAATAGATCAACTAATCGAGGTATCGAGCCTTGTTCTCGAGATGCTCCGCGAACGTCCGTGAAAGGACGATATCACCGTTCAACGGATGCAAAAAGAAGTAGAACTCGTGTTCGGCGGGATAAAGGGCCGCCCGAATCGCCGGCAATCCAGGGTTGCCGATCGGCCCCGGCGGTAGACCGTAGTTTTCATATGTATTGTAGGGATGCTCGACTTCCGTGTCGGCAAAGGTCGGTTGCCGCTTGTTTGTGCCAAGTACGTAGTTGACCGTTGCATCAGATTCGAGCGGAATCCATTCCTCAAGGCGTTTCCAGAAAACGCCGGCGACCAACGGCATCTCCCGTTCGCTTGCGGTCTCAGCCTGGACGATCGATGCGAGCGTAAGAATCTCGTGTAGCGGCCGGGGATCGGCCGCAAGTTCATCCGACAATCCACGGATAACCCGCTGCTCAAAGTTCGCAAGCATCCGCCGCACAATTGACTCGGGAGTGCTATCCGGGAATATCCGAAAGGTGTCAGGGAACAGATATCCGTCGAGAATCGTATCGTACTCGAGATGACTGAGGAACTCAAAATCGGCGTAGGTATCCGCCATAACTGCGGCTTCCTGAAAACGCTCGCGGGTAAATAATCCGAGCTCTTCAAAGTAGTTTTCGATATCGTTGAGGCTCCACCCCTCCGGTATCGTAACGGTCAGTTCGTCACGGACCGCCTCTCCCGAAACGACCTTGGCCAGTATCGCGACCGGGGTCATCGACGCCGAGACCAGGTAGCGTCCGGCTTGCAAGCGGCCGGCGTATCCGCGACGACGACCGTAGAACTCAACTGCAATCGCCGAGGGAACCAGACGATCGCGCTCGAGATTGCGCGTTACCGTCCGCAAACCCTGTCCCGGGAGAACTTCGAACGTTACATCTTCGGCGGTTTCCGCGTATGGGCGAAACAGTACCGAATCGAGGTACATCGTCGCGGCGACGCCGCTTGCGGCGAGTACAAGTACAACAATCAGACCAACAATAAGAACACGCTTCATCGGCATAGAGAGGGTAATTCGACGCTTTACGGAAGACAAGTGTTTTGCTTGCCGCGTCGTCCCCCGAAGTGTATTTTCGCAGAAGTAAGATGAAAGACGGCACAACCATCTATGGATACTCGCGCGGATATCGTTTTCTGTCGTTGTTCTCCGTATTCGCGATCGTTATCGTCGGGATCCTGTTAACCCGCTCGCCGGGAATCGATCCGGTTGCCGTTTCGGGGCTTGTCGGGTTCTCGGTGCTCTTTTTCTATTCGTGGAGTCGCGCGTCGCGGCGAGTCGCCGTAATAAAGATCGAGGAAAACGGCCTCGACATATTGGATCCTGCGATCCCCCTCGGGATCGTCCGCTACGAAGAGATCGAGGAGGTTCGGATATACGCGACCCTGGCCCAACCGACGGTAGCGTTTCGGCTCCATGATCCGGAACAGGTTCGTCGCCGGGGTCCGATGCTTCTCCGCGGTTTTCTGTTTTTACTCTGGCTTATCCACCATTATCAGATCGCTATCCAGCTCGATCACCTCGACGATCAAGTCGCCGCGATAAAAAGTGTTGCGGCCAGACATGGCATACCGGTACGCAGTGAGCTGATTTAGGCTCGGTTGCTGTTTACAGGGGAGTCGTGTCGCTCTCGATTCCCAACGCCAACTGATCAAACTGTACAGAAAACCGTCGCGGCGTCATGATCTCACCAACCGCCTCAATGGCGAACTGATCGGTCATCCCGGCGAGGTAGTCAAAGACGACGACGCCCGGTTGCGTCGCATCGCGCTCATAGAACACGCTCATCTTGTCGACGTAATCCCCAAACCGGCCCGCGAGCGTATTCTGTTCGCCGAGATACCGGTCGACATCTATGCCAAATCTGTCAAAGAGGTCGGTGAGGTAATCGTGAATCGTTACCAGAATTCGCTCGAAGTAGTGATGATACGAGGTGAGCGCCGGACTCATGTAGATGTGCTCGTAGTTAAAGTTCTTTACGGTGAGAAACGCGTTGTAGACTTGGTCGGAAAATCCGATGCTGCCGTGGGCGAGTGACGTAGCGATGACGTCGTTTACCAGCGCGTCGATGATTTCGGAGTTGCTAGTTCCGAGAACTCGCGCACCTTCCGCGGGTATCTGATCCCTTCGCACGAGACCCAACTGCATTGCGTCCTCCAGATCGCGGCCCAGATAAGCGATCTTGTCGGACATCCGGACGACGACGCCCTCCCAGGTGCTCGGAAGCTGATCCCGACGGATAATCGCGGGCAAGTCCTTGACGCTATGGTCGGGCTGCAGCGACTGTTCAAACTTCTCGCCGCAGTGGTTGATGATCCCGTCGCGTACGGCATAGGTGAGGTTTAATCCGCGGCCGTGGTTGGCGAGCTTGTCGACCACGCGAAGACCGTATACTTCATGACGAAATCCGTCACCGCCGTAGAAACGATCGAGAATTTTTTCTCCGAGATGGCCAAATGGGGTGTGGCCGAGGTCATGACCCACACCGATCGCCCACGCGAGATCCGGATCCAATCCCAAGGCCCGACAAATCGTCGCCGAAATCGTGGCGACGTGCATAACGTGTTCGATACGGGTACAAATGTGGTCGTTTCGCGGGGCAAAGAACACCTGCGTTTTATTTTTGAGTCGACGGAACGGATAAGAATGTACGATAGCGGTTGTATCGCGAAAAAAATGCCCTCGGAGATCGGTCTCGTCGTCGACGCGGGCGTGATCGCGTTTACGGAGCGCTTCCGTGGATAACTCGTTGCGAAAGAAGAGATTATCGCCGTGGAGCACCGTCTAATCCGATTTTAAGTAGTTTTGGCTCGATCCCGGTGCATACGGCCTCGTAGGTCGGGTTCTCCGTCGTCCCCCTCGCGTATCCCGAATCTACGGAGAGCACCTCGGCCGGCACGATTGATTCGCGGCTCATATCACTCTTAACCTTCCCAGAGGCACGATCGATTGCGTCCTTCAGTTTTTGCCTTATAAAGCGCCCGATCCGCGCGTTCCAAAATCTCGTCGATAGAACTGTCATCGACAACGGCGGGCGCAATTCCAATACTCACCGTCATCGAAAATCGACGCCGGTCGTACTCCAGGTCAAGTGCTTCGACTCGTCTTCGAATACGTTCAGCAACGGTTTGGGCGCTTCGCGGATCTGTTGAAGGAAGTATAACGCCAAACTCCTCGCCACCAATTCGCCCAAATACGTCGTGAGTTCGCAGTACCTGACGACAGGTCTCGCTGAATCGGGCGAGGGCGACATCCCCCGCTGCGTGCCCTCGGGAGTCGTTGATCCTCTTAAAGTGGTCGAGATCCATCGCCAACACACCCAATGCCGTACCTTCTCGCTTGGATCGTCCGAGCTCTTCGGTCCCGCGTTCGATAAACGAGCGTCGGTTGAGACACCCGGTGAGGGCGTCAACGGTCGCTAAACGGCGCAGCTCCTCCTCGAGTCGCTTATGAGCCGAGACCTCGACAAATGTCGCCAGAATCGTTCCGCCATCGTTACCTGGTATCAGCTGTCCCGAAACGAGCATCCATCGATCGCCCGAAGACCGCGTATTAATCTGTATCTCGTAGCGCTCGACTCTGCCCTTTGCATCGAGTTCGGCGAGAAACCCGCTGCGGTGTTCGTCGACAAGCACAAAGTCCGTCGTCGTCCGCCCGATGATATCGGCGCGGGTTCTCCCGAGAATCTCGGCGGCCGCATTGTTGGTATCCAGAATCTCACCGCTTTCTCGATCAACGATAGCAACCGGGAGGGGCATGAGTTCCAACATCGAGCTGGTCAGGCGTTCCACTTCCGCGATACGAGTCTCGAGGTCCTTTCGTTCGCGGAGATCGCGCAAGGTATAGGTAATTCGGACAACACGATCCTGCACGAGGTAGTTTTCGGCGACCTCGACCGGAATAACCGCAGACTCGAACGGAACAACGCCCGCAAGACTCATCCGCGAACCATTGGCTTTGAGGAGCCCAAGGCGCTCATCCCAACCGAGCAGGTCGCCGAAATGAAGATACTGTTCGATTCGACCCCCGATGACCGAACTTCGGGATTGCTCGACGAGATCCGTGAACCGACCGTTGGCAAAAACGATCGTGCCGCCTTGATCGACCCAGACCACGGGATCAAGACCTTTCTCGAGTGCAAATTGGGCCAGGGACAAAAATCGCGCCTGCTGCGTTTCGGCGCTGATGTTGCGAAGTATGCGGACAACCGTTCCGGTTTCACTACAGAACGTCGGTACGGTGACCACGCGAAAAATAAGAACGTCGCCGTTTTTGCGGAGCAGGCGAATTCGCCATTCGCGAAACGCGTCGGGCGCGGTTTTTGCCGATAACACCGGTGAATCGTGGTCGTCGGTGTGAACTACCGTGAGGATTTCTTGGTTCGAGAGACCAAGGTCTTCTTCCGACAAGCCGAGAAGCCGACGTAAATAGCGGTTAAACCGGTGGTGACGGGCAGTGCTCGTCCATAAAAGGCCTGAAGATTCAAAATAGTCGATAACTCGACGTTCCACAAATAGATAAGACACCGAAAACGTGACCGCGCGTCAAGCGTCACGATTTCCATTTAACCATTTATCTCCAAAATATGCGGAGAGCTGAGCGCCCATATCCGCACGGCCGATGTCGATCAGATCGACCTGGTGCGGTTTTACCGGCGAGCGTTCATCGATTCCGGAAATCTGGAATCCGATATCCGCCCGCTCAAGGCTCTTTCTGAGTTGCTGGATACCAAGCATACCGATCGTTCCGGAGATCGCGTGGGCCGGATTTGCCAGACGCGGGGGTATAAACGAGAGCGCCAAGCTTACGCCGATCGAGAACCGCGCCCCCATTGCGCGCACGACGTCGACCGGTGTCTGATCGACAAGTCCTCCGTCTACCAGCTTCATCGTGTGAATTGGAACTGCTCGGATAACGCCGGGAATCGCGGAACTCGCCCTGACCGCCAATCCGACGTCACTGATATCGGAAAGGACGACCGTTTCTACGCCGGGGAGGGACTCGGTTTCAGGTGCGAGGAAGCTCTCGAGTTCGCCACGGTCGATCCGACGGGCAACTCGGTGGGAGGTCATGATCACGCGCCGACGGTTCTCAATGTCCGTTGCGACGACGGCAACATCGGTCGGCAGCTCGTCAAAGCTCCGTCCCCCGATTTGCTCGTTGACAAACTCCCCGAGTTTCGCATTTGAGAAAAGACCGGGACCGCCCGAGGCACGGAAGTCTATCGTGTCCCCGACCCGGATGACGTGGGAGAACCATTCGAGATCCACGGCAAGTTTGCGAACGTGGGCAAGGTCGAGACCCGCGGCGATCATTACCGCGACAACGGAGCCGACGGATGTTCCGGCGATAATCGATGGATGAAGCTTGGGGTAACGATAAAGCTCTTCCAGAATTCCGATATGAGCGATTCCACGGGCGCCGCCGCCGCCTAACGCGATACCAACATCACCCGCTCGGATCCTACGACGTTTGGCGCGCATTGTCGTCTCGATCGGAAAACCCTCCAGGAGGACGGGACCTTGTGCGCTAAGCCGAACTCTGTCCCACGCAATCAGTCCCCACGGCGAGGCGTTCTCGCGTCCACGCCCATCACGCTATTGCGACGAATCCGCGCTGTCAAGACGCCGAAGCACGCAGATGTTCTCGACGTGACGCGTCTGTGGAAACATATCAACCGCTTGCATCGCGGTGATCTCGTAGGCATCGGCGAGATCAGCGCAATCTGATGCCTGGGTGCGCGGATTACAGCTGATGTAGAGAATCCGGGGTGCGCCAAGCTCGCGGAGGGTTCTCCGAGCGCGTGGATGAATGCCTGATCGCGGCGGATCGAGAACGACGAGATCGGGCGAACCATGGCGATCGACTACCGCCTCGAGAACCGCTTCGACTGCGCCAAGCTCAAACACGCAGTTTTTGATCGCGTTAGCTTGGGCATTCCGACGCGCCGAAACGACCGAATCGCTTACCGACTCGATACCAACAACCCGACTAACATGTCGTGAGGCGAAAAGGGCGATACTCCCGACACCGCTGTACAGATCAAACAGGAGCTCGCCCTCGAGCGGCTCCAGAAGTTCGAATGCCCGCGAGTACAAGCGAAACGCCTGTTCGGGATTTGTCTGATAAAACGTCTTGGGACCAAGGCTGAGGGTAAGATCACCGCAGCGTTCGTGAACGCGTTCCGGTCCGTCGACGTGGATGATATCGTGGGCGTAAATCGAGTCGTTTTTGGTCGAGTTGATAACGTAGTTGAGCGACGTGATACCGGGGATGGCCGCTCGCAGTGCCGAGAACAGCTCGGTCCGTTCCGTTGGCCGGTCCTCACCAAACATTATCGTGACCATCGTCTCCCCCGCGAGCGAGGTCCGGACGATCAGCAGGCGGAGAAACCCGTGATGTTCGTGGCTGTCGTAGTAGGACAATCCGCGACGGCGGGAATAGTCTCCGACAAAACGGCGGATATCCTCAGATGGATCGGGTTGCAGGAAACACTCGTTTAAGTCGAGCACCCGGTCGAATCGTCCGGGGACATGGAGACCAAGGCCGCGCCTGTCCTCGATCACGTCGTCTCGGGCCAGTTCCTCGGCACTGAGCCAGCGCTGCGCGCCAAACGAATACTCCATCTTATTTCGAAACCGAGTTTCGGAAGGCGCAGCCAGAATGGATCTGCTCAGCTCCTCGACTGTGTCGATTGAATACCCGTTCTCAAGAAATGCGGCCCGGACTATCGCCTCCTTGAGCGCGAGCTGGTCGCTGTAGGCAAGATCCTGGATCGTGCACCCGCCGCAAGTTCCAAAGTGCTCACAAAACGCCGTTCGGCGATCACGTCCGAATCTCGAGAACGAAATCGGCTCGGCATGAAGCTCTCCGGCCTTGCGCCGTTTGACGCGAACGTCGACGACGTCGCCGGGAACACCGCCGACAACACGAACTGTGCGCTCGTCATGAGTCGCGACTCCCCGGCCACGACTATCGAGGCGCTCGATCGCAAGACTGTGGATCTCCCGTTTCATCGCTACGTTTGTACGGCGGGTCTTGAGTTCTGTCAACAAATTATCTTGCCGAACGATCCATCGGCGCGGTAGCGTTACGACGTGATCGATCGCCACATCGAAGTCCTCGAAGAGTTTGTCACCAAAAATCGTCGAACCCGCATGCAAAACGTCCTCAACCAACGAACGCGGTTTGCGACAGTCGTTCTCGAAGATATCTACCAGCCCCACAATGCCAGTGCCGTTTTGCGGACCTGTGACGCGTTTGGCGTTCAGGACGTGCACATCGTTGAGGATCGAAATCGGTATCGGGTAAATCCCGGGGTCGAGCTCGGGACGTCGCAGTGGCTGACCCTTCACCGGTATGCGGAGGGTATCAAGTCCTGTTTCCACGCGCTGCGGACACGAGGGTACCGAATCGTCGCTACCTCGCCAAACCGGGGCGAGCAAACGCTCAAGGAGTTTGATATCAACGCGGGGCCGTTTGCGCTCGCATTCGGTACCGAAAAAGAAGGACTTTCCGAAACAGCGCTTACGTCTGCCGACGAGTACCTCCGAATTCCGATCGTGGGATTTGTCGAAAGCTTTAATATCTCCGTATCGGCGGCACTTATCCTCTACGAGCTTACTGATCGCCTGCGCTCGTCGCGTCTTAGCTGGGAGCTCAGCGAGCGAGAAAAGATCGAGCTATATTTCAACTGGCTCAAAGGCTCGGTGCGCAATGCCGACCAAATACTGGAACAACGCTCACGCGCAAACGATTAGTCGTCGCACTCTCTCTTATTGCGCGCGCCGGGCGACTCCAAAGACCACCGACCGCGCAGCAAGAATCGATTCAAAATCGTCAAACTCTTTCCGATCGATCCGTAACTCAAGTGCCGACACATCCTCATAGAAGAGGCTCCGTCCCCGCCTCCCAAAACTGCTCGACAGGCGCTCGCGGACAAATTGCGTTTCCGAACAAGCGGCTTTTAGGAGTAATTCCCGCGGTACGGTTTGTAGATATCCACGCAGGATCGAAAGGCGGGCTGACTCAAGCGCCGATTGGAGGACGCGGTCGGAGACCTGCCGCCGCCAAATCTGTTTTAGCGCCGTCACGCGCGGGGTGCGGTAGTACCGTTGGACGATTTTTACGACCGTATCGTGCGGCGCATAACCGGGCCGGCGCGATCGATCGGCCAGATCATCGCATATCCAGCGACATGCGTCTAGGTAGCGAATCCACGGTAGACTATCACTCTGGTCGAGGCGCGCGGATGCGTGGTTTTTAACTTGGTCCCAGCGACGACCATATGCAGCGGATAGCGCGGACAGATCGCGTTTCCCGGCAAACGCCGTGATCGCGAGAACGTTTTTGTACGCGGCTGAACTACGGTAGGAGAGATCGACGATCGTACGCGTCGCCACTCCGCCGCGGCGGATCAGCTGAATGCAAGTATCGATCGCGTAGCGGGCGCGTCGTTCGTTGTTGGATTGCGGGGCGTATAGTAAGACGGCGCCGAGACCATCGCGACCCAAAACGCGATTTAGCGCCGCTACGTTGGCGTATCTCATGGCCAGGTCCAAAGCTGAGTATTCACCGCTTGCCAGGCTATCGATAAGGCGCGTGACCGATCGTGCGGGAATTACGGCGGCGTGGCTGCGACCGGTAAACGAAATCGCGTTTCGTCCCCATGCGGCCGGAAACTGACCAGCGCGACTGCGGACAACGAGGGGTCGATCCAAGAACGTCGAAAACATCTCGGTCTGGCGGGCGATGGCGCTCGCCGTCGCCCGGGACGGGCGAACTCCGTCCCCGTCGGGATTGTGCTCCTTAAAGAATCCCTGGAATAACGGATCTCCCGTATTTGTCTCGTATTGGATCAGCCAGCCGCGGTCGTCACGTCCAATCTGGTCGGTCTTGATCTGCGTCGGCGGTTCCCCCCCAAACTCCGCGGCCAAGGAGCGCTCGATCAAGCGATGGCCGACTATCCACGATGTCGTCGATGGGGAGAGAGCCGTTTGCCCGTGCCCACGGAGCAAGGTACGGGCACGATCCTCGACGGGAAGGACATGGGAAAGAATCTGGCGCAGCCCGGCAACCGATTCGGTGTCGTCGGTTTCGATAGGAGAGATAGGCTGGCCGGCGGACGCCTCGGGCGCATCGATACGGTGAACAAGCGTAAACCGTTTATCGATCGTGAATCCTATTGATCGACGAGGATCAAGAAGTTCGTATCGCAAGCGTCCCGTCGATTGGCCAAATTCGGACTGCGATTTTGCTGCCATGGCGTTGCCGATACCATAGCGCGCGCGACGCTCATTGTGCCACCGCCGTAGGTATGACGGCAGGTCTATTGCTTGACCGGCGTCATCCTTGGGGCTATCGTCAGGGAGTGAAACCTCGGGAAGCGTTTTTATCGGAACTTCAGGTCCGGACTCGGGACCACCTGCGTCAACTGGCGTCTGAAAGCGCTGACGTCTTTACGCGGTATGTCATGCTTCCCGATATCGGTTCCCAGATGTACGCCGATCTGGTGACGGAGTTTCAGATGGACGGCGCCCAGGAGATTGCCGCGGTGTTGGTCGATCTCATGGCCGGTGAACTCGAAAACGGAACGGTAATGGTGAGCGAGCGAGAGTATCGCGGACTCAAATTCACCTTGGAACGTTTTGGAGACAAACTCCCGGATGGCCCGCGTGAATCGCTCCAGAATCTGGTCTGGACGCTTTCGCGGGCGACAAAGTGACCGTTACGGCCAAAGCTTGGCGGGGTAGGCTCCACGGGCGACGAGATCGCCGATCCGTACTACCACCCGAGGTCGATCCTCGCGATACGTAACGCCAAACCACTCCTTACCGCCCTCGAGGACTTTCATCCGAGCTTTACCGGCGCGCTGCAAGCGATCCATCGCGTAGGGAATGTAAAACTCCGCGCGCGGATCATCGCCGTGCTCGTTAACAAACTGGGCAAACTCCTCGGCAAACTGCTCCATCGCGGCGGGGAAAAATCCGAACGTATTCATACTGGTCGGTTCCGATCCGGTAAACCACGCTTTGACCGACTGGTCGTCGTCGTAGCTCGCGACTCGACCGTTCTCCGGGCGTAGTTTTGTATGTTCCTCAATCTTGTCTAACCAATCATCGCTCCCAACCGATACGATCCCCCGAGATACCGTTCCGTTGTCGGAGAGCGTTTGGTCGAGCCGATAGGCGACCATCGCGTAATCGGTCGGCGCCGCCGTTTCGGCCGTAAGATAGTCAGCGAGAAGCACGTAAGCGTCACGACCGTAGAAGTCGTCGGCGTTGATTACCACGAATGGCGTCTCGACGACCTCGCGCGCGGCAAGCATTGCGTGCGCGGTCCCCCATGGTTTAACGCGCTCCCGTGGGACGACAAATCCTTCGGGGACATCATCAAATCGCTGGTGGACGTAGCTAACCTGTATCCGTTTATTAAACGAATGGCCGAAAAACTCACGAACGTCGGCCTCAATTTCGGAGCGAATCACAAAAACGACATGCTCAAATCCAGCCTCGATCGCATCGTAGACCGAGTAGTCGATAATCGCTTCACCGCTCGGACCGACGGAGTCGATTTGCTTTACGCCACCGTATCTGCTACCCATCCCTGCGGCGAGTACAACGAGTGTTGGACCTGACATCTGTGAACTCCTTTTGTGTGAGCCTACCGTTTATCTCGCCGAACTGTCACCAGTTGAGGATATCGATCGAGGGGTATATCGTAGGAAAATCTCGGGGACGGAGGATCATTGTGAATTACAAAAATGTCGATGCCGCCGCGGCGTTCCAGGCCCTACGCGAATGCACACCGTTTAGTCCACGGAATTTAGACGAGAAACGAATCGCTGGCTATCAGGCGGATATCGGCGCTGGCGTCCGGTTTGTATACGCGGCAGCGCCGGTCGACGAGCAATCGCTCACGATACTTCAACGTCTGGCCGAGGAGCAGGAACTCCATGACAAGTTCGGGGCGCTCGTTTCCGGGGAGGTGATGAACACCGGCGAGTCACGCATGGTTCTCCATCACTTACTGCGCGGCGAACTATCGGGTCCGGTCGTCAGTGAGGGCCGCGACTACGGTCGCTTTTACACAGAACAGCGGCAACGATTCAGCGAGTTTGCCCGTCGCGTTCGCGCGGGCGAAGAGCGTTCGGTCTCGGGCAAACCGTTTAGTTGCGTCGTTCAGATCGGAATTGGTGGTTCCGATCTGGGGCCGCGAGCGATCTATTTGGCTCTCAAGGATTGGGTTCGTGCTCAGGAGAACATCCCGTTGATCGACGCGCGATTTGTATCAAACGTCGATCCCGACGACGCAGCTGCGACGCTAGACGGTATCGATTTTGACAGCACCCTGTTTGTTCTCGTGAGTAAGAGTGGAACAACCCAGGAGACGCTCACAAACGCACAGTTTGTCAAAGACCTCGCCGCTCGCGCGGGCGCTTCAAGCGAAATTGCGAAAAACTTCGTTGCGGTAACCTCCGAATCGAGCCCGCTCGCCAAATCCGAGGATTTCCGAGATTCGTTTTATATCGACGACTATATTGGGGGTCGTTATTCGTCGACGAGTGCCGTCGGCGGCGTGATTCTGAGCGTTGCGTTTGGACCCGAGATTTTCGAACGGTTTCTTTCGGGAGCGCACCAGGCGGACGTAGCCGCGTTTTCGAACGATTTCCCCGCAAACGGAACCTTGATCGACGCGATGATCGGCGTGTACCTGCGCAACGTACTCAAACGATCGACGACGGCGGTTCTACCGTACAGTCAGGCATTAAGTCGCTTCCCGGCACATTTACAACAACTCGACATGGAATCGAACGGGAAAGGCGTAAATAGGTTTGGGGATCCTATCGACTACGATACCGGCCCCGTCGTCTTTGGAGAGCCCGGAACCAACGGTCAACACAGTTTCTACCAACTACTTCACCAGGGAACGGAGCTTGTCCCGCTCCAGTTCATCGGTTTTCACCACGCTCAGACGACGGTCGATACGAGTTTTGACGGTTCGACGAGTCAGACCAAGTTGAACGCAAACCTCGCCGCCCAAATCGTCGCTTTTGCCAAAGGGAAAGACGACGCCGACGGAAGTAAGAACTTTGTCGGAGAACGAAGCTCTACCCTCCTGCTCGCCAACCAGCTCACACCCGAGACTCTCGGCGCGTTACTCGCCCACTACGAGAACAAGGTGATGTTTCAAGGCTTTGTCTGGAACGTCAACAGCTTTGATCAGGAAGGCGTCCAACTAGGAAAGGTCCTGACCAAAGAACTACTTCACGGCGCCCCCGGCGCGGAGTTGGTCGCGTATGCGCGACTCCTGGGGATTACCTAAAGAAGCGGCGTCTCGATTTGACTTTCTTGTCTCGGAGTACGATGCTTTAGTTACGGCAAAACAAGGAGCCGTGAGAGGATTGAGTGATGAACGATTCGCCACCGTATGGGAACGGCCGGGTCGCAAAGAGCGGAATTGCCCGGCACACTTCAGAATCCGAATCACGCGCAAAGCGCATATAACCGGGAACGATTAGTAAGTGTCGTTGAATTAGACACGTCGTTCCGATGGCCGGTAATGAGTACCGGCCTTTTTTTATGCCCTCAGATTTTTTGCCCTCAGGCCGACCGCGGCCGTCTTTTTTGTCCTCCCGACAGGGCCGATAGAGGGGTACTAGCCGGTCATCCTGATTGGTTGGTGGGTAGCCTCAAGCACGTCGCGCCACAAGTCGCCTTCCGGTTCGACCCGCTTACGTACGGAAACGGCCACTCCGATCGGTATGTGGACAAAATGGTCGTTTACCATGCCGACGATTAACTGCGTCTTTCCGGCCATCGCCGCGTGAACGGCGTTGTTCCCCAAACGCGAACAGTAGACGCTGTCCGTCGGGACGGCCACCGCGCTTCTAATCACGTAACTCGGATCGATGTATTTCAACGTGAACGGGCTGTCGATCTGGGAGAAGTGCTCGTTGATCCTATCCTTGAGGTACAGGCCGATGTCGCCGAGCTTGCGATTACCGCTGGCGTCGGCGGAGCGATTTTCGGGCAACAGGTCCTGACCCGCTCCTTCGGCGACGATGACCACCGCGTGTCCTCGTCGGTTCAATCGTTGCTCCAGAATACTAAACAAGCCGTTTTCTCCCTCGAGCGTAAACGGAACTTCAGGGATAAGCACAAAGTTGGCCTCGTGGCAGGCCAACGCCGTGTGCGCGGCGATAAATCCGCTATCGCGCCCCATAAGGCGAACCAAGCCAACGCCGTTTCGAGCCGAATGCGCCTCGGTGTGGGCGGCGAAGACGACCCTCGTTGCCTCGGACACCGCCGTTTCAAACCCGAACGATCGCTCCAAAAAGCTGAAGTCGTTATCGATAGTTTTCGGAATTCCGATGACGCTGATCTTGAGGCCGCGCCGCTCGATTTCCTGACAGATCGCGAGAGCTCCTTTTTGTGTGCCGTCCCCGCCGATCGTAAAAAGCATCGTCAGGTTGAGGCGCTCGATCGCGTCTACGACGTCCTCGGTTCTATCACCGCCGCCACGGCTCGATCCAAGCACCGTCCCGCCGATTTTGTGGATATCGTCGACGTATTCAGGGGTGAGATCGACGGTCGGTCCACCGCTCTCGGGAAGAAGGCCTCGATATCCATAACGAATCCCGGTGATCCGGCGAACGCCATATCTGTACCACAGACATCGCGTAACCGCACGAATCACGTCGTTTATTCCCGGGCATAGTCCCCCGCAGGTGACGATACCGGCGTGGACGTGTCCGGGATTAAAGTAGATTTTGTGACGGGGACCCGCCTTCTCGAGTAAACCGAGTTCCGACAAATCGCTCGACCGATCAAATACGTTGACGTTGTAGATGACTCGTTCGTCTTCGCCCACGTAGTTGGCAAGATCATCTCCTCGTGTTTGGGAGTATGGAATCGGTGACGGGATCTTTGCTGGTCCAAGCGACGGCACGTTAAAGTCATACGACATCGGCTTTCCTCCGTCCCCATGCTAATACAAAACTCGGCGCCGGTGCCAATAGGAAATCACCGTCCTGGTGGTATTGACCACCATCAGCGTAGGATCTACGCTCCGTGTCAATGCACGTATTAGTTGTGGGTGGGGCTGGATACATCGGCAGCCATGTGGCAAAGGCCTTGATCGCGGCGGGTCACTCGGTGACGGTTTTTGACAATCTTCGCGCTGGATCCCGCGATAATATCTTGCCGGGGGCCGGATTCGTCTACGGCGATATCCAGGATTTGAACGCCCTCCGAGCGGCGTTTTCGGCGACAAGTAGCGGGACCGAAACGTCTGGTACAGGCGATACGCCACATGCTGTGATTCATCTGGCGGCGTTAAAGGCGGCCGGAGAATCGATGACCGATCCCGAGTCCTACGCGACAAACAACATAGGCGGAACGATCACCCTGCTGAACGAGGCTTCCCGGGCCGGTGTCCGCCGGATCGTGTTTTCCTCGAGTGCGGCGGTGTATGGCGAACCACATTACACACCGGTCGATGAAGAACATCCACAAAATCCCGAAAACTTCTACGGCTTTACCAAGCTTGAAATCGAGCGTCTACTCGATTGGTACGATCGGCTTCGAGGGATTCGCTTCGCGTCCTTGCGGTACTTCAACGCGGCTGGATACGATCCGGACGGAGTCGTTCGCGGCCTCGAACGGAACCCGGCAAACCTGATTCCGGTCGTAATGGAAGTCGCCTCAGGATCGCGCGACGAACTGCGCATCTTTGGCGACGATTACGACACGGCGGACGGCACCGGCGTTCGAGACTACATACACGTCACCGATCTCGCCAACGCCCACGTCGCCGCCCTTGACTGGATAGACAAAAACGATCGATCCCTCACGGTCAACCTGGGTAGCGAGACCGGTATCAGCGTTCAAGAAATCCTCGACTGCGCGCGGCGCGTTACCGGTCGCGAGATCCCCGCGCGAGTTGTCGAGCGGCGCCCCGGCGATCCCGCGCAACTTGTCGCCTCGTCGACGCTGGCAAAGAAAACGCTTGGCTGGACCGCTCGTTACAGCGACCTCGAGACGCTCATCGGTACAAGTTGGTCGGTCTATCGCGACCGATTAGGCGATAATCGGTCTCACAGCGAGTGATCACGATCGCTGCGGATCGTTCGGAGAGAAAGTCGGGCAGTGTTTGCCGGTCGAACGATACACGAGGTGACTCGGTAATTCTCGAGACTTGATTCCAAATACTCGGCACCCACGCGGGTATTTCCGATCCCATGTAATGAAAAAGTGACGGCATTTTAGACAGTCTGGGGGCGTACTCGCGTGCACAGAATCGGTCCGTGGATACGATTCTACCGGGTCGGACAAACTTTACAAGTCGGGCCGCATGGCATAGGATGAAAAAAAGGAAGCTACACCAATGCAAACTCATTTTTATCTTTCGGTATCGCCAATTGAAGCACTCATCGCCTCACAGCTCGAGCCAATCGCCTTTGGTCAGTACATGGCGATCGGATCCAAGAACGGTTCCTACGAACGAATCATGTTTATGGAACTCGAGGGTGGATTCGGTGACTACTTTGATTGGGCGTATGCCAAAGAACGATGTGTCCAACACGAAAACGGTGATCCCAAACACTCCGTTTGGATGTCCGTTTACCGTGTCCTCGAACACGTTCCGCTTTCGGCGATGGGAACGATGTATCTGACGACAAAGGACGGTCGGAGTTTGGCAATTGAACCGGACAAAGACGCATCGTTTACCAAGCGGGAGTTCTATGTATACCAGGAGCTCGCCCCGCTTACGCCCCTCGTTGTAAGCGCGCTTGATCCGTCGGCGTTTGCGGCCTATATGACGGATCCAAGCAACAAAGTATCGGTACCGCGCGTGGTGTTCAGCGACCTCAAAGTCATCGATTTTGACGATCCGACACGTACCGGAAACATCGGCGCAACCTACGACAAAAACCTCGACCACCTCAAAGCCTGCGTTGACGCCGTAACCACAGTAAAAAACAAGCCAAATAAGAACGTCGAGCGATCCGTATCCTCGTTTTCGTATCAGATCATTCGAGACGGCATCTACGTCGGGGACGGAGCTACGACCCTCACCTACCCCATGCCGACGATCGACGAAATCCGCAAGAACAACTACGACTGGGGTCGATCGGCGATGATCTTCTGATCATGTATCGATAGTGAATTCGCTATTCTCAGCAACGACATAGTGGAGTAAAAAAACGAGAGGAGTAAGGGAATGCGCAAGATTATAATCGTAACCATCTGCGGAGTTATCGCGCTTACGTCGCTGTCCGCCCAACAGAAGCGGATTCACACCGTTGGCAACATCAACTACGCCCCGTCGGCGGCGCGATTTGTACTATCGGCCGACGAGATGGAAACGAATCTCGACGAGATTCAGTACAGCATCAACGGCGGCCAAACGATGGTATACGAGGACCCGATCCGCGTAGATCAAGAAGGTCGGCACACGATCACCTATCGCGCGACGGACATGACCGGCAACGTCTCAGCGGAGAGAGTGTACACCGTCGTCATCGATAACACCCCGCCCGATTTATCGGCGACGGCCAAGGGTGCGGCTTTTGTCGACGGCGATATCGCGTATATGCGTGGAGACACGGAAATAATTCTCAGTGCGAGCGACGAACGCTCGGGGGTATACGGAATATACGTCAGCCTCGACAACCGTAATTTCTTTCGCTACGAGGACGTAGCCTTTATCGACGAAGAAGGCGAGCATCAGGGCTATGCCTACACTGAGGACAACGTCGGGAACCGATCCGAGACCTACACCGTTCGCGGATTTGTCGATAATACCCCTCCCGTGGTTCGGATCGTGCCGCAACGGTCCCTCACGATCGTTCAGGGTGACCGTTACACGTCGAGCGGAAACCGTTTTGTGGTACGGGCAAGTGACGAGATTTCCGGCGTGGACGAAATCCACGTTTCGATCGACCGACAGGAGTTTATCACGTACAGCGAAGCCGTTACGTTTGATGAACCGGGCTTTCACATCATTCGCGCCCGCGCCGTCGACCGCCTCGGAAACGTGAGCGACGTTGTCCAGCTCGACTTCTACATCGACGTCGATACCCCCGAACCGGCGATACGAGCGATTATTGAGTAGTAGCCATACATCCGTTTCTAAAACCAATAGAACAAACCAGCAGCGGGTCAACCAGGCGTACTTGGTTGGCCCGTTTTTCGCTCCCGACCGAACCCGTGAACGAGCCCTCATCGGTCTCGAGGAGCTTTCCGGTCTGTGCCGCGCCGCGGGTATCGTTCCCGTGGGGTCGGAGGTCGTACACATTCGAACGATCGATCCAGCGCTCTATATCGGATCGGGCCAGGCCGATCGTATCATCGCCGCTGCGGCAGAACGCAACGCCGCGATAATCCTCTTCGATTTGCCCCTCTCTCCGGTTCATCTACGCAATCTGGCCCGACGGGCGGGTACCGAGGTCTACGATCGACACGCGGTCATACTGGAGATATTTTCGCGGCGTGCCCGGAGTCGGGAAGCGCAGCTGCAGGTGGAGCTCGCGCGGGCCCGATACGCCCAATCGCATCTCGCCGGTATGTGGCAGCACCTCTCCCGCCAGGGCGGTGGAAGTCGACTTGCTCGCGGCGAGGGTGAGAAGCAAATCGAGGTCGACCGACGTGTTCTCGCTGATCGCGTACATCGCGCTCGTCGCGGACTCGATCGCGTTGCCCGTCATCGCGCCCGGTCCCGCTCATCCCGCTCGTCGACGTTTAGGGTCGCACTTGTCGGCTATACCAATGCCGGTAAGTCCTCGCTTCTCAACGCTCTCACTAACGCCCGCGTAGCCGCCGTCGACCGACTATTCGCAACGCTCGATCCAAGCACCCGCCGTCTCAAGCCCGATTCGACGACGGAACTGGTGTTCTCCGACACGGTTGGATTTATCGATCGCCTTCCGCCCGAGCTGATAGAGGCGTTTCATTCGACGCTCGAGGAGGCGATCGAGGCCGACGTCATCCTTATCGTACTCGACGCCGCGAACCGACTTCGAGCGGAACACCTTCAGACGACGACGGAGATACTCGGGAGGATCGGCGCGACGAAATCGCAGCGCATGGTAGTTCTCAACAAGTGCGACCTCGTCGACGACGGAGATATACCCGAGTTTGAAATTCGGGATCACATCCCCGACGATACCAAGCTTCTTCGCTGTTCGGCGACAAGCGGTATCGGTATCGCTGAGTTACGCGATTACCTCGTCGGGCGGGCCCGTCGCGGATCTTGATGCCCCAAAACGGCGATGGTACGATTGGCTCTGTGGAGTATCTCTACACTCATACCTACCGTTCGCCGGTAGGGGATCTGCACGCCGCCGTTGATCGCAGCGGTACCGTTCACGCCCTCAGTTATCGCGATATCCGTGGTTCTCTCCCGCGCGACATGTGGGAGGAAAACAAGTACGCCTGTGGAGAACTGGAGTATCAGCTGGACGAGTATTTCGCCGGGCGACGAACCGGTTTTACGCTGTCAGTGGATCTGCCGGGTACAAAGTTTCAGCAGGCGGTATGGCACCGCATGCAGAAAATCGGTTATGGCGCCACGATGTCCTATGGCACGCTCGCGCAGAAAATCGGTCGCCGTGATGCGGCCCGAGCCGTCGGAAACGCCGTTGGCCTCAATCCCGTCGTTATAATCGTTCCGTGCCATCGGATCGTTAGAGCGGGCGGCGACATCGGTTCATATGCGCGACGAACGGTCAGCGAAGAGCGCGGTCGAACGATCAAAAGCCAGCTACTTAATCTTGAGGGCGTGCTTTAAACGTCGACGTCACGGTCGTAGTCGATCCCGTCAAACCCAAAACCGTGAACTTTGAGAAAATCTGAACGGAATCCCTCGACGTCCGCGTAGTCCGCGAGATTGTCGGGGGTAACGCGTCCCCAGGCGTCCATCGTTTCCTCCTGGACGTCATCGCGCATTTCCCAATCGTCGATCCGTATTCGATCCTTGTCGTCGAGTTGGAGATCCGCCCCCCCGTACAGCCGTTCGCGGTAGAGCCGGTCGACTTGTTCGATCGTTCCTTCGTGGACGCCTTTTGCCTTCATCACCCGATAGAGAATCGCGAGGTAGAGTGATACGCCGGGAATAACGGCGCTGGCGCGCGTCACGAGGGCCTTGTTGATCGACACGTAACACCGTCCGTTGGCAAAGCGCGCGTTCATCTCGCGGGCGGTCGCCTCGAGGTGCTCTTTTGCCTTGCCGATCGTACCGTCCCGATACACCGGAAACGTCACGCGTGGCCCGATGTACGAGTACGCAACGGTCGTAAACTCATCGGAAAGCAGATTCGCTTCATCGAGAGCATCGATCCAAAGCTTCCAGTCTTCGCCGCCCATAACGCGGACGGTGTTATCGATTTCCTGTTCCGTTGCCGGATCGATCGTCGACTCTCCAAGTTCACCGCTTTTTATGTCGAGGGTTCGTGATTTGTACGGCTCGCCTATCGTTTTAAGCGATGAGCGGTACATCTCCCCCGTATCGGGATCGACGCGGACGCCGGAGGCGAGGCTGTAAACGACCAGGTCGACGGTCCCCATCATTGAGCGGACCAGCTCGACAACGCGCTGTTTGGTTTCGTGAGAGAACGCGTCGGCAATGACGCTCTCGGCCTCTATTCCCGCTTCGCGCGCAAACTCGATAAACGATCGATCGAGATACCAGCCGGCTGACGCGGTTCTCGAACCTTTGGCCGGTGTTTCGAACGATACCCCGATGGTTCGTGCCCCCCATCCAAATGCGGCGGCAATTCTTGAGGAGAGACCGTATCCTGCGGATGCTCCGATTATCAGGATGTTTTGCGGACCCTTGGTTCGAGCTTGTTTCCGAACGTACTCGATTTGCTCGGCAACCGCCCGACGACAGCCCTCCGGGTGCGCGTTCATACATACGTTGTTACGAATCATCGGTTTAATAACCATTCTCGTTTCCTTTATCCTTCGTCCCTTGGTGAACGAGACGGTATCATGGATCGGGTTTGACCTGCCAGTCGGACCTAGTTGGCAATGAGGAACGGTTTCTACTATCGTTGGTCCGTGGTCGACTTATCCACCGCTATCTGGAAGATCTCTACCCGCCTCCTCAAATGGAGCGTCGGCTCGATCGCCGTCGGCGTTGTCCTCGTCCTCACCTCGCCGCCGTTGATCGAAGGGATCGGATTGCAGTGGATAATCTGGGGTGCTGTCGACGCCGTCATTAGTCTCAGCGGCCTCCGCCGCGCGCAGCGCATCTCCATCGCGACGCCCGATGAGGACCACATGATCGCTGATGCGCTGAGACTACGACGCCTGCTCGTGGTCAACGCCAAGCTCGATGTTCTGTATATCCTCGTTGGCGTGGGCATTTGCGTTGTGTTTCGAACCGACCCGTTCCTTCTCGGCAACGGCGTAGGTATTCTGGTCCAGAGTTTTTTTCTGCTGGCGTTTGATTTGACCTCCGCCCGAATGCTACCGAGACGATCGCCGCCGTGGTATGATGGCGCCTGATGAAGATCAACACCTACCGGTGGCGTGAGACTAACAAGGACGTTCGTCAGAAACTCCTCGCCCGCGCGCAACTCAACATCCAGGAACTCATTCCGATCGTCGAGCCGATCGTCAACGCCGTGCGAGAAGACGGCGATGCCGCGCTTCGACGCTACACCCAAAAGTTCGACGGCGCCGATATCGGCGGCCTTCCGATCGCCGTATCCGAGTCTGAGTTTTCCGCCGCGCAGTCAGCGTTATCGTCGGAAGTTCGGGAGGCGATCGAATATGCGGTCCAGAATACCCGTACCTTCCACATGGCGCAGGTCGAATCGGATCCGGAACCGATTGAAGTACGCCCGGGCATTATCGCTCGCGAACGGGTGACACCCTTGGACAGCGTCGGACTCTACGTTCCGAGCGGGCGCGGAAGCTTTCCATCGATGATGTACATGTTGGCGGTGCCCGGCGCCCTCGCGGGCGTACCCGACCTCGCGGTTGCGACACCACCTCGGATCGACGGTACCGTCGATCCCGCGGTGTTGTATGCCGCCCAGCTCTGTGGCCTGGAACGGGTATACCGTATCGGCGGATCGCAAGCGATCGCCGCGTTCGCGTTTGGTACCGAATCGGTAACGCCGGTCCGCAAGATCATCGGTCCCGGGAGCGCGTACGTTGCCGCTGCCAAACACCTGGTATCCGAGGCGGTAGACGTCGGCCTCCCGGCCGGTCCAAGCGAATCGATCGTACTCGCCGACAAGACCGCCGATCCGCACCTCGTGGCGCTCGATCTGATGATCGAGGCTGAACACGGCAGCGATTCGGCGGCTCTTCTGGTAACCGACTCAGCGGAACTCGCGACCCGCGTCAAAGAGGAGATCGCCGAGCGGACGGGATCGGTCCCCGAGCCGCGACGAACGTTCCTCATCGACGTGTTTGCCGGATACGGTGGCGTCATTCTCACCGACAGCTGGTTGGAAGCGGTAGAAATCGTAAACGAGTTTGCGCCCGAGCACCTCCTGATACACGGCACGAACGCTCGAGATCACGCGGATGCGATTCGTAACGCCGGCGAGATCCTCATCGGCCCCTATACCGCCTTTAGCCTCGCCAACTACGCCACCGGCGTAAACGCCGTACTACCGACCGGCGGCTGGGCAAAAACCTATAGTGCGGTCGGAGTGCGTGATTTCCAGAAACGAGTTTCAGTTGTCGATATGACGGCAAACGGATACGACGATATACATCGCCATGTCACCGTTCTCGCCGATTACGAGGGATTTTATACTCACGCCGCCGCCCTTCGTGATCGATCCAAGGATTAGGAATCATGAACGCGCCGAACCCGATCTCATGGACCCCCGAACACGCGTTCGCCTTGTTTGAGTCGCGAGCTAATTACGAGCGAATCCGCCCTAACATTCGGCAATACCGCATCGATCGCATGCACACGATTATGGAAAAACTCGGTGGCGTACCACCCACGCCGACCGTTCATATCGCCGGATCAAAAGGGAAAGGCTCAACCGCCGCCTACACGACCGGCCTTATCGCCGCCTCCGGTGCCCGCGTCGGTCTCTATACGTCCCCGCACATCGTCGACTACCGCGAACGCTTTACGGTCGTGCCCCCCTACGGTGTGGTCGGGACGGATTATGCAGATATCGAGGCCGAACTAACGCGGGAGAGCCGCCGCGTGTGGGAGGTTGTTGAGGAGGCGATAGCGAACGAGACGGAAGAAGATGAGCTCCCGACCACCTTTGAACTCCTTACCGCCCTGGCCTTTTGCTTGTTTGATGCGGCGGGCTGCGATTGGGTTGTGCTCGAGACGGGACTCGGCGGCCGTCTCGACGCGACAAACGTTTGCCAACCACAGCTGGCGATTATCACGCCAATCGAACTCGAACATACCGATTATCTCGGAGACACACTCGAGAAAATCGCGACCGAAAAGGCAGGGATCATCAAGGCGGGAATCCCGGTGTTATCGGCGCGCCAGCACAAACCGGTCACAACAACGCTCGGGGCAATCGCCAGGGAGCGAGCTGCCCCGCTTACCGTCGTAGACGCGGTCGATCCGCCGATAGAGCCGGCTATGTCGGGAAGCGTCCAATACGGAAACATAGCTCTTGCCCGCGCTGCCGCCTCTACGATTGGAATCGAACTTTCTCCTTCCGCGGTTGCACGCGTGGTTCAGACGACGGCGTTGCCTGGCCGCGGCGAGACGATCGGTCGCGTAATTCTCGATGGCGCTCACACGCCGGAAAGCCTCACGCGCCTCCTCGCCGATATCGAGAGTGAGCGACCCGTGGTGGTATTTGGCATCTCACGCGGCAAGCGGCTCGCCGAGCTTGCCCGGGTGCTGGCCGGTGCACACGCGATTGTGTACGTCTGTCGCGGTGGAGTGGTTAAACCGGAGAATCCGGAGCTCGTCGCTGCGAGCCTCAAGGAAGCGGGCGTCGCTGTCAGACTCGAGCGGAATCCCGCAACCGCATTGGACCACGCGCTCTCAAAAACGATACCCGGAGAGAAAGTGATCGTGACCGGATCACTCTATCTCGTCGCCGAGCTCCGTCCCTTTGTGTTACAGTTTTTGCGGGATGGCTGATCCACGATTCTCAGTTCTCGTCGGCGATATCACCCAACGGCCGGTCGCAGCGATCGTAAACGCGGCTAACTCGAGTCTCTTGGGCGGCGCCGGCGTCGATGGTGCGATCCATCGCGCCGGCGGACCCGCAATTCTCAAAGCGTGTCAAGAATTGCGCGCGAGTGATTGGCCGGAGGGTCTACCAACCGGGCGGGCAGCGATAACAACGGCCGGGGACTTACTCGCGCGTTATGTGATTCATACCGTTGGCCCCGTTTGGCGCGGTGGTCACGAGCTCGAATCCGAACTCTTGGCGAAGGCGGTCGATTCCTGTTTTGCGATCGCGCTCGCCCCGGAGTACGGAACGATAGACTCGATCGCCTTTCCGGCCATATCGACCGGCGTATACGGATTCCCCAAGATCCAGGCGTTTCAAATCATCACAAACCGGATCGAGGCGCAGCTACAAACCGCACCACCCGATCGAATGCGCCGGGTCGAATTGGTTCTCTTCTCAACGGGTGACCTTGAGGCGTATCGCCGCGCATGTCCTTAAACGCCTCGGAAGTTGATCTGATAGTATCGGAACTCTCGATCACGGGTGGGTATATCCAGAAAGTCATCCAGTCCGATTTTAAGAATCTGTATTTTTCGATTTATGGTCATGGTCAGGCAAGCTGGATTCGCGTATGTCTCGAGCATCCCTGGGTACGGTTTCATCGCTCCGGTGGGCCTCGCTCGAAGCGCAGCCATCAACGCTTTGAGGAGTTTCTTCATTCCCGGGTAAACGGCGCCCAGATAACCGACGTCGTCCACGTCCATCACGATCGCATCGTCAAGTTCTCGCTGCGCCGTAATACGACGGAACTGTCTCTCTTTTTGCGCCTTTGGGGCACGCGGGCCAACGTCATCGTCACGGAAACGGACGGAACGATTCTCGACGCGATGCTGAGGAAACCAAACGAGGGAATCATCTCGGGGGCCCGCTTTATCCCTCATCCACCGCAGACGGATCGTCCCGCTCGCCCGGTACGTGATTTTGACCATCGTCAGAGTTTTAACGAATACGTCGCCGCCTCGTACGCCGCGTTGGAATCGCAACGCGACCGAGAGCGCTTGATAACAGCGTGTCGACGAACGCTCGAACGAGAGATTCGGCGGCTGGAGACTCGCTACTCCGAGGTAAAAAAAGGCGCAGGTGGTGGTTCGAACGCGGATCAATTCCGCCGGTACGGCGATCTCATTCTCGCCAACGTACACCGTATCTCAAAGGGCGCCGAGTTTGTCGACGTCGAGGATTACGAGGAAGACATGCGCGACCTGCGGATAGAACTCGATCCGCGACGATCGGCGAGCGCAAACGCTTCGTTCTACTACGAGAAAGCCAAAAACCTGCGCGAGAACACGACGAGGCTCGCCGAACTGGCGCAGAACGTTGAGTCTCGCTTAGGAGCGACGCGCGAGCGACAGCAACACATCGATTCGCTTTCCGACGCCGAGCTTCGGATGCTTCTTGATGAGCTTCCAAATAAGCGCGACGGACGCTCACAACGAGAATCGGAGGTCGTCGGTCTCCGGTTTACCTCTCACGGCTTCGAGATAATCGTCGGTCGAAACGCCCGCGAAAACGACCATCTCCTCCGTCGGTCGGTACGCGGCAACGACTGGTGGCTGCACACACGGGATGTTCCCGGTGGGTACGTGTTTATTCGCAACAAACCCGGCAAAAGCGTACCGCTCGACGTACTTCTCGATGCCGGAAATCTGGCGGTTTTCTTCTCCAAGGCGCGCAGCTCCGGACGCGCGGACCTTTTTTATACGCAGGTCAAGTACCTTCGCCGACCGCGTGAAGGACCGGTAGGTCTGGTGTTACCAACGCAAGAGAAAAACATCTCGGCGGTCCTGGATAACGATCGACTTGCTCGCCTGGGTATTGGCGGGAGCCTGTAGAACCGTTTGCATCGCACGCTGTTAACCGACGATACTGTCGTGAAGAGTCTCCATATGGTACGAGCGACAATTGGTGAAGACATCTACTATTCCGGCGATCCGGAAACGCTCCGCGCGATGCTCCAACGCGCGATCCTCGATTCCGATACGCCCCCGGGGGTCGCGCGGGTTGTAATCGCCCCGTTTGGTGGCTACCAGTTTACCCTCCCGTATCTCGGGATCAGCATGCGCGCCTGTAGTCTCAATCGTCCGGAAGTAGTGTACGTGATCGCTCCGCCGGATACCGACGGCGTGACGGATGCGTTGCTACCGGAGTCGTCTTCGTTTGCCACGCCATTTGGTGAACTTCCGGTTGACGTGGAGACGAGCGCGCAGCTGACCGGGACGGCGGCGGGATTCCGTATCGACGAATTTGCCCATCTCGCCAATCACAGCGTCGAGCTCCTTCTCCCGCCGATCCACTATTTATTTGGGCCGGTCCCCATCGTGCCGATCCTGCTGGGTCGCGTCCCGCCGCATCGCCTCGGTGATGTCGCCCATGAGATAAAAAAATCGATGCGCGACCGATCGACGATCACCGTTCTCGGCGCAAACCTCAGCGGATTCGCCAGTATCGAAGAGACCGACGGTCGATCGCGTCAGATCGTCCGTCTTTTAATGACCTCTCCCGGGGAGCGCATTCTCGAGAACATAGCGACGATGGAGCGTCCGGTTCGTTCGCTGGCGACGATCGCGGTCGGGCACATCCTCGCCGGCCGTAACGCTCGGCCATCGGTACTCGCTCGTGGTATATTCGACACGGAGTACGAGGGAGATACCGGGAGCGTTGCACTCGCGTCAATCGCCTACATCTGAGTATTAATGGCCCATAACATGTCCGACGATTTGTCCCCTTTGTTAATATCGATCGAGCTTGACGGTGTCTCCTATACCGCCGTCCCCACCGGGATTAGCTCACGCGGTTTCGGCGCGCAACAACTCGCGGCCGCGACGATGCACGGCGGAATGATCGTTCACGGCGACCGATACTCTCGGTGGCCTGTCCAAAAGATGATCGAGCGGTCCAACGAGCTCTATCTCTGTGGTCCACCGATCGCCAACGCGACGACGTTTCTTGAGGCAATAGATGAGGAGGAACCCGGAAGCTCGCGGCTCCGTGAGATGCTCGGCGTCTTACTCGCGAGTACCCGCCATTCCTTTGCCCACGATCTTGTACTCTGCAACGCGCAGACCAACGCGTTTACCGACGACGGAGCGGTACTCCTCCTCCGCCGTGAGCTGGCCGATCGGATCAACGCCGCCCTCCCGCTCGAGCATCGCCGGCGCGTTTCGTTCCCCTATCGTCACCCCCACCTTTCGGGTATGGACGCCGAGTTGTACCAGCTTGCCGCGTTTGTCTTCCGCGCGCTCGCCGGCGCGCCGGTGTGTAGCGGAACGACCGTTGCGGGGGTCGAGCGCTGCCATAGCTCGGCGCGCAAAGAACCACTCCATATGCTCCAACCGGCGATTAGCACGCCGATCGCGGAGCTAATTGACGGCGTTCTCACCGGAACCGTGGCACGAGATATCGAATCCCACGACCGTCTCGCCGACTTGTGGGGTCCCCGCGGCGATCACGTCGTCGAGACCAACACGAGTACTGAGGTCCTCGATCAAAGGCGGGCCGCGGCGAATGAGTCATTTGCCAGGACAGGTCGACGCGAACAACGAAAGGCGTTTCGCCGACGATACGGAACTCGCGTCCTCGCGATAACGGTCGCAGTCCTTCTTGTCCTCTCAATCCCTGCGACGATCGTTCGCCGAAGTCTGCAACCGTCGATTACGACCGGTCTCGAAGTTCGAGAAGTGGTTGACCTGTTTTACGATGCGTGGACCGATCTGGATCACACTCTCATGGCCGAAATCGTCGCCCGAGGTGTCGCCCGAGAGCGCATCCGTGAAGTCACCGATGTTTTTGTCGTTGATCGTGTCCAGACCGCCTACGGAGAAGGGGGACGGCTGGTCTCGGTCGAGGAGTGGATCGCAGCGGGTCGTCCCGAGGACGGTCTTCCGTACGGTGTACACGCGGTAACGATTACGATCGTGTATCAGACCGAAACTGAAGCGCGGGCGATCGCGGAGTTTACGATCTGGCGACCGGAGGGTTCGGACACGGGGACCTACGTGTTTCGGTCACTTGTACGCGACGAGTTACAGCTGAGGCGCGTAGACCGTGCCTGGGAGATTGAATCGCTCGTAACTCGCGTTATCGACGATTTGGATCCGATTATATTGGAGCGCGAAGCGCTACCGGCTGAGTAGTCCGAACAGGTAACTCACCAACCCCGAGGTGATAAAGACGCTACCCCCGGCCATGAGACCCTGGCCCGGTCCGCCGGCGGCAAAATCGTCGCCGCTATCAAACGAGCCATCGTTCCAGGCCACGATTGCGCCGACCGTCTCGAGCAGGATACCGGCACCCACGAGCCAATGACCGGCGACGATGCTCTGTTGAGATATCGTCAGGTCGTCAACCGGTCCGAGGATGCGGCGCACGCGCTCATCCGGCAGTGGCTCACCGAGCGCGATTTGCTCCGCCTCGCGCTGCTCCTCCCGCTCTACTCCGAGTTCGGCAAGCAACTCATCCGTCGGAGTAAGGAGACCCTCCCGTCGAAGCCGCTGCAGCTCTTCGTAGCGCGCCCGTTCTTCGGACAGTCGTTGAACGCGCGCCGTGATACCGGGGAACGCCTCCTCCACGAGCCCGGGATCCACCGGTTCCTCTCGGAACGCCTGTTCCTCCCAGAACTCCTGGATATCGCGCTCGATCGTTTGCCGCTCAAAAACCACTTGCTCAACCTGCGGGCGTACCGCGCTCGGTGCGACCGGATCGATCGGCTCACCGGTGATTGCCGCATCCGCGGCGGCGGCAAGTTCATCCGGAACCTCGGTCACGACGGCAACCATTTCGTTCGCGCCAATCCGGATCGCCTGAGTTTGATCGTCGGCGGGCGCGGCGCCGCGTACCGGCTCGGTAACATCCACCTCGCCCTCGAAAACGTATACTTTCGTCTGGAGTTCTTGGGCAGCCTCACGTTCGACAACCAGGTCGTACCCGAAGTCCGTGCCCCGAACGCCGGCAACGGCCGTAAGACCCCTGATCTGAAACGGATCGGATCGGGTCAGACGCTCGACGCGAGCCCGCACGCGACCATAGCTCATGTTAAAGGTTCCGCCGCCTTCGCCCCCGATTTGTTCGATTTCAAAGGTCGTGTTTTCGGCGACTTTGATCACCGTTCGCGACGGCATGACCTGGATCTCGACAAATGTCCCCGCATCGGTCTGTACCAGATCTCCCGGCAGGAGCGGCATTCCGATGACGTCGTCCACAAGAACGTCATAGGTAGTCAACTCCTCGTTGCGGTATATCGACATATCGAATCCCTCGGCGTAAATGATAAACGCGAACGATTCTTGATTCTGCGCGCCGACGAACGATCCCGCGACGAGAGCGATAACGACGACGAAGACGAGATACCGGGTAGAGATCATAGCTCAAATGTAGCCCGACGACCGTGCTTTCACAAGTTTGTCACCCTTGCACGCCCCAGCGTTTCAAAGTAATTTGTTGCGAATGGAACAGATCGGCGGCTCGATACCCGTTGTTTACACCGATCAGGGAATCAACGAGGTGCTACAGCGCGAAACGAACGTCGCTCCGCCGTATACCCGCCATTTCAACCAATCCGAGGACTTTTTTCTTAAGACCAACGAGTTCTTTGAAGTACCGTCGTTTCCAATCCACCACGACGTCCGCATAACGACACCGTCCAAAACCTACATTGCCACGCTGAAGACGGTCGTCGACCAGCTGCAAAAACGACTTCCCGATCTCTTTCGCGGGCTTACCTACACATTTGACCCCGCGGAAATTCTCCGTCCGACGTTCTTTCAGGTCTTTCGCGTCGCCGGAGAGACATACGTCTACATGATGCGACTCGACCTTGTGTTTCGACCGCAAACCCACGAAGTGGTCGAGCGCGGAAGTAATGATACCACCGCCGTGTATCGAACCAACGAGCTGATCGTCGAGTCGGATTTTGTTCCGATCAAGTCGGTACACTCCGAGGACGGCAAGCTAAGCGGATTCGACGTAGAGCAACTTATCTCAGAAACCTGGATCGGAGAGACGGGCCGCGGGTACTTTGTTCAGGGTATCTGGCTCGATACGGATCTGACCAAGTTTTTCTCAAAGCTGTTTATCCCCAAGGGAAAGCGGCTGTACCCGTACTATCCACTGTCGAGCAAGTTCCGCACGGTGACACACACCCCGCTTGCAGTCGACCTCGAGGCGCGGCGACGAGCGGTGCCGTTCCACCACCGCGTAAAGCACTTTCTCAAACCACATCTCGAAGAGATACAGAGTGTTCTCCGCGAAAGCGAGTTTTCCGAGGGGTCGGATTCGTTCTTGCGTATCAAGGCGATGGTGCCTGATGATTGGTTCTCGACCTGGAACGACGTCGGCCTCGACGTGTACTTAAACGACCACGACATGAAAGAGTTCGAGGTCATCACCGGTGACAATCAATAGCTTAGACGGCCGACGCGTCCTCGTGATGGGACTCGGATTACACGGTGGTGGTCTCGCGACGGTTAGGTATTTGACAGCCCGCGGCGCGCAATGCGTCGTGACCGATACCCGTTCCGAAGAGGTCCTCCGTCCGTCACTCGAGCAGCTCCCCACAGATGTCCGACTTGTGCTCGGCAGGCACGAAGCGGAGGACTTCGACCGCGCCGACCTCGTCGTGAAAAACCCGGCCGTACCGCGATCAAATCCGTTCCTGCTTCGTTCTCGCGCCGTGACGACCGATATCGCTCTTTTTCTCGCGGAGTACAAATCGCGGGGACCGCTCGTGGCGATAACGGGGACCAAGGGAAAAAGCACGACGGCGGGAGCGACGGCCCATCTTCTTTCACAGCACTATCCGGATACCAAACTCGGGGGAAACATCACGATTTCGCCGCTTGTATTCGCCGATACACTCTCCGAATCCACTCCGGTCGTGCTCGAACTATCGTCGTTCCAACTCGGCGATCTTCGATTTTGCCGGGAGTACAACGGCGTTTCCGACGATCCCGTTCTTTCCCCCGTCCTCCGCCCTCAGGTCGCGGCGATTACGAGCATTTTTCGCGACCATCAGGATTACTACGGTTCAATGGATCTCTACGTTGCCGATAAACGCTGGATATACCACGCAGTTCCCAAAGACGGCGTCTGCATCTTTCCCGACGACTCGTGGGGCCGGAGCTTTGTCAACGAAGCCCGAGAGCTCGCGATCGACGAGGAGAGAATTATCGTTGTCGATTCAGAGGTTCCGGTCGATCGCGGCCCGTCACTCCCCGACGACCTCGCCCTTCCCGGAACGCATATGCGGCACAACCTGGCCATGGCCGCGACCGCCGCTGCGTATTGCGGCGTACCGTACGGGGCGATATCCTCGTCAGTTCGGACGTTTACCGGGGTTGCCCATCGCATGGAGACGATCGGTCATATCGGTGAGGTCGTCTGCGTCAACGATACTGCCGCGACGATTCCTGAGGCGACCGAAGCGGCGGTTTTGAGTTATCGCACGTCTTTCCCCGACGCTCCGATCGTCCTCGTCGCCGGCGGGACCGACAAAAACCTCGATCTGTCGCCGTTGTCGCGGGCGTTTCGGCTCGTTGAAGAGTCGGGTGGAGAGGTGGTTCTGCTCGCCGGAACCGCCACCGATCGACTCGTCGCGAAGAGCGGAGATGTGTCGGCGACTACCGTCGGTCCCTTTGCCCAGTTTGGTCCCGCCGTTACCCACGCTCGTCGGCGAGCGGTGGAGTACGCGCGAACGGCGATTCTGCTGTTATCACCGGGGACGGCGTCGTTTGGTATGTTCAGGAACGAGTTCGACCGCGGCGAGCAGTTTTATGGCGAGTTACGGCCTTTCTTCACCGATATTCGTCGTCAATCCGATACACGCTGAGGTTGTCATCGAGGAAATCGCTTGCCGCCAGAAAGCGACCGTCCGGAGAGACGGCTAGACCGGTCGGCTGGTTTTGTCCCCAGACGACCTGTACGGTTTGCAGCGTACGCGCATCGAGAACAAAAATACGACCGAAACTCGGTCCCGGCAGGAGATACGACTCGGCGTTGTTTACGCCGCGCTCGCTGACAAACAGATAGCGACCGACTGGGTCGTACACCAAGGTGTTGAGGTTGCTGCCGAGTTGGACCTCGCGGACGAGTCGTCCACGAAGTCCATCGACGAGACCGACGCTTCCGCGAAACATATCGGTAAAGTACACGCGACCTTCGTCGCCAAAGACCACATGACGCGCCGCACCCGCCGGAAGATCCACGACCGCGGTACGTCGACCGGTTCTCCGGTCGTAGACCTCGATGTCACCGGTCGAGAAAATGCCGACCCAGATGTGCCGGCGATCCGGATCCAGGGCGATACCACGCGGCGTACCGGAGACAGCTACATCCATCAACAGCTCTCCCGTCAGGTAGTCGATCTCCGTGATCGTACCCGACGCCCAGTTTGAGACCCAAATCTTTTGTTGATCGATCCCCGTGGCCAGCACCTTGGGCCAACTACCACCGGAGGCCAGGGTTCGAAGATACGATCCATCTTCGATGCCAAAGGCGTGCACCGTATCGGTCGTCATTTGTGAAATAAGCACCTCTCCGCGATCGGGCAGAACGAGCGCCTCAACAAATCCATGGGCGTCGGCCCACCGCTCCGGAGGGCGCAGTCGCCCGATCCTGCGGATCCCGTCCGAATCGATGCGCAGGCGGTCGGCTCCCCCGTCACGTAACAAAGGGACAACGAGCTCGCGATTGTTGGTAAACGCAACGCTCTTTGGAGCGCTCCCGGTCGGAACATCGCCGACGAGCTCGAGCGGGCCCCCGAGTCTCTCCAGGCGTACGTCAAGCGCTACGGAGCGCGCGTGACCGTCGAGAAATAGCGCACGGTCCCGATAACCGTCGGCGCGAATAAAGATCGCGCGAGTCGAATCATCGATTTTGTAAACGCGGTAGCCATCGGATACAGTGTCGGGATTAATCGCTTGTCCGGGCTCGTCCCACGGGTCATCGGCGGCCAACCAGAGCGAGGCGTCACGCGGATAGGTCCGAATCAGGATCTCTATTTCGCCGGGACTGGCCAGAGCGGCGATAACGAGAAAAACTGTCGCCAGAACTCCACGCAGTAGCGGCATTGGCCCTATGCTCGCTATTATTGTCCTATGACACAATACCCCGACGACTTTATCGCCCGGATACCAAAAACCGACCTTCACGTTCACCTCGACGGGAGTCTTCGCTTAACGACTCTTATCGATCTCGCTAAAGAAGAGAAGATCGAACTTCCCTCCTATACCAGCGAAGGTCTCAATGAACTGGTGTTTAAAGAAGAGTACGCCAATCTCGACGAGTATCTGCGCGGTTTTGGGCTGACCAACAAAGTGATGCAGCGGGCGGAGTACCTCGCCCAAATCGCCTACGAGCTCGCGATCGATAACTTTGCCGAGGGGGTACGTCACCTCGAGGTTCGTTTTGCTCCTCAGCTACACATGAGCGAGGAGATGTCGTTCCTGCAGGTTATGACCGCAGTCGACGACGGTCTCAAGCGCGCTCGGTCGGAGATAAACGCGTCAATTCCGGAGGGTGATCCGGAGTTCGATTACGGAATTATCGTGATCGCGATGCGTTTCTTCGCGCCAAACTTTTCGCGGTTCTACCGGGCGTTTAGCGACGTACATCGCTATTCATCGTCGGACGAAATCATCCAGCTCGCTTCGAGCGAGCTTGCCCGCGCCACGGTCCAGCTTCGCAACGAAACGGACATCCAGGTCGTTGCGTTTGATCTGGCCGGAAGCGAGTACGGATATCCGGCTGGTGACCATCAGGAAGCGTTCGACTACGTGCATCGACACTTTCTCAACAAGACCGTTCATGCCGGGGAAGCATATGGGCCGGAATCGATCTTTCAAGCGATAACGCTGCTACACGCCGACCGCCTCGGCCATGGATTACGCCTCTTTGATCCCGCCCACATTCGCGACGAGGCGATTCTCGATAAGGAGCGCTACATTCAACAGCTCGTGAATTACATCGCCGAGAATCGCACAACGATCGAGGTGTGTATCACCAGCAATATGCAGACGTCGCCCGACTTAAAAACGGTCGCCGATCACTCGCTCGGCAAAATGCTCGACAACAAGCTATCCGTGAGTCTGTGTACCGATAACCGCCTTGTTTCGCACACAACGGTCACGGACGAGATCAACCTGGCCCTCACAAACTTTTCGATATCACCCAACCAACTCAAAGACATGACGATCTACGGATTTAAACGATCGTTCTCATACAAGCCGTACGATGAGAAACGTAAACACGTCCGTAAAGTCATCAACTACTACGAGAGACTCGAGAAGGAGTTTGGGATTCAATAAGGGCTTTGACGCGTACTCTCCAGTAGATCCACAGGAGGTGGAACGCGCCAAACACAGCCACGAACAGCCACAAACTCCACGGTCGGCCGTGTGCTCCCGCCGCAGCTGACCATATCAGCCCGACAAGGGCGGCGGCGCTCCAGATGATCTTAAGATTTAAAAGTGCCGGAAACGCCAGCAGCGTTCGGTTCCGCGCGAGCAAGCTTTCGATCCCGATCGCCAGGAGCGCCGCCGCCACAAGACGCGCCGCGACCACGTCTACAACCGACCAACCGAGCATCGTGAGGAGCGCACGCGGGACGACCATTAGGGGTACGGCGATCGAGAGGTCGACGACAAAGTGGACGAAAAACCATCGCTGTAGCGCCCGTGGCGGTGGATAGTCTTTGATATCAATCTCCTTTATTACCGCGAGATAACTAGCGATCCTCGACGATCGTGTAGGCCAATCGAACGCCGATGCTGTGACTTCCCGTCGCCGGATCAAACGCCCCACGATTTGTCGTGCGGAGGTCGACGCGTGGGGTGTTCCACGCACCTCCGCGCACGACGCGCAGCTGTCGACCGTAACGATCGGGTACCGGTTCGCGCGGCCCGAGCGGATTACCGCCGTTCACGGATCGTTGATACAAACTCGGGTCATACCAATCCCAACACCATTCCCAGACATTGCCAAAGAGGTCGTTGACTCCGATCGCTTGAGCAGGACCGAGCACACCGATCGGCACGGTGGGGCCACCGGCATCGGTAAACGGCGCGATCACCGATTCCCAGCGATCGCCACTGCGAAAGTAGTTGCTGGAGCGGAGTTCAAGGCGTCCGAGCGCGCGATCCTCGCGCAGGTTGATCACCTCGCGGGAACCATCTGCGGTATGCGCCGCCGAAAAAGCCCATTCCGCCTCTGTTGGGAGACGATACCCGTCACGCTCGTGGTGGGCAATCGTTCCCGTCCGATTGGTCTCGTAAACGGTATGCCGTCCCTCGAGGAGGGAAAGTGCGTTGGCAAGAAAGACCGCACCGTACCACGTTATCCCGATGACGGGATGGGCTTCATATCCCTCGCGGGGTTCGATCGCAATCACCGTTCCCTCATCATCGGTCGCCGCGACGAGGCTGAACTGCTGACCAAACTCGAGCTCTCCGAGCCCGAGGAGCGTTCGGTCGGACGCTTCCTCGATGAGACTCGATCCCGAAACGCGAACGGCGCTTGATCGTAGCGCGGCGGTAAACAACTCCGCGGCAATCCGCGTTGACAGCTCGTCGCGCGCAATCGCAAACGCTCGCTCAATGACGATCTCGGCCTGGGGTCGCTCGTCCGGCTCGACGAACGGGAAACGTTCCGAATCTTCCGCGACGCCGAGAATGACGCTGACCGGCGAGCCGATCGATGATACCGTAATAAACGGCGGCATAAGCGGTTGGTAGCGGAGAACGTAGACGGGGGACGGTCGCGTCGTTTCACCCGAATCGCTTTCTGCGGTAACCTGCCAGTTAAAAACCCGTTCGTCTGATCCTTCCAACAGCCCCTCAATCGTTTCCGGTTCGAGCGTCAGCCGTGGTGTCGCCACGGTTTCTTCAACGCGGCGAGTGTTCGCTTCGTTCCACATGGAGATCCGATAGCGTGTTGCGCCGTCAATCGCCTCCCAGGCGAGAATCGGTCGATCGACAATCGTTGCCCCCCGGGTTCCGACGACCGCGCGCGGTTGTATCGTCGCGGTCCCAAAGACGATTTCTCCACTACCGATCGGTCCGCGGACGCCGTTAGCGCTCACTGCCCGGACCGACCACGTCGCCTCGATACCACGTTGCAGCTCGCTCGCGGAGACAAGCGGTTCTCGTAGCTCATACGTGTCGGTATCGGCGGCGACCTGTACGTCGTGTGTCCGTCCGGCAACGTCAAACGAGAGTTCAATCTGGTAATCGCCTCGCCGGAATTGATCTACGCCCTCGCCGTTCACCGTCATCCAACGTACCTGAGGGGCTCGGCGAAGAGACGGGAGCTCGGAAACTGAGGGTCGGAGCTCCGGCAATCCCATATCGATCGCGACCGAGACCGTGGCGAGGAACGGATATTCCCGACGACCCGATCGTGCCAGAAATTGATAGCTGTAGCGTGTCCCGTCCTCAAGCGTATCCACGGGTAGGACTACCGTGTCATCGGGCGCGAGTTCCCAGCGCTGAACGCTCGCCCCGGAATCGTCGAGAGCCTCAACGACAAACGCATCGATTTGCGCGAGCGATAAGGCGCCCGGATCGATCTCGACGAGCAGCGGGTTGTCGTCCGTGACGGTAATCTCGGAGCCGGTCGTTCCAACGATCCGCGGCGATTCGCCGGGGGGAAGAGGACCGGTACCGGTGGCACAGCTCGCCATAAGTGCAACCGTCACAACGACCAATACGGATCGCCACACGGCTACGCCCCTCGCTTGCGAAACGAGTAGTGGTACCACGCCCGCGCTCGTTCAGCCGATCGTAGCGCCAAGGCCCCGCCCGCGCGTATAGGCAAATCCCACGCCCCCGCGCGGTGGACGAACACGCCACCAAATCCACTTTTAAACCGGTACAGACCGTGCATTGGATGCGCCTGATCGGCATTTGGCGGAACACCAAACAGATCGTACCAGTGATCATCGACGGCACGCGCGGCTCTGATCGCCTCCCACTGTAAGAGGTACGGCGCCATCAGGTTACGTTTGATTTCGGCGCTTGCGCCGTAGAGGTAGGTCGTTGTACCGGCAAAGCGGAGGGTGATGATTCCGCCGAGGAGGTCGTTATCGTGACGCGCGAGAAGCAGCGAGCGGTCCGGTTGATCTACGCCGGCAACTCCATCTCCAAAAAAAACGCGGCGGTAGTAGTCTTGCGAATGAATCGTAATTCGATCGCGCTCGGCGGTTTGCTCGTAAAGGCGATACCAGGCGACAAACGCGTCGGCCGCCGCTACATCGCTCGGTCGGTAAAGGTCGACGATCACACCTCGTTTTGCCGCTAAACGGATGTTGTACCGCGTTTTGGACTTCATGCGGCCCAGAAGTTCGTCTTCGGACAAACGCAGGTCGATGATCACCGTGTCGGGAGGCTGTACCCGACTCGGACTCGGTCGGAATCCCACGCCCCGGAATCCCTTCTCGTCAAAGCGCGCGACCGGAAACGGAACATCCCAGCGCGCGAGCACCGGCCGCTCCGGCGCTGCGGAACATACGCGCCGAACGGCATCGGCGACGATGACTGGATCACACCGACCTGGAAATCCAAACGGAATATAGGCCAGCGACATCGGGCCGATACGCCGAATAAGCCCGCCGGGCGCTACGTTTGGGTCGCCCGGTGCGGGTGAGTCCTGGCTTGAGTTCGCGAGGGTGTCGGGTACGCAGCCCGCGTCAAAACGGAACGGACGCCAACCACCCGCGGCTTTGACGGCGAACCACCAGTCGCTCTGCAAAAACGATGGCGCCGCAGTCGCTTCGAGTGCGATCGCAGCCTCGTCGCGCTCCGCGGCGACTTTATCCAACGGCACCGTCCTGAACGACACTCGTCGATACCGGTTGGTCGCCCGCGAACAAGCGCGCGTCCCCGACGTAAACCTGCCCCGCAGTCGTCCGAATCGGTATATCAAAAAACTCGTCGATCTTGATTCGTTTTGGCTGGTCCGCGGGCACGTAGCCCTCGAGTTCGAGGCGTGTGCCGGGTTCAAGATGGTCGACAAAAAGAACCTCGACCGTCTCCGAACCGGTCGTCTCGTCGGTAGCGCTGGCAGCAAGCAGCATGCCGGCGCTTTTTATGCCGCGAAGTTTGGCCGGTTTTAGGTTGGCGACGACGATGATTGTCCGCCCGAGGAGTTGCTCGGGCGTGTAGTGCGCGACGAGGCCGGATACGATCGTCCGCTCGTTGCCAGATCCGTCATCGAGTTTCTCGACGTACAGCTTATCCGCCTCGGGATGTCGATCAACGGCGATGATCCTGGCAGCACGCAAATCGATTCGATCGCGAAACTGCTCTTCGACGGGCGTTAGCTCCGGTTCCGCTTGATCCTCGGAGGGCGCAGCCTCTTGCCCCCGGGCGGCCCGCTCCGCCTGACTTCCGCTAAAGCGCTCGCGCATCGACGCAACCAATTCGTCATCTATCTGTTCAAAGAGTATCTCCGGCGCCGCGATCGCGCTGAGGCCGTCCGGATTCCCGAGGTCGGTCCAGACAAGATCGCCGCAACTAAGCATGGCGCGTATCCGTCGAGCCGTTTCCGGGAGGTACGGTTCGATAAGAATGGCCAGATCACGGACGAGGTACACCAGGTTTGTCAAAAAGAGATGGGTTCCCGCCGGATCGTCTTTACGTGTCTTCCACGGCTCACCGGCCTGAAACGTTCGATTGCCAAAACTGGAAAGTGCAAACACTTCGCGGAACGCGTCGCGGAGCCCGGCCCATTCGATTTTCTCGGTAATTCGCGTGACGTAGGCAGCAACCTCTTGCCGAAAATCGGCACTTGTCCGATCGTTCGGATCGATCGACGCGACCGCTCCGTCGTAGAACCGGGTGAGGAACGTAAGCGTCCGGTTGACCAGATTGGCGAGATTGCCGATCAGCTCACCGTTGACCTTCTCCTGAAAATCGCTCCAGGTAAAGGTGTAGTCGCTCGTCTCCGGACGGTTGTAAAAAAGGTAGAAACGCCAGACATCCGCCGGGATTCCCGTATCCCGCGCGTCGGTTCCAAAAACGCCGATCCCCTTGCTCTTGGAGAACTGCCCGCCCTCGTAGTTGAGATACTCCGAGCTCGACATATGATGGAGCATCGTCCAGTCCTCGCCGCTTCCGAGGAGACTGGACGGAAAAATAACCGTATGAAAGGGAATATTGTCCTTCCCGATAAATTGAAATAGCTCGACCTCGTCTGGATTTTTCCACCATTGGGCCCAATCGTCGGTGAGCGTCGCCGTGATCGAGATGTACCCGATCGGTGCGTCAAACCAGACGTAGAAAACCTTATCCGCAAATCCCTTGAGCGGAACGGGTATGCCCCACTTGAGATCCCTTGTGATCGCCCGCTCGCGCAGCCCGTCGCGAATCCACGCCTGCGTCATCTGGATCGCGTTGCGTGTCCATTTGCCGGCGACGCTGGCCTCGGCGATCCACTCCTGGAGCTTGGGAAGGATTGCCGGTAGATCTATGTACAAGTGGGTTGTCTCGCGGATGACCGGCGTCGACCCATCGATCGCGCTTCGTGGATTTATCAGCTCGGTGGGATCGAGAAGTTTCCCGCAGTTCTCGCATTGGTCGCCGCGCGCGTCCTCGTACCCACAATTAGGACAGGTTCCACGAACGTATCGATCAGCGAGGTACATCTCGCTCGTTTCGCTGTAGAGTTGCTCGATCGTCTTCTCACGAATGTACCCGTTTTCGTGAAGCTTGAGAAAAATGCTCTGGACGATTTCGGTTTGCTCGGGAGTCGACGTCCGACCCCATTTGTCAAAGGCGATTCCAAACCACTCATAAATATCGGTGTGTATCGCGTGATATCGCCGGCAGAGCTCGGCCGGCTCAATACCTTCCTCACGGGCGCGGGTCTCCGTCGCGGTTCCATACTCGTCCGTGCCGCAGATGTACAGCGTCTCATATCGGGCCGATCGACAGTAGCGCGCAAATACGTCCGCCGATAATACCTGAATGAGATTACCGAGGTGCGGAATGTTGTTTACATACGGAAGCGCACTGGTGATGAGGCGTTTCTTCATGGTCGGTCATGATAGGGTGCGTGCCTATCGCCGTCAACGGTGATATCGCCGTGCGACCGGGATTATCGATGGGCATGCGGATCGCGTATTTCTCGCTGGGACCACTTTTTACTTGCGATATGGCGTATCTCCGTGTAGCTTAGTGCGATCATGATCACCGTTACGATTATCGTCGGCCTCGCCGGCGGGGCGGTCGCGCTTGCGTTTGCCGCGTGGCGCGCACGATGGATTCTCTCTCAGGACGTGGCGAGTACGGAATTGCGCCGGATCGGAGGCTTTGTAAGAAACGGCGCCATGACGTTTCTCAACAAGGAATACCAAGCCCTCGCCCCGTTTGTAATCGTAGTTGCCGCATTTCTGTACATCGGCAACGACGGATTTTTACGCCTCCAGGCCCCGGCATTTCTTATCGGTGCCGCGGCAAGCGCGCTGGCCGGCTTTTTTGGTATGCGCATCGCGACCCAGAGCAACACGCGAACCGCCCATGCGGCGCTCGGCGGGATGGATCCCGCCCTCCGCGTGGCGTTTGCCGGAGGATCCGTTATGGGCATGAGCGTCGTCGGTCTTGTCCTCGCGGGTTTGGCGACCGTCCTGTGGATCGCCGTACGGCAAATTGGAACGGAAGAGTCGATGATCGTCGGCTCGGTCCTGCCGGTAATGAGCGGCTTTAGCCTCGGTGCATCGTCGATTGCACTCTTTGCCCGCGTCGGCGGCGGTATCTACACCAAGGCAGCCGACGTTGGGGCGGACCTTGTCGGTAAAGTGGAGGCGGGGATTCCGGAAGACGATCCGCGGAATCCGGCCACTATTGCCGATAACGTCGGTGACAACGTCGGCGACGTCGCCGGCATGGGCGCAGACCTGTTTGAGTCGTTTGTAGGATCGCTTGTTGGGGCGATGATTCTCGCGTTCTCGGTCTCGGCGAGCCTCGACGTCAAACTTCGCTTGATGTTGTTCCCGATAGCGTTGAGCGTCGTCGGGATGATCGCCTCGGCCGTGGGTATCCTGATCGTCCGGACCGGTGGAAAGCGCTCGCCGCAGGCGGCGCTCAACTTCGGAGGCTTCACGGCAGCGATTCTTGCCGCCGCCGGGGCGATCCCTTTGCTGATGGGTCTCTTTCACGAGATAGCGCTCCCGCCGGGGATCTCAATTTGGGGGATCTACACGTCGGTAATAATCGGGCTTCTCGCGGGTATCGGTATCGGAATTATGACCGAGTTGTTTACCGGGACCGGGAAACGACCGGTTAAAGCGATCGTCCGCTCGGCGCTCACCGGACCCGCCACGACACTTATAACTGGAATGGGAATGGGCATGCTTTCAACGCTCTTTCCGATTTTGTTGATATCGCTCGCGATCTACGTGAGCCACGCATCGGCGGGGCTATACGGTATTGCCATCGCCGCCGTCGGCATGCTGGTTACGATTGGAATCCAGCTTTCGGTTGACGCCTACGGGCCGATCGCCGACAACGCGGGCGGTCTCGCCGTCATGAGCGACTTTCCTTCCGAGGTCCGCGAGATTACCGACGAACTCGACAGTGTCGGGAACACGACCGCAGCAATCGGGAAAGGATTCGCGATCGGCTCGGCGGCATTGACGGCGATAATTCTCCTTTCGAGTTTCCGGGAGTCCGCCGGTGTTGCAGTGATCGATCTCGCCAACGCGCGCGTCCTTATCGGCGTCCTTATCGGCGCGGTTATCCCCTATCTGTTTAGCGCCCTGGCGATGAACGCGATCGGCACGGCCGCGTTCGAAATGATCGAGGAAGTCCGTCGTCAGTTTAAGGAGTCTCCCGGAATTCTCACGGGAGTCGATGCCCCCGACTACGATCGCTGTATCGCTATCTCAACCGGCTCGGCCCTCGAGCAGATGCGTCTGCCCGGATTTATCGCCGTGGGGACCCCGGTTCTCGTCGGATTTGCCGGCGGCGTCGATATGCTCGTTGGGCTTCTCGTCGGCGTAACCGCAGGTGGCGTCGTCCTCGCGATATTTATGGCAAATTCCGGTGGCGCGTGGGACAATGCAAAAAAAATGATCGAGGCCGGTGAAGCCGGCGGACGTGGGAGCGAGGCCCACAAAGCCTCGGTCGTCGGCGATACGGTTGGTGATCCGTTTAAGGATACGGCGGGTCCGGCGATCAACATTCTGGTCAAGCTGATGTCCGTTGTGGCCCTCGTCATCGCGCCGATTCTTCAGGCTCAGTAAGTTAACAAGGAGAAACGATGGCAAACGGTGAATATCCGATACGACTCTATGCGATTCTCCACCCGAGTCCGGCGTTAATCGCGTCGCAGCTTGAACCCAATCAATTCGCGCGTCACTACCTCGCCGGTTCGGTCCGGCACTACTCCGGCAAGGTGATCTTCGCGGAGATCGATCCCGAGTTTCGACACGAGTTCTTCCACATCGATGAGTTTCTCTCGGACGTACACAGCCACGAGGACGGGCGTCCTAAAGCTACCAAGTTTATTGCGGTCTACCGCGTTCTCGAGCACCTCGACTTCTCGCAGATCCTCCGACTCTACCTCAGCACGCCCGAGGGCGCCGTTCTTGGTCTCGCGGCGGACGACGATGTTCAAACGAGAAAACCGGGGCTTCTGCGCGTCTACGCCGAGATAAACCCTGTCCGGATGCTGGTGCTCACGCGGATGAACTTCCTTGAGTTCGGCGACCTCGTCACAAATCCTTCGATATTAAAGAACGTCCCGGCGATGCTGTACACCCAGCTGGAGTTCGACGCCGACGCGTTTTTGATGGATTTTGAGGTCAATCCGGTCCTACCCCCGCCCCTGCCCAAAGTACACCCCTCAAAACTCCGTGACGCGATCTACGCGCTCGGCGGTAACGTGAGCAAAAAAACCAAGGGCCTGCTCCTCGATTCGAGCTTCGATACGATCCCGTACAAGCTCGTTCGCCACGGATTTATGTTTGCCCGCCATGGCGAACACCGGTTTTTTCGAATGCCGGAGCACCGAGAAATCGAACAAGAGAACTACAAGTTCTGGAAAGCGATGTAGCCCCGTTTACCGGTCGCTGCGACAGGCCGGTACTTCGAGGGAACCCTCCGCCGGTACGAGGTAGGAAGTACCGCACACGGTGATTTCGACCTCGGGCCCCTGCAGGAGACTAAAGCTGTAGGAATCGTGACGGAGGTCGATAAGGATTCTGCTCTCCCTATAGCGGATCGGAAATCGAAGGCGATTCCAGGTCGATGGAATTCGCGGATCAAACGAGAGTACCCCGTCATAGGCGCGCATCCCGCCAAAACCGTAGGTCAACGTCATCCACACGCCACCGGTAGAGGCGATATGCACGCCGTCAACGACGTTACCCGCGACGTTGGCCAAGTCCATAAACAGAGCGTAGCGAAAGTACTCGATCGCTTTTTCCTCATAGCCGATTTCGGCGGCGAGGATCGATTGCATACACGCCGATAACGAGGAATCGCCGGTGGTAAGCGGATCGTAATAGTCAAAGTTTCGGCGTTTCTGCTCCAGCGAAAACTCGTTCCCGAGGAGCACCTGAGCGAGCACGACGTCGGCTTGTTTTATGACCTGGTGCCGATAGATCACAAGCGGATGGTAGTGGAGCAGTAAGGGGTACCGATCTTTAGGCGTCCCGGCAAAATTCCAGCGCTCTTTCTCCAGGAAGTTGTCGTCCTGCGGGTTGATCCCGCGCGCCTCGTCATAGGGGACGTACATCGTTTCGGCCGCCTGACGCCAGTGGCCGATCTCCTCTTTGGTAACGCCGGTTGCATGGACAAGTCGCGCGTACGCCTCGGGATTTACCGCTTGCATCATCGCCACCGTTTCCGCCGCATAGCGGAGGTTATTCCGCGCCATCAGGTTGGTAAACGCGTTGTCGTTGACGACGGTCGTGTACTCGTCCGGCCCGGTAACTCCGTGAATGTGGAAAGCACCCGTGTCAGGACTCGTAAAACCAAGACCGATCCACAAGCGCGCGGTCTCGACGAGTATCTCCGCACCGACCTCAGCGAGGAGATCGTCGTCGCCCCGAGCCTGGACGTAGTGCTGCACCGCATAGGCGATGTCGGCGTTGATATGGTACTGCGCGGTGCCGGCGGCGTAGTATGAGGACGCCTCCTCGCCGTTTATCGTCCGCCAGGGGAAGAGTGCACCCGGTTCGGATAACTCGGCGGCGCGCTGGCGAGCCTTGTCAAGCATGCTGTGGCGAAAACGGATGAGGTTTCTCGCGATCCGCGGATCGGTGTAGGTGAGAAAGGGAGCCACATAGACATCGGTGTCCCAAAAGTAATGTCCCTCGTAAGCCTGTCCGGTGAGACCTTTGGCGGGAATACCGGTCGTCTCCGCTCTCGCGGAGGCCTGACATAGCTGGAACAGGTTCCAGCGAATCGCCTGCTGAACCCGTGGATCGGCGTCGACGATGACGTCGGCTCGATACCAGAAATCGCGGAGTCGCACCTCTTGCTCGTGCGTGAGGGTCCTGTACCCCGTTCGGATCATTCGATCAAGCGTCCGATTGCAGCGGTCGACGAGCTCCTGCGGCGGTACCGCCTCGGAGGTGTGATAGGTCGCGTACTTGGTAACGCGAAATGGAACGCCCGCGCGCGCCGAGACGACGAACACGACTTTCCCCATATCTTCTTCCCAGGTGCGTTGCGAGTACCAGACGTTATCGGTCTCCACGGAGTGTTCAATTCCGACTCCCAGGCTCATCCGCGAGTTGGTCGTGCGATATCCGGTGACGATCCGAAGATCCTTTTCCAGGTGACCGCGGGCGTTGAGAACTCGCGCGCCAAAGGCACGGGCCCGCCGCGGATCGGATCCGTTGGCGGGAGCAAGCTCGTCCGTATCGCGACTATCCTGGCGATTGAGAAGCTGAGAAGAGATGACGATCGGAGCGTCGACGTCGCTCTCTACCTCGTATCGAATCGCCGCGACGTGACGATGCTCAAGCGAGACGAGCCGTTCAGACTTGATGCGTACCTGCTTACCTGAGGGCGTCGACCAGTTCATCGTGCGGCGCAGGATTCCATAGCGAAAATCGAGGACGCGACGGTATTCCGTTACCCGCGCCGTCGGCAAAAAAAGCGGCTCATCGTCGACGTAGAGTTTGAGTAACGCCGTGTCCGGCACGTTGACGATCGTTTGTCCGGTTTTGGCAAACCCAAACGCCTCTTCGGCGTGAACGATCGGCCATGTCTCGTGGAATCCGTTGCAGAACGTTCCCGGTTCAATCGCCGGACGTCCTTCTTCGAAAACGCCCCGAACGCCGAGGAAACCGTTGGACAAGGTGAAGATCGTCTCGGCGTTCCCCATCCAGTCGAGATCAAAGTCGGTCTCAACGATTGACCATTCGTCCGAGGGATAGAGATGCTCCGGCATCATCTGAATCGTGCGCGCGATCATAGTCTCTATTCTTAGAAAAACCGCGCCCGCTTATCAAGCCGACACCTGTGAAGTACGAGACAGTTTATTCGATTTGCGGCGTGGCTACGCCACGCAGCCGGGATTAACCGCCGGTCGGCGCCTCAATCTCAACGAATTCTTCGACATCCGCTACCGAACGAAGTTCACTGACGAACTCGCGTGCACCACGAGTACGCAAGTCTTCCATCAGATATGCCTCAATCGACTCGCGCACCTCGTTAAAGTCGATCGTCTGGGCTTCCGTACGTTGGGTAACCTGAACGATGTGCAGGCCGAAGGACGTTTGAAACACCGGCGAGATCTCGCCGACCGTTAGCGTGAAGGCGACCTCTTCAAACTCGGGGACCATCTGACCGCGCCCGAAACTGCCGAGATCACCTCCGCGGGACGCGCTCGGGCCTTCACTGTACTCGGCCGCGGACTCGGCAAAATCAGCCCCCGCAACGATCTGGCCGCGTATCGTCTCGAGCTCGGAGCGACGCGCCGCGACTTCACTTTCGCTCTCAGCCCCGGTGAGTGTGAGGATGATGTGTCGGGCGTTTACCTGTTCGCTTTGCTCAAAAAACTGAGGATTCCCTTCGTAAAAGGTCCTCATCTCATCTTCGGTCACTTCGATCTGCTCGTAAACCTGGGTGCGAATCAGCTTCTCGATTATCATTTGACGCTGCAGCTCGACACGAAACTCGTCCTCGGTAAAACCTTGCTCCTCGAGTGCGATCTGATATGCGGCGTCGTTGGGAAACTGCGATCTAAACTGGGCAAACGTCTCTTCCAGCTCTTCATCGGCCACTTCTATGCCGAGTTGATTTGCTTCCTGCTCAAGAACGGTACGCATGACCAATCCATCGAGAACCTGGCGCTCGAGCATCGGGCGCTGCTCGGGTGAAAACGACTGGCCCGTTTGGTACTCGTAGCGATAGATATTGGATTCCACGACAAGGTCAAACTCTTCACGAGATATGCGCACGCCGTTGACGACGGCAACGGCGTTGCTCACGTCGATTGCGCTTGCGTCTACCGATTCGGAACTCGCCGGTTCTTCGTCTCTGCCCTCTCGATTGCCGCGAGCATACACGGCCGTCGTCGATAGTAAAATGGTAACCAGCGTTCCAACGAGTAAAAATCGTTTCACTCATTCCTCCCTATATGGGCTTAGTGCACCACAGAACGACGGTGATGTAAAGCGTGACCAAACGCCGAGTTTTCTTGACGAGAGCCCGCGCAGCCAATAAGTTGGCAATATATGTTTCAGAAAAAGGAGCGCAATCATGTCAGAACGCGATAACACGCCGCGTTTTTCCTTTCGGTTGAACGGGCGTGCAATCATGGTCGTACTGATCGTGCTCATTCTTATCGGTATCGCAACAACAAGCTTTTATGTGGTGGATCAAACCGAGGAGGCGGTCGTCCTCCGTCTCGGGCGGTACAACCGCACCTCTGCAGCGGGCTTGCATTTTAAAATACCGTTTGGAATCGAGCAGAACTTCAACGTCGCGACTCAGGTCGTGCAAAACATGCAATTTGGATTTCGCGTCGAGCAAGCGGGCGTAAACACCGTATTTTCGAGCGCGGATTTTCCCGAAGAGTCGGTTATGCTCACCGGCGATTTAAACATCGTCGATGTCGAATGGATCATCCAATATCGGATCGAGAATCCGACGGACTGGTTGTTTAACGTCGAGAACCGCGAGCGCACGATCCGTGATATATCGCAGTCGATCGTTAACCGTCTCGTCGGTGACCGCGCAATCATCGATGTTCTCGGGTCGGAACGCCCGGCGATAGAGGTCCAGGCGCAGGACGAGATGAACACGGTGTTTGACAGCTACGGACTCGGCGTCACCGTCACGGCGGTACGTCTACAGAACATCGTTCCGCCGATCGGCCGTGTACAGGACGCGTTTGAAGACGTAAACCGGGCGATTCAGGACATGAACCGTCTGATAAACGAAGGTCGCGAGCAGTACAATAGTGAGATCCCACGGGCGCGCGGTGAGGCCGAACAGATCGTTCAGATCGCTCGCGGATATGCGTCGGAGCGCGTAAACCGAGCCCGGGGTGATGTCGCCCGCTTTAACCAGGTCCTCGGTGAGTACGAGCGTGATCCGGTGACTACCCGAACCCGCCTCTACTTTGAGATGGTTGAGGATGTATTTGCACCTGAAATCGAAGAGGACGCCGAGGGTGTCCCAATTCCCGACACCGAGATGCCCGAACTAATCGACCGTGGTTTAACCAACTTTATTCCCCTCCTCAATCTCGACCGTGCCCAGGGAGGTCTCCAATGAGAAGGTTTGCAGCAATACTAACCGTCCTGGTCGTCCTGATCGTTTTTTTGGCGATTCTTGGTCCGTTCTACATCGTCCGCGAGGGTGAGCAGGCGGTCATTATCCGATTTGGCGAGATAATCGCCAGTACCCGCGAGGCGGGTCTGCATTTTAGAACGCCGGTTGTCGACCAAGTCGTCCGGTATTCCAAGCGACTCCTGTCGTGGGACGGCGATCCGCGGCGAATGCCGACCGCCGAGAATCAGTTTATCTGGGTAGATACAACGGCTCGCTGGAGTATCTCCGACCCCGAGCTCTTTTATCGCTCGGTAACGACGATGGAACGTGCTTACTCTCGTCTCGACGATATCATCGAAGGTGCCGTGCGTACGGCGATCTCACAGAACGACCTCGAGGAAGCGGTTCGGGACAGCAATCTGATAAACCAGATCGATCGCACCGAGGCGATCCCGACGGACGCCGATGGAGGCGAGGATTCCCAGCGACTCCAGGAGATAGCGTCCTTGCTGGCGGTCGTCGAGGAACAACCGGTGATCGCAACCGGACGACGTCGGCTGTCCGAGAACATGTACGACCGCGCGATCGTGACCGCTCGAGACCTCGGCATCGACATTCGCGATATCGTTATCCGTCAGATTCGCTACTCCGACGACCTAACCGAGAGCGTATACGACCGGATGGTATCGGAACGACGTCAGATCGCCGAAGCGTACCGTTCGTACGGAGAAGGACGCCGGCAGGAACTCATCGGACAGATGGAGAACGAAAGACGCGCCATCCTCTCCGAAGCGTATGAACGCGCCGAGACGGTTCGTGGTGAAGCGGACGCCGAGGCGGCGCAGATCTACTCCGAATCGTACCGCCAGGATGCCGCATTTTTCGAGTTCTGGCGCGCGGTCGAGTCGTACCGACGAACGTTGCCGCGTTTTCGCAAAACCCTCAGTACCGACATGGAGTACTTCGACTTCCTCTACAGCGAGGACGGATAGCTCCATCTGGCCCCCGCCGGTCGGCGGGGGCCCTGTTGTCTCATAAATCCACTCTTGATACGATGCCGCCATGGTTCCAACTCTGCTGTCACAACTGATTTCACAGTTGCCGATCGTCGACTCCCGGGGCAAAGGTGATCCGGAAATAAGTTCGATCTCGTACGATTCGCGTACGGTACGACCGGGTTCTCTGTTCTTTGCCGTCCCGGGCGACCATGTCGACGGTCACAATTTTATTGAGGCAGCGGTTGCCAACGGTGCTCAGGCGGTCTTTTGCGAACACGTCCCGGAGAATCCGAGCGAGGATGCCGTCTACGTGCAGGTAGCCAACGTCCGGCAGGCATTGAGCAGAATTTCGGCCCGGTTCTATGATTCTCCGTCGCGGGCTCTCCCGGTGATCGGCGTGACCGGAACCGATGGGAAGAGTTCCACCGTGTACCTCATCGACCAGATTCTCTCGTTTCTCGACATAGAAAGCGGTTTTGTCTCTACGCCGTTGATAAAACGGGATCTCAAGGTTGAGAAAAACCCGTACCGCCAATCGACGCCGGAAGCTCCGGAGTTGCACGGTTTCTTGAGCGAAATGCGCGAGAATGGAAAACAGATAGCTGTTGTCGAGGCGACTTCCCACGGCTTGAGCGAACGAACCGCCCGATTGCGCGACATAGACTTTCACGCCGCCGTGTTCACAAACATCAGCCACGAACACCTCGATTTTCACGGCAGTTTTGAACAGTACCGTAGCGACAAAGCCAATCTTTTTCGCTCGCTCGATCGGACGGCGTCCCGCCGACGAGACAGTGAGTTTCCGATCTTCGGCGTCGTCAATATCGACGATCCCAACGGGTATTACTTTCGTCACGCGACGCGACAGACCGTTCTCGGGTATTCCGTCGGCGATCGCTCGGCCGACCTCTGCGCGACAAATCTTGTTGCCTCCGCGCGATCGACGAGCTGTACCGTTCACTGGCGGCGTGAAGCCCGGGAGATCACTGTCCCAATGCCGGGGGCTTTTAACGTCGAAAACGTCCTGGCCGCGGTGTTGACCGTCGCTCATCTGCTCGATCGGAATCCCCTCGATGTTCTGGAGGTGGTCCCGATGCTGAAGGGTCTTCCCGGGCGTATGGAAATCGTTGACGACTCTCTACCGTACCTGCCGATCGTCGACTACGCGCACACGCCTGCGGCGTTTGAGAAGATCCTCCCGCTCGTCAAGCAGTACACCGATGGGCGCCTAATCGTTTTATTCGGATCGGCGGGAGAGCGTGATCTCGAGAAGCGGACCATGCTCGGCGAGATCGCGGCCCGTGAGGCCGATGTCGTTGTGCTCGCCGACGAGGATCCTCGCGGCGAACAACCAAACGCTATTCTCGAGGAAATCGCGGTGGGCTGTGCGCGCATTGCCGAATCGATCCAGGCCGAAGGGCGTCTCCACCTTATCGCCGACCGGCGCGAAGCGATCCGCTACGCCCTGGGAACGGCACGCAGCGGCGATACGGTGTTGTTTCTCGGTAAAGGCCACGAGACCTCGATAATCTACGCCGATCACTCTATTCCATGGTACGAAGCAGAGGTCGTCGCGGAGGAGATCGCCAAGACCCAGAGAAAGGGAGCTCGGACGTGAACGTCGCGCTTATCTACGGGGGAGCGTCTCGGGAGCACGACGTATCGCTCCTCTCGGCCGCCGGAATCCTTCGCGCGTTTGGAACGGATACCGATATCGCGATCGCCCCGATCGGAATCGATCGGTCCGGGACGTGGTACCTGCAGGACCGTTCGCGCCGTATGGCGGAGGCGATGGATAACTCACCGCTTACGATCGATTTCGAACCGGAAAACAGAGTTGTTGTTGCCCCTGCCGATGGTCTCAAGCTCATCGACGGCACAACGTTGGATATCGACTGTGCGTTTCCGATCGTCCACGGTGAGACAGGTGAGGACGGCGTACTCCAGGGAGCGCTCGAGACGGCGGCAATCCCGTATGTTGGAAGCGGAGTCGTCGGTAGTGCCGTTGGTATGGATAAGATTCGCGCCAAGCAGATCTGGGAACGATCCGGTCTTCCAGTCGTTCCTTATGTGATGATCCCGCCGTACGCCGATGGATCGTTGGATTTGGTCGTCGCGCAGACCGATCGCGAGATTCAAAGTACGATCGGATACCCCGTCTTTGTCAAACCAAACGCGGCGGGATCGAGCGTCGGGATCACCCGCGTAAACGCTCCGGGCCAGTTGTACGGCGCCGTGCAAGACGCGCGCGACGTCGATGCCACGGTCCTTATTGAACGCGCACTTCCAGTTCGCGAGATCGAAACGTCGGTGCTCGGAAACGGATCGCCAGTCGCCTTTCAACCAGGTGAGGTCGTTCCCGCCCACGAGTTCTACGACTACGATGCCAAATACATCGATCCGGCTGGGGCTCGTCTGGAAATACCGGCACAGATCGACGACGAGACGGCCGACAACATACGCTCTCTATCGATCCGCGCTTTTACCGCTGTCGGTGCGATCGGTATGGCCCGGGTCGACTGCTTTATCGATCGAACGGACGGGACGATTTACCTCAACGAAATCAACACGCTTCCCGGATTTACGCCGATCAGCATGTATCCCAAGATGGTTGAAGCCGGAGGTACGGCCTACGCTGATCTACTAACGCGCCTCGTCGAGCTTGCCCTTGAGCGCGGATCTACCAGTGTTCGCGTCCCAATACCCGGTCGAGCGGAAAACGACGGCTAGGTTCGGGGTCCTCGTCCGGTTCACCGACGAGGAGAAGCATGACAACTCTCATCTTGTACGGTACGGTGACGATTGACTTTACATCGTCCTCTTGAAACGTCGTAATCGGGCAGGTTCCCAGTCCCTCGTGTTCGGCCTGGACCATCATAAATGCGGCGGCAATTCCGAGATCGACCGGATAGCTCAGCTGGCCGTTGGGCATCGTGTAGTCGATATTGGTCGTACAAAGGGCGATTACAGCTGCGGCGTCGCCGACGTACTCCTGGCCATACGCCGCATCCTGAATTCTACGTCGCGTTTTTTCTTCGGTCATTGCGACAAATCGCCATGCCTGACGATTTTTAGCCGATGGTGCCCGACGCCCCGCGTCCAGTATCCGGTCAAGGGCGGCCGGGTCGACGGGACGGCGAACAAACTTGCGGATGCTCCGTCGATTTGCAATTTCCGGCATTAAATCCACGGATCTGTCTCCTTGACCGACCGGTACCGCTCTTCTATGCTCAACGCGTGCTCCCCCGCATCGTACGCGGCGCGTGTATTCTATCAATCATTCTCGTTCCTTTACAGTACCCGGGCGCTCAGGTAAATCCGCAACTCGCGGTCACCGAACTCGCAGCCACCGAACTCACCGCAATTGCGGACCTCGTTTTCCAGGAGGCGGATCCGGCCCGAGAGGCCGCGCTCCTCAACGTTGAACGTGGTGCTCATCTATACCTCCAGGATATCCTCGTCCCGGCCCTCACCCCGCCACGACTCCTGCTCGTCGTCCCCCTCGCTCTCGGAATGGACACGGTCTCACGGGCGCTCGCGCTCCTGGCGGATCCGTCAATCGCGATCCTGTTTAGTGCTCCGCGCCACGATGTCGCCGATCGCAGTGCACCGTCGCTTTCACCGCCCGGAATCGGCGAAGAGGTCCCGCGAATTATCCTCGGTTCCGGTCCGCGGGCCGAATGGCGGGTCGCGGTACCCAATCGCGTTGCCCCGATTTGGCTGGTACGCGAGCTTCGTTCGGCTCCGGAAGTAGCGCTGTCGCCCGGCCGTGTTAACGCCGCATTGCTTGGATTTGGTCAGGTCGATCCGGAGCTGCGCGCATTGCTGGAAGCCGGGCTCCCGGCGGCGCGTCTGACGATAGACGAACGAGAGCTGGCGACGACGCTCCTGGCGGTTGGACGCACGGATATCGCCGATCGTCCCGGGGACCGTTCGTACCTTGTCTTGCCGGGTGGTCGCTCAGCGATCATTTCGGAACCGCTTCTCGTTTGGAGCATAGCGACGGTGGCGATCGGAATGCTCCTATTCGGGATCGCCCGACCGCGGCGGGTCCATCGCTACGTGATGGCGATCCGTCATCAAGCCGGACTCCTTATCTTGCTCTTTGTGATCCTGCTCGTGAGTCTTGTTCTCTCCAATCTTGTCTTGCGGCCGCTGCTCCGATTGCCAAACGTCGCGGGGCAGACCGCGCTTCTGGCGATCGGCAAACTCACAACCGGACTCATTATTCTGGCAACGCTTTTTCGCGTATTACATCCGCGCGTCGGGCGCGCCTCGACGGCGTTTACCGGTGCCGCCATCATGTTTCTCGTCCTCAGTGCGATCGTCTCGGCACTGTTTAGCCTTCCCGCGGGAGCATTTTTTGTCGCGATGACGATCTTTGGTTTTTTGTTCAGCCTGACCGCACGTCCCGGCGTAAAGGCGATCGCCTTTGTCCTTACACTTCTCCCCGGGATCTATCTCGTCGTCAGTCTGACGATAATCGCCGATATCGCGATGACCGAGGCTCTTTTGACTCCGCCGCTTATCCGCGAGATCGTCACCGCCGTGTTTCTGTTTCCGGTGCTGTTGATGTTTTTTCGGTTGGAGATCCTCACACCAGAGGTACCGATACTTGTTGTCACGACTATGCTTTCGCTCGTCGGCGTCGCCGTCATCGTCGCCACCATCGTGACCGGTGCGCTCGAATCGCCGACCGCTCGCCTCGAAGTGCGCGAAACGTATCCTGAGGGACAGAGCGGCGAGGTATCGATAAGCTCGTCGATAGCGCTCGGGGACGAGTTTGTCGTTATGCCGCAGGGGATGGATGAAATCCGTTGCGATGGCTCACCCTGTGAGCGTCCGATCGAGGCGACGGCGGTTCCGTTCTCGATAGAGATCGAGCGATCGTCCCTGCTCGACCGTGATGCGATACGCTGGCGAGTGGATTTCGAGCGTGAGGCTCGGTCGATGCAGATCAGAATCGACACGGATAGTGACGTGCAGTTATACGCGTCAGACATTCCCAGTTTGATAAATCCAATCGGGACGACGGCGCGTCAATTTCTGCTTTTCCCGGGACCATACCCACCGCCGACGTCCACCGGCGAGTTTGTCGTTCGTGCCTCCGGAGCCGAGACACGACTGGTGATTACCGTTTCCGCCGAGTTTTGGCGTGATGGAACGCGCGCATCGAGCGAGACCGCTCAGATCGAGATTATCGACCACGCCGCTCGGTGGAGTGCTACCGCCGTGACGACGGTAGAAGCGCGATGAGCAAGCGCCTGTTTTTTCATGTCGACATGGACGCGTTCTACGCGTCGATCGAGCAACTCGACGATCCCCGCTTGCGCGGTCGGCCGGTCGTGGTCGGTGGCGACGGTAGTAGAGGTGTTGTCTCGGCGTGCAGCTACGAGGCGCGATCTTTTGGCGTTCATAGCGCAATGCCGATGCGCCGGGCGATCCAAATGTGCCCGGAGGCGGTAGTTGTTCCCGTTCGTATGCGCCGCTACGTCGAAATCTCACGAAAGGTTATGCAACGCTTTGTCGACTATTCGCCCTCGGTTCAGGCGATCTCAATCGACGAGGCCTTTCTTGATATGACCGGGACGGAGCGGTTAATGGGTCCCGCGCGTGAGATTGCCGCGCGTCTCAAGCGAGACGTATTGGATACGACACAGCTGACGATCTCGGTGGGGATCGGAAGCAGTCGCTTTATCGCCAAGCTGGCGAGCGACGTCGACAAACCTGACGGGTTGACCGAGGTCCCTTTGGGTACCGAAGCGGACTTTGTTCTCGGCCTCGACCTTCGCAAAATCTGGGGCTTGGGAAAGAGTACGCTACGGCGATTGGAACGCCTCGACATAACGACGGTTCAGGACCTCCGCGACGCCCGGGTTGAGTTTCTCCGCGGACACTTCGGCGAATCGTCGGGTTCGTACCTTTTTGCGGTCGCACGAGGAGAAGACCCCGGGATTTATACGGGCCGCGGAAGCCGCCACAGCATTTCGACCGAACAGACGTTCGCCGACGACATCGGGGATCCCGATACTCTGCACGAGACGATTCGGGACATGGCGGACGAGGTGATACATCGGTCGATCCACGAAAACTGGCGCGGACGAACGATTCAGATCAAGTATCGCTTTCCGCCTTTTGAAACCCATACGGCGTCGCGCACCACCGACCGACCGGTAGCAAGCGCGGAGGAGCTAACCCAACGCGCCTTTGATATGCTCGAAGAGCGTCGTCACGGTCGCTCGCTCCGTCTCCTCGGAGTCGGAATATCCGGCGAGGTTGAGGATCACGTCGTCGACCAGGGAGAGCTTTCTTTTGAAGAGGCGGCCGACAAACCGATCGATACGACGATCGTCGCGCTTCGGGACCGTTTTGGCCGAAGCGCGATCAAACGAGCGAGCCGGATCGACCGATCAGATCCCCGCGAGTAGTTCGCGAGCCCGTTCGAGCCGACGGATATCGCTCGGTTTCGGAACGGAGATCGCCTCGAGGCGGGCGATAGCCCCGGTGAGGATCTCACGCGCTTCGTCTTCGTCGTTCATACGCGGAATGTCGACCGTACCCTCATAGAAAAAGCCGCGTTCAAGTTCGGAATCAGCATCACGAAACGAATCAGCTATATTTGACTGCACGCGACGACGGCGACGTTCGTTCCAGTCGCGGTCGATCAGATGGCTGGCGAGTTGAACGTAGTAGTCGTGTTGTTCCTCATCGCGATCGCCCGAGGCAAGCTCGCGTTCCATAAGATCAACCGACCGCCGCGCAAACGAGACCGCGTACTCGACATTTCCGAACGAAATCACGCCGGGGACGAGGGCGTAGAGCTGCCCGAGCACGTAGTAGCTGTCGGCGTGTCCGGGATCAAACGAAACAGCCTGACCGAGTAGGTCGCGCATATCGTCGGCGACAAAAAGACTGTTAAGGACGCCTTTAGTCTGTCCCCAGCGACCGATGTTGGCGGATTTCCAGAAGTACCCCAGGGGATTGGAGGGGTCGGCGTCGATCGCTTCCTGGGCAAACGCCTCGCCTTCCTTATAAATCGAAAGCAACTCCTCCTCCGGCGCATTCTCGTCGCCCCGCAAATCGCCGCGTTGAAGCGTCGCTTCGGCCATCCGCCAATAGATCTCGGCCCGTTCGGCACCGTTTCCCGCGTCACTCAGAAGGCTTTCAAGTGAACGCATCGCCCGGTCAGGCAACTCGTTTTCAAGGTCCTCGTCGATCGTCGCGAGGTCAGCCATGGTCGTGATCGCCAGAAGCGGCAACAGGAGGAGGACCAGAAACTGTGTGCGTCGGATAACTCTCGGTACGTGCATGTGGTTTTCCTTTCACGAGTCGGAAGATGCTCGCCTAAAATCAGTAATCTGGAACTCAAAGTCAACGTACGCGGCGACCTCCGCCGCGAGGCGCTCAAGAAAACGTTGGTCGGTATCGTCAAACGCCGCGACTCGATGGGAGTCGATGTCGATTTCGGCGACAAACTCGCCGTCGCGGAAAACGGGGACGACGATCTCGCTTTTTACCTCGAGACTACAGGCCAGGTAGTTGTCCTGCGCGGCAACGTCGTCGACGAGAAAGGTCTGCAAACGTTCGGCCGCCTGACCACATATTCCGCGACCGTAGGGGATTCGGAGGTGTTCGGTCGGTTTCCCCTCAAACGGCCCGAGAACCAACATCTGCTCGGACGGTACGGCAATGTAAAAACCAAACCAATCGTAGTGGGCAACCTCGCGCTGGAGCAACGATGCGACGAGCTGCAATGACGCCCCGCGGTCGGCGCCGCGGGCAAGCTCCCTCTTGGCTCGCGAAAAAAGCTGTTCAAAATCGGGTTGTGGCGCCATGTGCTTGTCCATCGACTCGACTATCGCGTATTTTGCGGGCAGGATACAACCATGGCAGTGCTAAATCACCACTACGGAAAACTTGCGGCTTCGTACCTCTTTGTTCAGATCGCCGAAAAAGTCCGGGCTTACACGGATAAACACGGCGATACCGAGATCATCAAACTCGGAATTGGCGACGTAACGCGTCCGCTGACTGAGAGTGCTATCGCCGGACTTCGTGTTGCCGCGGAGGAAATGGCCGATCCGAGTACGTTTCGTGGTTACGGTCCCGAGCAGGGATATTCGTTTTTGCGCGAAGCGATCGTCACGCGGGATTATACCGGTAATGGTATCGATATCGCGGCGGACGATGTTTTTGTGAGCGATGGCTCCAAATGTGACGTCGCCAACTTTCAGGAGCTCTTTGCCCTCGATCAGCGTGTCGCCGTCCCCGATCCGGTCTACCCGGTCTACGTAGACTCGCACGTAATGGCCGGGCGTACCGGCGAGTTTCGCGACGGTCGCTACGACGGTCTGGTGTACATGGCGGGAACCGCGGAAAACGGTTTTGTCCCTCCGCCGCCGTCCGATCCGGTTGACCTTCTCTACCTCTGCTTTCCCAATAACCCGACGGGCGCGACCGCTACTCACGAACAGTTACGGAGCTACGTCGAGTACGCCAAAAAAAACGATGCGCTCATCCTCTTTGATGCGGCGTATGCCGAATTTATCCGCGACGAGTCGCTCCCTCGATCGATTTACGAGGTCGCCGGCGCCCAGGAGTGCGCGGTCGAGTTTCGAAGTTTCTCGAAAACGGCAGGATTCACCGGGCTTCGCTGTGCCTACACGGTCGTTCCCCGCGCAATCGAACGCGAGGATTCGGGTGGAGCACGCCGTTCGCTCAGAGATATGTGGCTTCGACGGCAAAGCACAAAGTTTAACGGCGCGTCCTACCCGATCCAACGCGCGGCGGCAGCCGTTTACTCGGATCAGGGATCCCGAGAACTGCGCGCTCTCACCGACTACTACCTCGCCAACGCCGCAATAATTCGCCAGGGATTTAGCGCCCTTGGATACACCGTGACCGGAGGCGACAATTCGCCGTACGTGTGGATTGAAACGGGCGATACCTCGTGGGATATGTTTGATACGCTCCTTCATGGCGCGGGAGTCGTCATCACGCCCGGCGTCGGCTTTGGCTCCTCGGGCGAAGGATACATCCGTGTGAGTGCGTTTAACGATCGCGACAAGGTGGAGACAGCTATCGGGCGAATCACCAAACTCCTTCAATGAAAACCGTTCTTGGTCTGCTCCGTTCGCTCGCGATCTATCGCGCACGTCCCGGTCGGGCACGACGAATGCGAGATCATTATCGTCCGTTTGTGCGACAAAACGAACTCGTATTTGATATCGGCGCTCACGTCGGCAACAGAACCCGCGCGTTCTACAAACTCGGAGCCCGCGTTGTCGCTCTCGAACCGCAACCCGAGCTTGCGACGTTTCTGCGCTTTGCGTTTCGCCGCGCGGCTCCCGTGAGCGTAATCGAGAACGCCGTTGGAGCAACTCCGGGAACGGCCGAGCTCTTTATCTGTCGGCGCAATCCGACGATCTCGACAACGTCGCGAGACTGGCACGCACGGAGCGCCCGGACGCCGGGTTTTGAACGTTTTCGTTTTGAAGATCCGGTTCGTGTCCCCCAGACGACCCTCGACGAGCTCATCGCGCAATTTGGCATCCCGGCATTTGTAAAAATCGACGTTGAGGGCAGCGAAGACGAGGCTCTTGCGGGTCTGTCGACGCCGGTCGCCGCGTTGAGCTTTGAGTTTTTGCCGCAGGACCGGGAGGTGGCCCTGCGGGCGCTCGCCCGCGTCGACGCGCTCGGCGACTACAGCTATAACGTTTCGCTTGGTGAGACTCTCGAGATGGTGTGGGGTGAGCGCTGGTGCGCCGCGGATCAGTTAAGAAGTTACCTCGCGGAGATCCCCCCCGACGGTCCGTCCGGGGATATCTATGCCCGCCGAGTGTAGCCGACCCTACGGCTGGATTTCGTTAACAAGCGCATCAAAGATTGTGAGCATGTCGCCGGTTGTCTTGCGCAGCCGCGACGCAAGGATTTTGGCTATCGCCCGTGTGATCGGCAAGCCGATCGACGGGTAGTGATTTCCCAGACGATCAAAGTCATTCTTGGATATCACGAGAAATACCGAGTCCTCGGTTGCAATAACCGTCGCGGATCGTTTGTCGTCGTCGATGAGAGCCAGTTCGCCAAAAAATACGTTGTATTCAGCTTTGAGGATTACTACCGTATACTCGTCGCCCGCGCGGGTCTGTTTCTGTATCTCGACCGCACCGGAGTAAACGACGTACATCTCACTGCCGACATCACCCTCGCGAATCACGACGTCACCGGCGTTATGTCGTTTGAGGCGACAAATCTGCTGCAGCTCGTTCATAAACTCGTCGTTATCCGCGATCTCCTGAAAGATTGGAATCTGTCTGAGTTTGTCGCGGACCGTCTCGTCGGTGATGCCCGTCTTCTCGCTCATATGCGCTCCAGAACGATCGCCTGGGTGTACCGCTGAATGGGGTGATCGTCGGCAGGAAGAAATAGCGGCTTGTTTACCTCCAAGCCTTTTACCTTCTGCAGGTTTGTTATCAGGGTTGAAATATCGGCGGTCTTCTGGGCGTCACGAAGCGCCTCTACTTTCATTCGATTTGGACTTCCGGTGTTCTCCAGAAGTCCGAGGAGTACACGACGCGGCCCCGTCATTCGATCGCGAAGCTCGGAGAACGTCTTGTTTACGAGATCGCCGGGCACCGGTTCCGTCGACAGCCGCGAGGTTCCACCCGATTGCGTCAGCAGGTCGTAGATGATGTGACTCATGCCGTTGGTCGCGCTCGTATTTGCGAGCATCTGACGTCCAAAATCGCGACTAAACAGAATCTCATCACACATCGCCTGTTGGAGATAGCTCTCGTACTTCTTATCAAGTATTTCGGCCGTCACGTATACGTCGCGGGCAATCGATTTGAGCGTGAGAACGGTCATTACCGTCTTGGAATCGACTTCGCTTGCCGCCGAGCTCTCCAGACTATCGGCCATGATAAGTACTTTTCTGGCGGTACTGACGTTGGCCCGCCGTAGGCCGGCCTCGGAGAAGTAATCACCACGGACAAACTTGAGCCCGGACAATTCGGCGTCTTCTTTGAGCTCTTCGATGCGCTCCGATTCGACGTTGGAGATGATTACGATCTGCTCAGAATTGAGGTCGCTCGTCACCCTCAGGATGTCGAGGAGAATCTCCTTCATGTCGGTTTTCCAACCGCAGATGACAAGATGGTTCTTGAGTCGTTTAAACTCCATCAAGCCCCTCCTAGCTTTGGTATTGCGATCCACCAACCACGAGGCGAGTGCACCGGATAAAAGGCTCGTGGCACCAATACCAACCATGATGGTAAGAACGGCGATGAGTCTTCCTGCGACCGTCTCGGGAACTTTGTCGCCGTATCCGGTCGTACTAAACGTAATGATAGACCACCAGAGCCCGTCGACGAGCGTCTCAAACTGGTCGTTTGTCCCCAATTCAAAAACCCAAACCGATAGCCCGGTCGCGAAGAAAATGAGAAAAAACACCACCGTCGGCTTGGCATAGGGAGATCGACGAAACCATCGCATAAGGTTCTGTAGCACCGGCATACGTTCTCTTTCATACCTATCTTCGGCCGATTATTGTCGGGCGTTGAGCCTACTTGCGGTCGCGGGAGGCCAAGAGTACACTTTTTTGGGTGAAAGACTTACAAGCGATCTTTACCGCCGCTCGCCTCGCGCGCGAAAACGCCTACGCACCGTATTCCGGCTTTAAGGTCGGCGCAGCGGCGCGGATCATCGGTGGCGACGGTATCGTCGCGGCCTGCAACGTCGAAAACGCGAGTTTTGGCGCAACGGTATGCGCCGAGCGCAACGTCGTGTTCCAGACGATCGCACAAACGGGCGGCGCCGAAATCGACGATCTCGTCCTCGTTACCGATGCTGATCCACCGGCTGTCCCCTGTGCGTTGTGCCTTCAGGTATTACAGGAGTTCTGCCCGCCCGAGTTTACGATTCACATCGCCAATCTGAGCGGAATCGTAAGATCGCTTACGCTTGGCGATCTCCTCCCGATTCCGTTTTCGTCGTTTTAGATCGATCTCGGCCGGCTCGCTATTTTCCTTCGGCAACGGCTCGCTCGGGGAAATGCCAAACCTGCGTTTTGTTCTGGAGTGAGCGTCGGCGCGCGATAAAGAAGAACGAAATCAGAACAAACACCGTGTAGGCGGCGCCGACTCCCATCGCCAGCCAGAAATAGGTCATATCGCCAGTGGTTGCCGCGTACGCGGGAAGGTTGATCGCCAGGATAAAAGGAATCGCAAAGACAAAGGTGAGTCCCGACGCGTACATGTAGTCACTGGCCACCGGCGTCTCGAACTCCGGATCGATAACGCGTAAAAGCGCAAGCCCGGTGGGCAAGGTTCCCGTACTCACACCAAAGATCATCATAGTGCGGTGGAATTGGTGGTCGGTGAATATCCGCGAACAGAACCACGGAATAAGGACAAGGGCGAGTGCGCCCGCAATAAGCGAAAGCACCACGATCGCTACGAGGTACTGCTGCACGACGGGAATGGCGATCGCGCCGATCGCCGCGGCAACCATCAGATCCACGGACAGCCCGGATATCCTCGTCAACGTCCGACCATCGACGGCAAAGTCGAGTCCGGTCCGATGCATGATCGTCCGGACCAGTATGCCGGTGAGCGCCGAGAAGATAAAACTAATCCCCCAGAGGTTGACCGCAAGATCCGCCGCTAACGGGCCGAGCGCGGTCAGACCGGTAGTGATCCCCAGCAACAAAAGGTATGCAAGGAGGTACACGCCGAAGACAAGCGCGATATGAAAGGTAAATGAATCGATCGCTTCGCTTTCGGTTGTCATCTCCGCCGCCACCGCGCGACGCGTACGCGACGGAAAGATCCCGCTCTTTACCGCCGAGGTATCGAGACTCTTTAGAAAGTCCTCGGAAAGCCACTTTCGGCGAATGCCGATGTTTATCAGAAACACCCCACCAAAGCTCGCAACGATAAATCCCATCGCGGCAAAGGTGAGCCCGATACTTCCGCCACCAAAAAAACCGAACCGGGTCCACCCCTCACCGATCGCGAACGCCTGGCCCGGGCCTTGCGCAAATCCAAGCGGGAGCAGCAATCCAAATGCGGGGAAAAGGTCGGGCATCACCGTACTCATGAGAACAAAGGTAAAGAGCAAACCGACCATCGCTTGAATACCCCACTGCCAGAGTATCGAAACCGACGTTGCGTAAATTCGGCCTTTGCCCGTCGCTCCGGCGGACGCATTGGCGCGCAGGGTCATGGAGATAAACGAAAGACTGAGGAGGTGATACACGAGCGTTCCCAGATTCTCCGAGCCGATCCCGAGGCGCGGCGCGACAAAGTTGTAGAACGGTAAGAGTATAAATCCCGCCGTAAGGGCGTTCGGGATGAGAAACCGTTGAAAAAAACGTACGCGCCATCGGATTGCCGTCGCTGCCAGGAGAGCGAGGGCGATACATCCAAGATCGATCAGGAAGTTCCAAGAAAAACTCATAAAAGCATAATAATTCAGCTCAGCGCATTTTGAAAGGAGATTATTCGGGCGTGGACCGACTATGGACATCGTGCGCGAATGCCGATTACTGTAGATATGGAATTTCTCATGCGGTATAGACCGTTTATTTACGTCCTGCTTTTTGTGTTTTGCGCCGCTACCGTCGCAGCGCAGAGCGCGATAGACGCCGAAACCGACGTTTTTGCGCCGTTTGTTTCTCGCCTACGCGTCGCAATACGCGATCCACAGATACGCGTGACGTGGCGCGATTCGGCGGATCTCGACGGCGGTCGCTACCGGATCTACCGCCACACCACTGAGATTACCCAGGATTCGTTTGGCGAGGCTCAGGAAATCGCCATCGTCGATCCCGGAGTCGAGACCTACCTCGACACGCCGCTCGAGGAGGGAACCTACTACTACGCCGTCCTCGCGGAAAACGAAGAGGGTAACCTCTACGAGATCTTCGTGCCGTTTAGAAATAAAACGATCCGCGGCATGGCGATTACCAATCTCGAGACCGAAGAGGACCTCGCCGCCGCAATTTACGACATTGAAGCACAGGTCCAGGACAACGCGGTTGTCGTGAGATTCGATGCATCGCGCAACGGTCGGCGTTTAAGCGTGTATCGGTCTACTCTCCCGATCGTCGGTATCGACGGTCTCGCCCAGGGTTCGCTCATCGATGAGTTTGAGAGTTCGACCCGACGATTTGCCGATTATCCGGTCCCGGGAGTCGACTACTACTACGCTGTGTTCGACGCTGCCTTGATCGAGCGAGGGACGGCTGAGATACGCCCCGGCGAGAACGTTTTGGCGGAACCGATTCGTATTTCTCTTGACGACAACCGCGAAATAACGATTGACGTACCGCAAAGTACGACCCGCCCTGCTCCGCTCCCAATACTGCAGCTCGCCGGAGGCGTCACCGGTACCCGTACGGCCGTCATGAGCGAGGTGCCCCGGAGCGGAAGCGCTGTCCCGGTAAGCGCCGCGACGCGCGAGGCGATCGACGTGCTCCTTGCCCAGAGTTCGGGAGTACCGCGCTTTGACCCCGACCCGGTCATCCTTCCCGAAGAGCGCCTTACCGACATGGAAGGTGCGTCGGCAACGCTCGCCCAGATCGTCTCGAGTGAGTTTTCCCGCGGTGATTGGTCGGAGTCCGCATCCCTGCTCGAGAACCTATTGCAGTTACCGCTCGAACCCGAGTTTGAGCGTCGCGTCCGCTTCTATCGAGGCCAGGCACTTTATTTTGATATGCGCCGTGAATCGGCTTTTCTCGAGTTTCTTTCCGCATCGGAAGGATCGCTCTACGCCGAGGTACGGCCGTGGGTCGACGGCATTTTGTCCGGTCGTTAGATCTACCGCTTTTTATCGATTCGAAGCGAGATCGCCATCGTCACGCTTGATCCGGCCTCTAGTTCGATCGGCCACCGTACCACCGCACAGTTGGACTGATAAAACCAGTTAGGAGTATTCCAGAGGATTCCAACCGCCTCCACCGGAAAGGTCCACAGATCGGGACGGTCCGACGGATTGATCGTGACCGTCGTGTTGTTGGCCAGATCGAGAAACTGGACATCCGAAATCGCTTCGGAGACGACGTTGTCCGGCGATATCTCCGTCCGTTGGCGCCCCTGGCGTACGTGTATCCGTAGGTGTCCGGGCGCGAGCGATCGAAACGACAGATTGGTTTCGACGGCAAAATCAGCTTCGATCGCCTTCATTCCCGTGTTGGCCAGATGATACTCGACGTCGATTCGGTTTTTAACAAACCTGAACGTTTTGTTCATCACGACCTGCGTGAGGCTTTCATCGTTCCGCGAGGTTCCAACGAGCGTTATCTCGTTGTGCTCCTTTGCGATGTTGGCAAGCTCATAGCTGAGATCGGTCAGGTCGCAAACCTGGTTCCGTATACCGCGCGCAAAGTGGTCAACGTCCTGCCCCGGCTCGAGAAGGTGATCGACAAAAGCCTGGCGTGGCCAGTTGTCATACCCGGCGGCTACCGTTGTCTCGTCGTGGAAATCCTCCTGACGGCGCTGAAAGGTATCGAGGTAGTTCCAGTTACGCGGAATGTAATCAAGTTCAAATAGTCGCCCGCCACTGCGATCGACGTAGGCGTTGATCTCGTTGCCCTGATAGAGAATCTCATCCTCACCGTCGAGGTCGACGTCGACCCGCGATACGGCGGGTATAAAAATTCCGCGCTCTCGCGTCGTTTTTTCAGCCTCGATCAAGGCCGCGTACGTCGCCTTGCGAAAACTCGATCGGTAGACGCCGCCGTAGCGATTATGCCAGTACGCGAAGTGGCTTTGGCCGCGCCACAACTCCTCTCGAGCGGTCATCTTGCGAGACTTGTCGCCGCGAACCTGATTTACCAGGACGTGGGTATGTTGCATTTTGGCGTATAGCCGGGCGCTCTCCGGATACGCTTCCATAATAGATCGAAAGCTCCGCCGGTGATTTGTTGCTCGGCCGCGTTTTTTGTCGCGCGTCGTATGCGGCTGAATCCAGCGCATCAGGTCGGCCAAGGAGGTATCACAGGCATATGCCCGCTCACGTGGGGCGTGGGTTCTCATGATGCGCCCGGGAATCTGAACGTGCAACCAATCAGAGTTCTGCACGACCAGGTCGAGAAAACGGTCATACCATAAAATTGCGCGCTCTGCTTCCTCGGTGGAAAACGCGAGCGCACTCCCGTCTACGAGCATCGTAACGACCGGTCCCGCGCTACCGACGGCGTCTTTCTCGGCGATCTTCTTTATCCGTTCGATGACCTCTTCCGGCGTCTGTACAAACAGGGCATCAACAAGTTCGCGGGCGAGTGGGAAAACGGTAAGTGTCTTGCCCTCGTCCTCGGTCAAGACGAGACGATTGTCGACGCCGTCCGGTCGAAACGAGAAGACCTCGGCGTCGAGGAATACGTATTCGATTCCACCAGCGCGAATGTTCGACGCGACCCGTTGGTCCCACACGCTTTCGGGTATCCAGGCACCGCGCGGTCGCCGTCCAAAGCTCTTCCGCAGATGCGTCGTGAGGTGTTCGATCTGACCGATCCTGTCCGTTTTTGGAATGAGCGGCAATATCGGTTCAAAAAACGCGCCACCGAGCAGTTCGGCCTGTTTACGTTTTACCATTTCGGTTAGGACATCGACGTACTCGGAGTGGTGTTTGTCGAGCCACTCGAGCAGGAGCCCCGAATAGTAGAGCGTAAAACGGATATCCGGATGGTTGTACAGAAGTTTGAGAAACGGCTTGTAGGCGTGCTCGTAGACAAGGACGCGATCCTCGTTGGCCAGACCGAGCGCCTGGCTATTGTGTGCCCCCAGTACGAGATAGACGTCCCTCATTTTCCGGACATCAGTTTACGTGACGCACAGATAGGGCGCAAGTGTTACCAGAGTGGTTCGAGAAAACTGAGAAATATACGGTCGATTTGCTGGATTGCGAGCGCGGTAAATGCGGTCGCCAGGTAGACCGAAACGTCACCGCGCAAGGCACGAGGTAATCGACTGCGATCGAGGTGCCGACGAATTGCGGCAATCGGTACAAGCGCGACAAAAAGACCGACTCCCGCGCCGAGCGCCGCGAGTAGCACCGACGTTGCGTTCTCGGCAACGCGCGGGACGGAGGTCGCAACGACAAATACCGTTGTATTGATGACAACAAACGGTGTTCCCCGCAGAATCAGACCGCGATAGTACGGAGCAAAGCGGGTACCGAGGCGTACGACCGACACGACCGTCGCGAGTAGAATGAGAACTACGGTAATCGTTTCCAGGTAGACAAGATCCCAGCGCGTAAGGACAACCCCACGTACGAGTGCGTAGACGGCCGTGACCCAAACAAGGGCAATTGTAACGACCCCGGAAACCACGGCGGCGCGGCGCGGGGAGTACACCGCCGGCCCAAAGGGCCACACGCCAAAAAAGTGGATCAGGATAACGTTTTGAGCGAGCGACGCGGTGAGAAAAACGGCAAGTGCGCTCATCGATCGGCCCGCCCGCGCGTTCGCTGCGCTTCATGAATCAGGTTAATAACAATTCGACCGAACGCAAGAATAAAAAAACCGCCGGCGATCGTCGACGGAAACGAACCAAGCGCCAGCGAAAACAGCGACCTCATAAGGGCAAAGAGAAGAAATCCGGCGAGAAAGCCGATCGTTATACCGGCGACGCGACGCAGGTGGCTCGATACCAGATCATCACGCGCGGAGATCATCGCCGGATATAGCAGTAACCCCGACACTGAAAGCGAGCGTATTAAGACAAGCGAACGAGGCGAAACGTAAATCCCCGACAAGTTGAGGATAACCTCAACTATCGTGAGAAGCAACGCGGCAATCACGAGAAGCGGAACAAGCCGTAGTGCTCGGGGAAATGATCGCTCGATCAGCGCCCAGAGAATATGCGTGAGCGGCACAACGATCGCGATGATAACCGCAAAAAGGAGGGCACGGCGCAAGGTCTGCGAGCCGTAGATCACGATCGGCAATGCCAGTGGAACGATCCATACCGGATTACGAAGATAGAAATAGAGAGAAAACTGGTTCATATCCTTCCCTGTTGCGCGCGACGCACGGCGATCTCGCAGCGCCACAAAGCGTCGCTGATGGCATCCGCAGTTACGGTCGCACCCGAAAGCGCGTCGAGTACCAACGGTGCCGCCGTGGGATTTCTCGGTATCGCGTGCTCGAGACGGGACCACTCCGAGTCGCCGGCGATAGCAATGCGGGGTTCGCTTATGTCCCCAGCGTAGTGAGCGATCAGGCGAAACCGGGACCGATACCCTCGGGCCTCAGCGACGACCAGAAACTCACGCGCTCCGGGAACGCCGAGATACACGACGCGTACGATCTGACCATCGATCTCGATCTCCCGCGTTGTTTCGATCGGTAACCCTCGGTCTCGAGCGATCCTCGTCACGTCGTCGTCCTGGCCGATTCCGGCCAAATCGATCAACAAAACAACGACGATCGCTCCGACGATGAGCCCGGAGAATTTGCTGAATCGGGTCCAGAACTCGCTCATCGTCGCCTCGGCAATACGGTATTGATCAGCGGGACAAACGATCCGGCGACGAGAAACGCGGCAACGGTCGGGGCGGTCACATATGCCGCTTCGGTAAAAATCGCAACGAGCAATCCGAGCGACAACGCGAATACAACGGAGCCCTGAGTCGAACGCGGACGCACTCCCGGATCCGCAGGACCATATACAAGCGCAAACAAAACGGTACCGTTCAGAAGTGCGGAGAGCGGCTCGCCCCCGATAAACCGCTCGGCGAGGACAAACGCAAGAAACGCGGCGATCGGCACGATCGGTGGAAGCAAGTCCTCGCCATAGACGATCAGCGAGGCAAGAAGGATAAGCGGAATCGCGGCGGCGACTATCGGTGCGCCGGGAATCGCCTGGAGCGAGGTAAGGCGGTCCCAGATATCGACCGGGATGCGCACGGCCAACGGCTCAAACACCATTCTTCCAAAAAAGTCAGCAACCGCTCCGACAAGACGTCCTGAGCCGGACGATACCTCCGCCGGAATCGCGCCAAGACGGTTAGGGAATACGCTTTCGGCGACGGCCAGGCCGATCATTGCCGGATGAATCCAGTAACGTCCCGCCCCGCCGACGACCTTTAAGCCAAGCAAAATCGCTGCTGCCGCCGCGACCGTGACAAAGAGAGGACCGGCGCTCAAAGGGGTCATCGCCGCGACAAATATCCCGATAGAAACGGTTTGTCCGATCGCGAGACCGCGTGTCTCGGCTCCGGAAAGTAGCGCGGACGCAACTTCGACGCCGACCGCAATACCGATCGCCAAGGCGACTTGGAAGAAGGCGGCGGAGCCGGCTCGGTAGACGCCAAAGAGAACCGGAATCCCCATGGCCAGGTTGAGACGCCAGTACAATCCCGTGGCGGTGAGCATGCGAAACGTATGGGGATATCGCGTCACTCCGCTACTCATCAGGAATCCCTCGAACGCATCTTGCCGTCCCGTATGACGTCGACGAGTGGGATTCGAGAGGGACATACGTGGGCGCACAACCCACACTCGATACAGGTATCAAGGCCGTTCGCCATCGCTTCATCAAATCGACCCGATTCGACGAGGTTGGATAGGAGAATCGGATCGAGCGCAACCGGACAGGCACGAACACAGGCGCCACAGCCGATACAGGGCTCCTGCTTGCCGGAGCGAACCTCACTTCGCGTGAGCGCCAGAACGGCAGCGGTAGATTTAACGAGCGGTGTGTTGACGTTGGCGATCGAACGACCGGTGAGCGGGCCGCCGACGACGACACGTTCGGGATCCTCGATGAGGCCACCACACTCCTCCAAGACCTCCGCAATTGCCGTACCGATCCGAACACGAACGTGGGCCGGACGGCGTACCGCGCCGCCGCCGACGGCAACAACCCGCTCAATTTGCGGTTTTCCGTACACGACCGCCTCGTGGATTGCGTACGCGGTCGACGGTGTTATTACGACGAGCTCTCGATCGCCGCGTCCGGATAAGGGAAACAAACGTTTACGGAGGATTGCCGGATCGTTGATCGGATATCGATGCGGGAGAGTACGTAGAGTTATCTCTTCACCGACGGAGTTCGTTCGGATCGCCCGCCGTAGTCGCGGCGCCGAACGCGTCAAGACCACACGAACGTCGCTCGCCCCGAGGACGCGACTGGCGATCGACAAGCCGGTGAGTACCTCGTCCGGAGCTGTTGCCGTAAGTTCCGCATCAGCGGTGAGATACGGCTCCATTTCGGCCAGATCGAGGACCAACACGACCGAACCCGGTCCACGACGCGGCCGTAACAGAAGATGTGCGGGTACCGGCGCGCGCGGAGTCGCGACGACGCCACCCGCCCGTATCAACGACAGCAACTCCTGTCTGTCCTTTTCCCGCCACGGCAACGGGTCGGGTCGACGACCAAGCCGATCGAACTCACCCGCCAGTTCGATCGCGACGGCGATGCTCTGAGAGCCGTCGGCGAGCGTCGTCGGGCCAATTGCGGTAACACGACCGGGAATCGGCGCATGGACCGGCACCGAAAGACGTGAGTCGCCGTCGGCGATTACCATGCCTTCGCGAACGGTGCTTCCAACCGATACGAGTGGGCGGAGTGACGAACCGGCGTGCTGTTGTAAGGGCACAACACAATTCGTCGGAACGGCCGCGTTCCAGAAACCGTGTTCCAGCTTTCGGTTCTCGGGAAGCGGACGGACCCCGGTGTTGTCTAAGTTGATCATGCGTTCTGTTGCTCTCTTATCGGGTTGGTCATCACCGTACCAAGCGTACTACGCGAGCGCAACACAAACACGAGCGGCAGAATCGAAAACAGGACAATCGCAAAGAGCTCCACCGCCCGACGGGCCGAGAGCACGGACAAATGAACCGGTTTCTGACGAACGACGAACAAACCGCCTTCGTCAACGATAATCTGATAGACGCCATGTTGGGTGAGTGTTTGCTGCGTCGCGAGCCATTGCGTGTTAAAACTGGCGACAATTTCTTGCCGCGATCGAATCGTCCCGTCCGCCTCGACATAGCGAGTGAGCGTCAAATTCTCTTCGTATCGCGGGATCGTGTACTCCGCGCCGTACAGCATACCTTCCTGATACCAGCGATGGGCGATAAAACCGGCCGTCGAAAGCGGGTCGACCCGCGGATTGACCGACTCGATCGCGGCGATTACCGCAGGATAGTTCGGTCCCGCCTCCGTGAGGCTTGGCTCGATCGCCAAGTGCTCGGGCTGCGGGATAAGGACGCCGTCATCGGAGAAATCGCTCCACGCCATAACGATGCCGAGCGATATCAACAGGGCGCCGGTTACCCAGGGAACGCCCGCCGCCAGCGGCGAAAGACCGCGTTTCCGCCAGACCGATCGGGCGAGGATAGGTCGAGGTGAGAACAGGCGATGCTCGCTTCTACGTATACGGGCACGGTGACTGAGATGCCACAGGACTGTGATCAACAGAAGCGCCGCAACAAGCGCTCCCGTCGAGAGTAACGCGGCGATGCGCAATCGCAACGGCTCACCGACGACGGTCGCCACCGCGAGAATCGTCGCGACGGAGCCATAGACAACCGCAAATACGTCTTCGCTTTCAAGCGAAATCGTCCCGCCGTAGTTGAACATTTCGCGCTCGCGGAACGCCAACCTCTCGAGGGCGACCGCCCAGGCGTAACAGAACAACGCAGCACGGACAAGTCCAGCCGGCCCACCCGCTGCCGCGTGAGCGATCAAGGGGAAAGCGGCGAGAAGGACGGGCCAGCGACGGATATACCGAGCGCGAAACGCAAATCCGACGACTGCGAGCGCCCCGAGAGCGGAAAGAATCGCGGGCATCGGATTCCACCCGACGAACGAGAACGGCATCCCGCGGAGGGCCGCATTGATCTCTCCGCGTCGTCCCGGCATCGACCCTCGTCGCGGAAGGTAGACAAGGGCGTTGCCCGCGCCGGTGCGAAACAACTCATCTGCCCGTCGAAGAAATGGATCGAGACGCGGATCGGCGGACTCAAAACGATCTGTAAGCTCCGATAGAAAAACGGTCTCGCCGGCGAGAAAATCCTGGACTCGAACGCTCGCCGATGCAAAGTCGATGGGCGTTTCTCCGGCGAGACGGAGTCGCTCAACCGCCTCCTGCACATCTGCCCCGCGGGGAATGAGCACAACATCAAACGAACGCCACGGCCGCTCACCGTAGTCCTGAGGACCAAGTAAATACGTCAAAGCGGCGAACGCGACAAATCCAATAATCGAGATAAATCGAACGGTGGCACCAACAGATCGTTTCATCGTTTGCTCAGGTCTCGAACCTACAAAACGCTAAAGGCGATGCCGACAAAGAATCCCAACAATACTCCGACCGATACCTCGCTCGGCGTGTGACCAATCACCTCTTTAACGGGAACAAAATCGACAAGGCCACCCCGTTCGAGCTGTGTTCCCAGTTTGTTGAGTACCTGCGCCTGTACTCCAGCGGCGCGACGTACCCCGAGCGCGTCCCGGATAATGAGCATTCCGTAGAAAAGAGATAAGGTGAAAATCGGACTCTCGATACCGTAGGCGAATCCGATCGAGGTCGCCAACGCGGTCACGAGCGACGAATGGCTGGAGGGCATTCCACCGGTGCGCCACACAAGCGTGGCCACCATATCGGCCGACCCATGTCCACGGCCACGCACACGATCGACGAGCAGCTTTATCGCTTGGGCGAGAAACCAGGCAAAAAACGCGGACAGAAATACCCTGCTGGAGATCATACTGTAGAGGTATCCGATACTATGCCCGCGCACCGTGCCAGTCTCTCCACGGCACGTGTAGTTTGTCAAGTCGGAAAATCGGGACTACTATGGGGCCGATGCCCGAGCAAAGTATTGCCCTCGACGACGACGGACGCCGACTCGATCGAGTCTTGCGTGCCGCGTTTCCGGACGTGCCGCCAGGGGCGATCGCGGCGGCAATTCGAAAAGGTCGCGTCCGAATCGACGGCAAGCGTTGTTCACATAACTCCCGTGTACGTCACGGAGAGCGGGTCTCATATCCCGATTGGACCACGTCGAACGATCCGCGTGGTCGCCCCGCCGACGGCAATTCCTCGACCCTCGCCGCCTCTGTCGGTCCCGAGCTTGAAGTTCTTGCTCGTACCAAAGACTGGCTCGCCATCAATAAGCCGGCGGGATCCCAAACCGCCGGACCAAAGGGGATAGACAACGAGATCCGTCGTCTGGCGGCCGCCAACGGCTGGTGGAGCCCCAGCATGAGTTTTCGTCCCGGACCCGTCCACCGGCTTGATTTCGCTACCAGCGGCGTACAGTTGTTTTCTCTTTCGGCCGAGGGCGCTCGAATGCTCAGCGAGCAGTTTCGTCGGCGGCGGACGTTTAAAGCTTACCTGACCCTCGTCAGCGGATCGCTGGAGTCCCCAACCTACCTCGACCAGCGCTTGTACTACGACAAGACGCTCCGGAAGACCCTCGTGGAGGACGAGAGCGGTCAAACGGCGGTGGGATATCGCTCGGCGGCGACGCGCGTTTACCCGCTTGTATCGCAAAACAACACAACGCTCGTCGCCGCAATCCCGGAAAGCGGCCGCACCCACCAGATTCGTGCCCATCTGTCGGCCGGCGGCTACCCGATTATCGGAGACAAGAAGTACGGCGGCGCGCCGTGGGGTGCGATCGGTATGCAGCCATACGCGCCGCCGGGGATCGACGGCGAGGTGTTTTTTCTGCACGCCTCCTACCTCGCCGTATTCGCCGCGACTAAACAACGCCTCGACCAGGTCGCCGTGACGGCGCCGCTACCCGCGACAGCGATCGGTTTGCTCCGGGCGCTTGGATTAAGCACCTCGCGGGCGCAGACCGCGTTGCATAACTGCGTTGTACGCGCTTGTCCGGAGTGCGCGGCGACAGATACTATAGAATTGTGATGAAGTTTATCGCCTCCATTATCTGGAGATTCCGCGGAGTCCAGGTACTGGCGCTGGTCGGGAAAAGTGGAACCGGAAAGAGCTTTCGCGCCAGGTTGTTAATGGAGAAACACAACATTCAACTCCTGATCGATGACGGATTGCTCATTGAAGATCAGAAAATAGTTTGCGGCAAATCGGCAAAAAGGGAAAAAACGTACATGGCCGCGGTGCGGGCTGCGCTGTTCACCGAACGAAATCACCAAAGAGAGGTCCGGCGGGCGATAGAACGGCTCCGTTTCAAGAAGATACTCGTCCTCGGGACATCCGATCGGATGGTCCACAAGATATGCCAGAATCTCAATCTGCCGGAACCGAGACGCATCATCCGAATCGAGGATGTCGCAACAGCGGACGAAATTCAAACAGCGATCAACCATCGGCGCGTCCAGGGACGACACGTCATTCCGGTACCGGCGATTGAGGTTCAGAAGAACTACCCGAGAATCATGGGCGACTCGATCAAAGTGATCTGGAAACGCGGACTTGGTCTCGTTCGCCGCGACAAGACATACGAAAAGACTGTCGTGCGCCCCGCCTTTGGCGAAAAGGGCTCGGTAACGATTAGCGAAGCGGCCCTGACCCAGATGATCATGCATTGCGTCGCGGAAAACAGCCCGGGTATCACGCTCAGTCGCGTCAGTATCAAACACGACCAGCGCGGATATCACATCAACGTTCACTTAAAAGTTCCGTTTCGATTAGAGCTCAAAGGGAGTATCTACAGTCTGCAGCAGTTTATCGTCGACCGGGTCGAACGGTTTACCGGGATCATCATCGATGAGCTGAATATCGTCATTGATAATGTAGTAGGGGCAGAATACAATAAGGAAGATAAAACTGGAGGACGTGGATGAACAAGACTATTGCAATTGTAGTTACGACCCTCGCTTTTTTCGTCGGGGTGTCCTCGGTGACCGCACAAAATACCGTTTTTGAGACGACGACCGAGCACTACCTGGTGATCTCCGAAATCAGTGAGGAACACTCCGCGGCACTCGCGGAACAGATGGAAGCGATGATCGCGCTGTACAACGATCAGTTCCGTTTTCCGGTCGATGAGCTCGACGTTCCGTTACGCGTCCGCATATTCGCGACAAAAGCACGCTTTGATAGCTACCTTCGGCGTCTTATTGACGAAAGTAGAGACGGTTACGTCTACCTCCACTACAACGATCTCGCCAAGAGTGAGCTTGTCGGCTACTTTACCGACGACGAATCGCTCACGAGGTCGATGATTCATCAAAGTTTCATCCAGTTTTTCCGCGCCTTTATTCCTAATCCTCCCCTCTGGCTGCGCGAGGGCTTTGCCGTCTACTACGAGGGATCGATTTACGATTCCGATTTCGGCGCGGCGGTCTACCGGGAAAACCTCGCCTGGCTCGACACGCTCAAGGAGCTCGTGTCTATCGGCCGCCCAATCCCGATGGACCAAATGCTCACCCTGACTCTCGACGAGGCGAGATCGAACATCTCGACTTTTTATCCACAGGCCTGGGGAATGGTCAGTTTTCTCCTCAATTCCGAGGATCCCGATATCAACCGTATACTCTGGGATAGTTTAAGCGCCCTCGATCCGGCGGCGAGCATTTCCGAAAACGCCGCAAACGTACATCGCGAGGCGCTTCGCTGGGTCCCGGAAGAGGACCTCGTTGAGTCATTCTTAAGCTACGTCGGCGAGAGTCGTAGTTTTCGCGGTTGGGTCGAATACGGCGTGGAAGCCTACAACATGGACGACGTAGCTGAGGCAGAACGCGCGTTTGTCCAGGCGCTCAACCTAAACGAGGAAAACTACGTTCCTTATTACTACCTCGGCCTCATCAACTACCGACGCCAGAACTTCGGTTTGGCCGATTTCTACTATCAGACGGCCCTCGAAAACGGCGCCGACGAGCCGATCACGCTTTACGCGCTCGGCGTCAATGCATACGCCGACAATCGATTTGACGATGCTGTCTCGTATTTGGAACTGACGGTGGATCGTGATCCATCGTACCGCGAGAAAGCAGAAGACCTACTCGTCAGGATTCGAGGATAGAAGGTGTCGCTCCGGTCGCCTGTCGATCGGAGCGCTCCGAAACGAGTCGCTTTTTCCGCCGAAAGATATCGTTAATCGCCGCCTCGACCTCTTTATTCGCCGGCGTTACCGGACGCAGAAACTCTTTTACCTCGTAATAAGCATCTTTAAACGGGATACGCTTTTCGGTCGCAACGCTACTGTGCCGGAGCAGGTAATCCGCCGCGAGGTAGACGAGGATTTCGTTACGTTCCAGCGGACCGGATGCCCCCCTTTGGATATCCAACTCGCCGAGTCTTTCGAGTAGTTCGCTCCGGTACGTTTTGTGCTCGCGGGAAAGCTGTGCTGCTCGCGGTAACAAGGCATCAAAAAGCCGATACGCGATCATATCGTCGATAATCTGGCGAGCTGACCCGCTGTTGAGTATCTTAAAGATCTCTTCGGTGAGCCGACTGGCCGGCGTCTGGGCGAGTTGGTCGGCGTCGGACCGAATTCGACGGCGCAGGCGTCGAGAAAGACGAAGCTGGGCGGAATGAGCATACTTCAGGGCTCGAATCATCCGCACCGGATCCTCGGTAAAGATGCGTTGGAGCGGTATCAGTTCGCGCAGACGGCGGCGACGAAGATCGCGTACCCCGCCAACGTAATCGATGACGGTATTCTCGATCGGATCGAGGTATAGCGCGTTTGCGGTGAAATCCCGTCGGCGGACGTCTTCGTCGATCGAACCGTAGAGATTCTTAAAACCCTCCGAATCCTCGCTCCGAAACGTTGATACCTCAATCACTTTGTCACGAAAAAGAATATGAACGAGTCGGAAACGTTTTCCAATTACCCGGCTGTTGCGAAACAAACGACGAATCTGATTGGGCGTTGCTGCGGTCGAAACGTCAAAGTCCTTGGGGCGGGCACCAAGCAGGAGATCGCGAACTGCTCCGCCCACTATGTAAGCGTCGAAACCGTGTCGTTGGAGCCTACGGACAACTTTAATCGCGTCCTCGTCGAGATTACGTCGATCGATCTGGTGTTCGTCCGCGGTATAGACGTTTGCTGTATGGACGAGCTTTCCCCGTGCGTCGCGGCCGTATCGTTTTCTCACGAGGCTCCGTCAATCCCCTTACAGTAGGCGACGATCTGCTCGACGATCGCACCGAGCTGCGCACCGGCCACAGAATCGGAAAAGTCTCCGAGAAACGGTCGTCCGCCGTCCCCGCCGACGACCATCCGCGGATCGAGCGCGACGCGACCGAGAAACGGTACGCCCAGTTCGTCGGCAGCCCGTTCGCCACCGCCGGATCCAAAAACCTGGAGATCCTCGCTGTCGGCCATATTCTCGACGATCCCGATCACGGGAATCGATAGCTTGGCGGCAAAATCCACCGTCTTACGGCTATCGAGGAGCGCGACCTCCTGGGGCGTCGTCACGATTATGACTCCCGATAGCGGCTTGATATCCTGACCGATCGTCAACGCCTCATCGCCGCTTCCGGGAGGAGTGTCTATCACCAGGTAATCAAGCGCGCCCCATACGATATCAGCCAAAAACTGTTTGATAAGTCCGAGTTTCATCGGGCCCCGCCAAATAAGCGCGGCGTCGGGATCGTATCCGATGTTGGCGACGCTCGCGAGTCTCAGATTTGGCATCACTTCGACCGGTTCAATTTCGGATTCACTCCCGGTAAATCGTTGGCCCGCGACGCCCAACATTTTCGGGATGTTGGGACCATGGATATCGGCGTCGAGTAACCCAACTCCGAGATCGTTCATCGCCAGCGACCACGCGAGGTTGACGCTGATCGTCGACTTACCGACCCCGCCTTTGCCACTCATAACGGCGATTTTGTATTTGATCCGCGCCATGTTCTCGCGAAGTTTGACGTCTTGAGGGTTCTCTCGGCCTTTGATCATGCGAGGCATCGTACCATACCGGTCACCGACGAGCCTACACCGCGCGTTTTTGATCGGCAGCTCTCTACTTCCTGAGTGTTGGATACATGTCGCGTTGAACGCTACTATAGTCGGGTAAAGGACTCAGGGCGTTGTTACTGGTTTTTGATATCTTTTTTCACGTACTGCACCTCGGCGTCATCGGCTTTAACATGCTCGGGTGGATCTTTCGCCGAACGCGCCGCATGCACCTGATCTTTGTTGGGCTGACACTCGGGTCGTGGCTTGTTCTCGGGATATGGTACGGACTCGGCTATTGCTTTCTCACCGACTGGCACTGGCGAATACTCGCCGCTCGCGGGCGTACTCAACTCCCGTCCAGTTACACCGAACTCGCCGGCGAGTTTATCCTGCAACGTAACCTGGATAGCTCGGTCGTCGCCCAGTGGACGCTTTGGCCGTTTGTCGTTGTTATCGTCCTGTCGCTTATGCTCTCGATCCGCGACCGACTCCGGGCGAAGCGACCGCCTGCGTCGCAGGTATAGAAATATCGTGCTTGACAGCTCAGGTCTATCTCGATACCGTTTTGGGCGTAGTTGGGGAATTAGCTCAGTTGGCTAGAGCGGTTGGTTCGCAATCAACAGGTCACCGGTTCGAATCCGGTATTCTCCATTTTTTGTATCGCGGTCACTCCTTGTCGATTTTATGGAAACTACCTGCGTCTCATCGAGTGTGATTGCTACGGCGGCTTGTCCGAGCTCGCCCCAATCAATATCGGAATGAGCTCGAGGTAGCCGCCCGTTAGCAGCGTTAGTAGGTGTAGCGTTCGTCGGGCTCGTGCCAGTGTATATCCCAGTCGAGATAGGTATCGACCGCCTCGTGGACGATCCGCGCCGCATTACCGCGGACCATCGCGACGTGGTGCTCAAACCCGTGTTTACCGATCCACTTAAACAATCGCTGCATCTGAGGAACCCTTGCGACCGCGATACCGCCGTGCATTGGAAACGGATCTTCGGTGAACGTTCCTTCGCCGACGTACGAGTGAATACGGCCGTTGAGGTCGTCGGTCGACATGCGGAAATACGTCATCTCGCCCGGTTTTACGCGGCCCTTAATCGCACCAAAGCTCTTGTCGGCGCCGAGGGATGCGCCGAGGACGTCGAGATTTGAAATCTCAATCTCGTCGTCAAAAAAGCTCTTCGGATAGTTCGAACAATGGGTGCACGCAACGAGGTTGGGGTCGTCGCCGACGTTGTTGTTCCAATCGAGGAATCCGGCGGGCTTTCGCGTTGCCAGGGCGAGAGCGTACATCGAAACAACACCGGCCGCGTCCACCTCACACGCGCTCGGCATCAGCTCCTCGCCCATCATGCTCATCGTAACACACGTCGCACAGCCGTAGTTAAGCTGTACCGAATCCCAGCATTGGATCGTGCTGGCGTCCAATTCGTTTCGCTCCATAAAGTCGTAGATCTCGGCCGTAAGTGCGGCCTGTCGCACAAGGTTTTTTTCCGGTATCTCTTTGGGCACCGTTCCATACTGCTTGATCTGTTGGATTCGGTTTTTGACCTCGGCCGACTCGGCGTCGCGCCGTTTGGCGCCCTCGAGTATCACCGACAGGTCGACGGTTACCATCTTGATTCCGGTACGTTGCATCAAGCGCTCGCTGAATCGAACGGTGTTGAATGCCTCGGGACGGGCGCCAATAACACCGACCCGCGCTTGACGCATTCCGTTGGTCACCCTGCATACGCCGGCGAAGTACGCTAGATCCTCTGCAAAAAGATCGCTGTCGATGCTTTCGGTGTGCATCGTCGTCGGTGAAAACCTGATCCCATACTGATAGAAGTTTGCGGTTATCGATATCTTTCCGCAAAACGCGTCTCGACGCTCGCGGATTCCGACCTTGGTGGGATCATCGGGAAGCGCAACGACCATCACCGGTACGTTGAGGCCGCTTCTGGATATCGCCTCAACGACACCCTGCTCATCGCCGAAGTTCGGATTAATCACGAGAATCCCGTCGATGACGGTCGAGTTTGCGCGAAACAGGTCCGCTGCGATTTTTGCATCGGCCAGCGTTTCTATCGCGCCGTGTTGGGTCGCCGCTTCGTCCGGAATAACGTAGTTATACCCAAGCTCGTCGAGGCGGCGCAGCGTATCCCGACGGGCGTTGACGGCGTGATCGGGATTAAAAAAACCGCGGGTCGCGATGATCAATCCAAAAGTGATCTCTTTGTTGATGTAGCGTTGATACATAACTCCTCCTATCCTTTATTCCTATTTGATTGCGTATCCATTGGGGTACGATGGATCCAACTGGTAGTCGGCGATCCGCTCCAGAAGTTTGAGGTACTCGATACCAGTCGCCGCCGAGGTGTCCGGGTCGGGTACCATTGGCGCGCTTTCAATCGTGCAATACCCGTCGTATTCGATTCTCTTGAGCATTCGAATAACCGCCGCAAAGTTGGTCGATCCAAAACCGGGGGTAAGCGAGTTGGAATCGCGAAAGTGGAGATGCCGGAGATAGGGTTGGGCGTCGAGAATCGCCTCTATCGGATCGAGTTCTTCCATATGCACGTGGAACCAATCGAGTTGAATCCCGATATTGTCGCGCCCGGTCATCTCGATGATTCGCCGATGATTGGCCGCGGTGTTAACAAACTTGCCCATCTCAAGGTGGTTTGTCGCTTCAAAAACCAAGAGAACGCCCTTCTCAGCTGCGTAGGCCGACATCCGCTGGAGCGCGTCGACGGCGACGCGCGTGGCTTCGGCTACTCCGTCGGGAGCTATGGGCGCATGAATTGCGACGGCAATCGTTACCGAACGGGCGCCGAGTTCGGCTGCAAAATCGAGGGTACTCCGCGTTTCCTTAACCGCCAGATCCGCCGTCTTTGGTTCGGTCAGCGTCTTATATGTAGGTGAATACGGATCCCACATCTCACCCCAGCATTCGTTGACGTTTGAAACCTCCAGTCCATATTGGGCCTTGAGTTCCTTATGCCGCGAAACGTATGACTCCATCGATACGCCGAGGCCGTAGCGGCCTTTCGGCGGGCATATCTCGATCGCGTCATAGCCGTATTTGCTTAAACGCTGGTAGGTGAGTTCGGGTTGGAGAAAAGCCTCCTCCTGACCAAACGTTAGCTGAAAGTAGCTGAACTTTAATTTTCTACTCATAGCGTCTCCTCGGGATATATTCGTTCCGGTGGAACGCGCCGGGCCGGTCGTTCGATCAGTTCGATCACGACGCTAAAGTCTTTCTCAGTATCGATATACGCGTAGTGGCCGTCGCCGTCGAGGCCAAATCCACTTCCGTCCTGAATCATCTGATACCCTGCTCGCTCGGCCTCGGCGATCGACTCGGCCATGTTGTCGACGAGCACGCCGAGGTGTTGGACGCCGTACCCGTGTTTCTCGATAAACTCGGCGTAAATCGATGGCCCGCCGAGTGGTTGGATAAACTCCACACGCATCGGGCCAAAATACGAGAGCGCCACACGCATTTGAGAGGTACTCGGTCGCCCACGGTAGCTGGCTTTTTTGACTAGCGGCGGTCCGTAGGTATAAAAGTGCCAAGGACCAACGCCGAACTGACGATGGTACGATTCGACCGAGGTATCGAGGTCTTCTACGACCCAGGCGATCTGCGCAATCCCCTTGTTGAGAAATGAAAGCGTGTGATCAGAGTTTGGAGTCATGGTTTAAACACCGCCTTTATGACCTGACCATTGAGGGCGAGTTGGAGACCCTCGTTAAAATCCGTCAGCGCCATGACGTGCGTGACAAGCTTGTCACCGGGTATTTGTCCACTGGCGAGGAGGTCGCGACTCATCCGGAAATGTCGGGGCGCAAAACGCGACAGGCCGATCAACGAGATGTTGTTGTAATGGACGAGGTTCATGTCGATACCGGGTTTGCTGTCGCCGTGAGGAAGACCGCCAAAAAGGACAACCCGACCGCCTTTTGCGGCGACCTCGGCGGCCGTCACTTGCGAGATCGGCGCGGGATTCGCGGTGATGACGACGTCCGGGCCACGCCCGTCGGTAAGCTCGAAAACGCGCTCTTTGAGATCATCCGTTTGGTTGTTGATTATCGCGTCGGGCTCAAACGCCTCCGCCATCTTTAAGCGGGTCTCGTTGATATCGGCGATAAAGATCCGCGTCGCACCGCGGGCCCGAGCGACAGCAAGGTGAATACACCCGATCGGCCCCGCACCCATGATAAGAACGCTGTCGCCGAGATGGGTATCCGCTTTCTCGTGGGCGTGCACAACCGACGAACCCGGTTCGACGATAGCGGCGATCTCGTCGGGAAGGTTTGCGGGAGCGGGAAGCAGATTACCGAGCCTGACCGACTCGGGCGGTATCGCCACGTATTCGGCAAACGCGCCCGGCCAGACCTGGGCGATCTCCAGCGCCTCCGCGCTTAACTCATGAAGACCATCGATACAGTACTGATCGGCCGGATCGTAGACGTTTGGACCGATCGACATTCGCTGACCGATCTCCCATTCACCGGAATAGCCTTCCCCGAGTTCCACCACCGTCCCACAGATTTCGTGACCGAGTATCCACGGCAGTTTTACCTTTCGATGTCCGCTGCGAATCGTGCGAAGATCGCTGCCGCACAGTCCGCAGGCGGCAACCCGCACGAGCATACCGCCCGGTTCGGGTGTCGGAACTGCTACCTGTTCGACGCGCATGTCCATCGGCGCGTGCATCACAACCGCAGTCATCGTCGTGCTCATTCGCCTCTCCTGAATTTCGCGAGGGCGACAAACTGGTCTTTGGTCCGCTCGTAAATCGTTTTGTAGATCGAGAACAACTCCATGTAGCGTTCATGGTTCTCGCGCTTGGGCTCCATCTCGTCGACGAGTTCGACCCACTCACGGGTAACGTCGAAGGAGTCAAAAACACCGGTCGCCACCCCGGCGAGAACCGCATCGCCAAACGGTGCGCCTGTCCGTCGTTTGACCATCGCCGTGTTGACGTCAAACACATCGGTGATGATGCGTCGCCACAACGGACTCACGGCGCCCCCTTCGTTGAGGATCATGGGTAGGTTCACCGTTAGGCCCGATTCCTTTACGAGTCGAAACGAATCGTACATCGCGTACGCTACGCCCTCCATAAAGCCGCGAATGATGTGTCCCTTTTCGTGATGAAGCGAAAGTCCATAAATCACGGCCCGCGCGTTCCCGTCCCATATCGGAGTCCGTTCGCCCATCAGGTACGGGAGGACGACTAAACCGTCCGATCCGACGGGGACGCCGGCGGCGTGAGCGGTAAACTGGTCGTACACGCTGATCCCGGTGAGGCGCTCGGCTTCGAGCTCGGCCTGACCGACCGTGTCACGTAGGTAGCGAAGCGTCTGGCCGCCGGTCGTCGTCGTCGGTACCGTAACGTAGGTGGAACGACTGTTTACGGTGTAGGGAAAGCTCATCAGGATTTTGCCGATATCGGAGAACATAAAGTCGAGGCTCTGATGGACGATTCCAAAGTTGCCGACCGTCCCGAGATTGCACTGTATGTCGCCGACGCGCGTTGCCCCCGCCCCGACCCAACTCGCGTTACAATCGACCTGGCCGCCGGCAACCGGAGTGCCCGCGGCAAGTCCAGACTCCGTAGCGGAGGACGGCGCCACCACGCCGACGACTTCCTCGCTGGAAACAACCTCTGGAACCAGATCGGTCGACAGGCCGATCTCGTCCATCATCTGCGAGTCAAACTCGCCCGTGCGGATGTTATAGGCCAAGCCGTAAAACGCCGCCGCGCCGAAATTGGCGATCGGGCGTCCGGTTAACTTGTACGTGATGTATCCGTCGATCGTAAGCGCCTTCCAGATACGATCAAAATCCGCACGGCGATTTGCCTTTTCCCACAAAAGATTAACGAGCAACGGGTGGTCCTCTACCCGGTAGGCGGAGAGCGAGTAGCAGCGCTCCGGCCCGAGCCGTTCGTTGAGCTCCTCGACTTGCCGCCAGGCGCGTTTGTCCATAAGCGTGTAGCCTCGGTTGATCGGTTCGCCGCGTTTGTCGATCATCACCATCGACGGGAGAGCCGAGGATACGGCAACACCGGCGACCTGCTCGGCTGAGACGCCGGCGTCGGCGAGGGCGGCACGGATGAGGCGACACGCGATCGGCCAATACGCCGTTGCTTCGTGTTCCGACCACAGCGGTGTCTCCTGGACGATCGGGTACTCCTCATAGGCAAATCCACGATCGGAGCCCGTCTCGTCGATAACCGCCGCCTTTGCGCCGCCGGTGCCATAATCTAATCCGACTAAGTAAGTGCTCATGTTTTCCTCGTCATTCCACGTGTTTGAGAATTCTGCGTCGTTCCATTTTCTGAATCTGGCGGGCGCGAACGCTGTCGATAAAGACGGCGAAGAAGATGATCGCCGCTGTAACGATCGGTTGGATGTAGAGGTCCATCTCGACGAACACCAGACCGGCCTGAATCATCTGAATCATGACCGTACCGAGAACTGTCCCCGGGAACACCGTTCCAATGCCGCCAAACAGGCTTGTGCCGCCCAGAACCGCGGCGGCGATCGCATCGAGTTCGTCCATCTCGCCAAAGTTCGGCTGAATCCGCCCAAGCTGGGCAACGGAGACAAATCCTCCAAGAGCTGCAAACACACCGGAAAGGATGTAAACCGTGGCGAGGATCTGCATCGTGTTGATTCCGGCTTTTTCCGCCGACTCCGCGTCGTATCCGACCGCATAGATCTGGCGGCCGGTCTGCGTTCGGGTCAAAAACACGTGGGAGACGACAACGATTGCGACAAAAATCACGATCGGCAACGGCAAGGCGCCGCCGATTCGCACGGCGCCCATCATCGTTACCGAGCTTGGAAAATCAACCGAGGTCGAACGCGTTATGTACAGACCGAGTCCGCGTCCGGCGATAAGCGTTCCGAGCGTCGTCACAAACGGCAGCAAACGGGCCCGCGAAATGAGAAAAGCGTTAACGCTGCCAAACGCGGCCCCCACGGCCAGCGCAACAAGCAGCGCCGCCCACACCGGAAATCCCCAGGCGTTGATAGCGACGCCGGCGACGATGCTCGAGAGGTACATGTTCGATCCGATCGAGAGGTCGATGCCGCCGGTAAGGAGTACAAACGTCATACCGATCGCCATGATTCCGATGTAGCTCGCCGAGTACATGATGTTCTCGGCGTTCTTTACCGAGAAGAAACGCGGGGCGGCGATTCCAAACACCACAAAAAGCAAGACAAATACGACGACGGCGGTATTGGATAGAAAGATTTTGAGGAGTCGTTCGCGATTCATGCGCGCACCCCCGTATCGCTGTGAATTCCCTCGCCGAAGGCGCGCTCGAGAATCATGTGTTGATCAAACTGGGAGCGATCAAAAAGACCGGTGACTTCCCCGCGGCTCATAACGAGAATGCGGTCACAGATACCCATGAGTTCGTCGAGCTCCGAGGAGATGGTGAGAATCGCGGTTCCGCCCGCGGCGAGTTGGTTGAGAATCGTATAGACCTCGTACTTCGCGCCAACGTCGATTCCGCGCGTCGGCTCGTCGAGGATCAGAATCTCGGGCGTATTGGCCAACCACTTGCCGATAACGACTTTCTGCTGGTTGCCGCCGCTCAGGCTTTTGGCGGTGGCAACTTGAATATCACCGGATTTGATCTGCAATCGTTTTTGCTCGTTGGCGGCGAGTTCGACGAGGCGTCGATCGTCGACAATCCGAGCGGGTGTCCGGCACAGATCCGGTAGCGACACGAGGGCCAAGTTCTCGGCAATTGATACATCCATTAACAGGCCTTCTTCGCGCCGGTCCTCGGTAACAAACGCGACTCCGGATTTGAGGCGGGCGGTGATATCTCCGCTGGGAAGTTGGGTCTCGCCGGCCGAGACCTCTCCTTCGTCAAATGGATCGACGCCAAATATCATGCGCGCGACCTCGGTTCTTCCCGCTCCCATCAACCCGAACACGCCGAGAATCTCCCGTTTGTGGACGGTGAACGAGATGTCCCGGGCGATACCGGCTCGGCCCAAACCGCGGACGGTAAGCGCCGGCGTCCGCTCGGTGTGTTCGATATGATCCGGAAACAGATTGTCTATTTCTCGCCCGACCATCGCCGCGATCATCGTCTGGATCGTAAACTCTCCCGCCGGACCGCTCTTTATCAACTCGCCGTCGCGGAGTACCGCGATTGCATCGGCAAGCTCGAGAACGTCGTTGAGAATGTGCGATATGTAGATGATCGCGGTTCCGTTCTCGCGCAGGCGCCGTATCAACTCAAACAGCCGGGAAGTTTCCTTGGCGGTAAGCGAGGTTGTCGGCTCGTCAAAGATCATCACCCGCGCATTAGCGGCGATAGCCTTGGCGATTTCGACCAGCTGTCGCTCGCCGGGAGGGAGCGTTTCGACGAGTGTACTCGGATGAACCTCCAGACCTACGGAACGAAGCGGCTCGCGGGCGTTGTCGATTAACTTTTTCCAATTGACGATCGGCAGCATCCGATATCGCGGGAACCGCTCGACGTACATGTTTTCGGCGATCGAAAGGTTGGCAAACAGGTTGAGTTCCTGATGGATAAATCCGACGCCGTGATCTATCGCTTCCGCCGGATCGGTCGGCGCGTAGGACTCGCCGAACAAGTGGAGCGAGCCTTCGTCGGGCTGCAACACGCCGCCCAAAACGTTCATGAGCGTTGTTTTTCCCGCGCCGTTCTCGCCGACAAGGCCGAGAATCGCGCCCTCTTCGATCGATATCGAGACGTCGTGCAGCGCTTTTATTCCGGCGAAGCTTTTACTGACGTGTTCGAATGACAGGACGGGCGTCGTCATGAGCTCACCACCGTTCGTACGCGATTGCGAAACACGTCGAGAAGCGCCGCGCACAAGATGACGGATCCGCGAACTACGTCGATCGTAAACGAGTCCAAGTTCATCTGACTCAGCGTATTTGCCAGGATAACAAAGAAGATTACGCCAAAAAAGGTCCAGGTTATCTTACCTCGGCCGCCGGTGACGCTTATTCCGCCGATTATGTTGGCGCCGACGATATCAAGAACGAGTGGAAGCGCCCCGAGGGTCGGACGTCCGGCTTCGAGTCGTGCCGAGTAAAGAATTGCCGCGATGGCTGCGGAGAGTGAGCAGAAGGCGTAAGCAAATACGTAGACCCAGCGGGTCGGTACGCCCGAAACCGCGGCGGTTTTCTCGTTGAGGCCGACGGCGTAGAGCCACCGTCCCATCAGCGTCCGGCTGAGAATAAAGTGAGCAAGGACAGCCCAAAATATCGCGATACCCATTGCCGGCGAGAAAATACCCCACCCGTCTTCTATGGCGTTGTATGCGTCCGGGAGGTTGCGGATGTTTTCGGATTTGGAGAGAAAGAGCGCGGTCGACGAGAAAAGCATAAACATGATCAAGGTGACGATAAACGCGGGCATGCGAAACGTTCCGACCGCAAAGCCGTTCCAGCTGCCGATGACCACGGCGATAACAACCATAAGGAGAATCGCGGCTGGGATCGCGAACGGTGAGTTTGCCAACGGACCGCCGTTTTCGGTCACCAACCAACCCCAGAGGGGGCTTTTTGTGAAAAGGACCGGATCGAGCGCGTTTGTCATAATCGCTGCACCGGCCACACTCGTGACGGACATCACCGCTACTTGAGAAAGATCGATCCCCGCGACGATAAGTACAAACGTTTGCCCAACCGCGACGGTCAACAGCGGCCAGACATTCGACATTATGTTGGCCAGATTACGCGGTCGCCCGAGCCACGGCACAAATATCCAAACGATGAGAAAGTAGACGACTGTCAGGAGAAGTACAAAATACTCCGACAGTATCAGGCGTCGAAACGCCCGCCGGTAGAGCGGTTGGTCGCGGTATCGTTCCGCCTCACGCGCGACGGGTAGCTGTTCTTCCATGGTGCGGGGTCCTTTCGTTCCGTCCAACGGAATCAAACCCGCCCGGGGCTCACCCAGGCGGGCAACGTTAGTTTCGTCGCCGCGTGCGCGCGGCGATAGAGGGTTCTACTGCTCCGCGCGGAGCACACATCCCCACATGTCCATCGCACGATCGCCGTAGTTGTCGGCGGTCAACGCGAATCCCTCGTCGAGCAGCCATTCGTCCGGATTTGATTCCCCGGAAGCAACGGCGGCAAGAATTGCGTCGAGGGCCATCTCGGCCTCGGCAAACAGATTCTGGACTCCGGTCGCATCGACAAAACCGGTGTCGATCAGTTCACACGCCGTCATATCGCCGTCCAAGCCGGCAAGAATGACGTGATTGGGATCGCCGATCGGCTGCCATTTTCCAAGCGGTGCCAAAACCGAACGAATAACCGGAAAGAGAAAGTCACTGGAGGTGAACAGAAAGTCGATGTCCGGATTCGCTTGCATGGCGCTCTGGAGGTTGGCCAGGGCGGTATTTGAGTCCCAGCGCGTCGGGATTTCGATCGGAGGTCCGGTCCACAGTTCCGGATATCGATCGATAACGTTCATAAATCCCTGACGACGTCCAACCGCGTTGGGATCGCCGAGATCGCCGACCATGATGGCTGGGGTGACCGGTCGTCCGAGCTCGCGCGCTTTTTGGGCCATATGCTCGACCGCAGCCTCGGCGATCACCTCGTTGTTGGCGACAACAACGATCGCTTCGCCATCCTCGTTTGACGGAGGTCGGTTAAAGACCGCGATGGGAACGCCGGCGTCATTTGCCTCTTCGATGATCGTCAACGCACTTTCACCGTCCTGTGGAATGATGATGATTCCATCGACTCCCTGGGCGATGACGTCTCGCGTCTGCTCGAGCTGGCGATTGGCATCTTCGTTTGCGTTTCGCTCGATGACGTTGATACCGGCATCACGCAGCGTTTCGGTGATCGCCTTGTGACCTGCTACCCAGAACTCCGTCTCGAGGTCCTGGAACAGAAACGCGATCGTCACCTGATCGTCGCCTTCCTGAGATCCTCCGGCAAACGCGACAGCGCCGACGAAAACAAACAAAACCAACACACAACAAAGAATTTTTTTCATTCGGTACTCCTTTCGAATTTCATGTTGCATCTAGTTCGGTGAAATCGCAACTGCCGATTTTATTGCAAATCTTCAAAGAAAATGATATCAACGGCAGAATTCGGCGGTTTTTTACCGATTTTCGGCGAAATCAGCGGAAAACCGATGTTCGGGTCGCGGGCGTTCAGAGAGAGAGTTTCTAATTCGTTGTTCTTTTAAGAAACTTTTTTCCGGTGCTGATCGTGTGGCATCCGCAGAACAACCGTTGTCCCGGTCTGACGTTCGGAGTGAATTTCAAGTCCATATCCCTGACCAAAGATAAGCCGGAGGCGATCGTGGACGTTACGCAATCCAATGGCGTCATCCTGTAGATTTCTGTCGGCGAGGTTCATTCTGATTGCGTCGAGATTACTCTCCGAGATTCCCATTCCGTCATCGACAATCGTGACGACGAGGTCTCCGTCCTGCTCACGGGCACGGACCTCGATCGTCCCCGGTTTGCCCGACGGGACGATCGCGTGGACTACCGCGTTTTCGACGATCGGTTGAAGAAAAAAGCTTACGACCGATGCCTTCTGGAGCTCGTACGGCACGTCGATGCGAAGATCGAGTAGGGACGGGTATCGTACCGTCTGGATCTCAAAGTAGAGACCGGCGTGCTCAATTTCGGCTTCGAGCGTTGTGAACCGCTCACCTCGGGCAAGGCTTACGCGGAAAAGGTCGCTCAACGTCTGCACGGTGCCGACCGCGCGCGGATCGCCCATTTCAATCAAAAATCGAATTGTCTCGAGCGTGTTGTACAAAAAGTGCGGGTTTATTTGGGCCTGGAGCGCTTTCATCTGTTCTTGCCGCAACTCCAACGCAACCTCGCGCCGTTCAAGCTGATTGAGTTCCAGGGTACGGTGGACGTATCGATTAAAGTCGCGCACAAGCGCGCGTACTTCGCGACTTCCGCGTGGTGGAGCGATGAGCTCGGCGTCTTCGGCCGCGCCATCGGCGATCTCGGTGAAACGACGAGCGACCTCCGCAACCGGTCGACTGATCTGCCGACCGAGCAACATGCTGACGATCATTGTGAGAAGGACCGCCAGGCTCAACATTGCACCAAAAATGCGAGTCAAGGTCTCGACTTCGCGAAACGCGGCCTCCGTTGTCGTCGCGACAACAACGACCCAGTTCATCGAATCTATAAAATCGTAGGCCGCGAGGTAGTGGAGATCCGTGTTGTACTCGACCGTTCCGGAGCGTCCAAACGCGATCTGCCGTGCCCACGGTTCGACACTGAGGTTCTCCCCGATCCGTTCCATGTTCGGATCAAATACCACGTTAGACGAGGTATCGAGAACGTAGATGTACCCACCGTCCCCCAGATCGATGTCCATGAGATCGCGACCAAGTATGTCGAGTTGGATCTGCTCGACCGCGACGCGCACATAGACGTCCTGGGCGTCAGTAAGCGGGACGTAGGCCGCCAGGTACCAGGTCGCGTCGAAGTACTGGCGTCCAACCCAACCGCCCGAACGCGCCGTGAGCTGGAAGTGCGCCGAGGATCGTGGCCAGAAGTACCCGCGTACCCGTTCGCCATCGCGCGGACCGGTACTATCGACGACGACGAGGCCGTTGTCAAAGCGCTGCAGGATCGCAATTTCCGCCTCCGTTATCGTACGGAGTTCGGCCAACGATCGGGCCAGCGATTTTTCGGGTTCCACGCCGGTGACAAAGGCGCCCTCGACGGTCACCGGCGGAAAAGGGTAATCCGAGATGATCGGTACGGGCGTTGTCGGTCCAAACTCGATTTCCGTGCCCGCAGCCCACTGCTCGACGATTCGACGATTGCGATCCAGCAGTTCCGATCGAGCCCACACGGCACGGTTGATATGATGAGCCGCGATTCGGGCGACGTCGGTGAGACCATCGGCTACGCTGCCCGCGATCGTCGTACGGACGGTCACAAAGAGACCCCACCCGATACCAAGTAGGACGATCGCAAAAATCAACCCGTACGCAAGACCAAGACGAACCGCGAGTTTCACTTCGCGCCCTCGTTGCGGTACTGGACGGGAGTTTTCCCGGTGCTTTTGCGAAACACCTCGCTGAAGTAACGCTGTTCGCGGAACCCGACCGCCGCGGCGATCTCGTACACTTTGTCGGTGCTCGACACGAGCCGACGTTTGGCCTCGTCCACGCGCACGCGGGTGAGGTACTCGCGAAACGAGCTACCAAGCACGTTGCCAAACAGGCGACTTAGGTGAGAGGGCGTGACGCCGACCTGATCGGCGATATCGACAAGTCCGATGTTTTCGCTGTAGCGCAGATCTATCTCGTCGAGCGCGGCGTGGATAATGCGGTTATGCGGTCGTTGCGACCGATCGTGGGCGTGGTGGACGGCATCGACCACGATAGCCGTGACGCGAGATCTCAGCGAGGCAAACGAATGTCCGGCGATGTCGCGTCCCGTGACGCGAAGCCGACCAAGTCCGAGCTTACCCGGGTCGACGCCCTGCGTGGAAAGCGTTCGGGCCAAAAGGCCGTAGGTTGCAACGAGAATACCGGAGACCATTTCAAGATCGGTCACCGCGTTTTGCTCAAGCTCGGCGACGATCTGCGTCGCGGCGTCGATTGCGTGGGATACGTCGTGGGAGATTATCGCACGCGATAGTCGCTGAACTAAGTCCGGGAGCGAAATCATAATCCGATCGATCGAACCATCTACGTATTGCGGAAAACCGTTTCGATCGGATTGACGATAGACGAGCTCCGATCCTCGCCACCAACGCGTCTCGCAGATGCGATCGAGTCGATCAAGCAGCTTTACATCGATGACCTCATCGATGATCGCTGTGATCGCGGCGACCCAGCGGTAGGTCGGGGCGTCCGATCCACGTGAAATCGTTCGTTCGACATATTTCACGATTCGCGCTATCGCTCTCTCGGAGCTCAGGAGAAAAATGATAGCGTTCCGTGACACGAGCGGAATCGGGTTTTCGCCCTCAGGGGCCGTTTCGGCGATACGGCGAACGATCGCTCGTACGGAGTCGCGATGGACGATCTCGACGACACGTTCGGTTTCGGATTCACGGTTCGGCAAAAACTCCACCACGAGCGCCGCCTTGAGCGAGCCCGTCGCATAGCTAAAATGACGCCGAACGTCGGGATCGGCGAAATCGACGGCGTCGCCGCGTTCAAGACGCTCCCCGATCGCTTCGATTTGGCCGGTTGGGGGCGCGCCGTCGTCAAGAAGACGTCGATCTTCCTCGATCGCCTCGCGCACGCGAGTAAGGACGCTCACCATTTGCTCTACGCGGATCGGCTTGAGGAGATATCCGAGGACGCCGAGGCTAATCGCTTCCTGAGCGTAGTCAAAGCTGTCGTGGCCGCTCAATATAACAAAGCGGGTCTCGGGTCGGAGCGACTTTATTCCCCGAATCAACTCAAGCCCCGTCGTGACCGGCATGCATACGTCCACGACGAGAAGATCGAGTGTTTTGTCAGACGGATAGTCAAATACCTGTTCGGCCGAGTAAAAATCAGCGACGACGGCAAAGCCGTACTCGCCCCACGGTACGACTTTCCGTAAACCGTCCCGAATGAGGCGCTCGTCGTCGACTATGGCGACCGACAGGTTTTCTATCACCGACCTCCTATGGATATCGCTTATGGATTCTCACGATCGAGTTAACGTTTTTGAGGGTATCAACTGCCGGTTTTCCTTGGCGGATCAAATAGTTTGCAAATAGGGACTCGACAACCGCCATCTGAGCGATCCGCTTCGAGACGATCTCACCGTTCCAATCGGTAGTAAAAACGGCCGTTTGTAAGACGATATCCGCCTCCCGCGCTATCGGTGAGCCCGGAAAGTTAGTGATGGCGACACAGGTTGCGCCGCTTCGGGACGCAGCGTCGAGAGCGTCGAGGATTGTAGAACTCCGTCCCGAATGCGAGATCGCGACAAAGACGTTTCCCGCCCCCAGGTTGGACGCGAGTATCAGCTGTTGATCGGCATCGATCGGCGCCCACGAGGGCTGACCTACTCGATCAAATCGCTGGCTTGCTACCAGCGCTACGGGATACCCGTCGCCCAGGCCGCAAAAGACTATTTTTTTAGCGCTATCGATCGCATCCACCGCTCGGAGATAGGCCTCCTGATCAATTACCTCAACGGTATCCCTTAGGCCGGAAACCGCTGAATCGACGACCTTCTGGATCACGACGAGCGGTTCATCGTCAGGGGTGATGCTCTCGAAATCTCCGAGGTAGGAGTCTTCCGGTTCCTCGACGATCGCACGTTTGAGCTGCGGGTATCCGTCATAGCCGAGGCGTTTTGCGAGCCGAACAACGGTCGCCTCGCTGCAACCGGCACGACGCGCATACTCCCCGATCGTGAGACCGGGGACCTCGTCCGGATTATTGAGGAGCATTTCAACTGCTCGTCGTTCCGCCGCTTTTAAGTCGTCATAGATAGACAGAATACGCAGGCGGCAAACTCGTGGTAGGGACATCGCTCCTCCGAGGTACAGTGTCTCGCGAATTCCGGGGGTCCGCAAGCTCGAAGCGGGAAATCAGAGCGAATACTGCAGGTCTTGGAGCCTGCGCAGGTGAATCAGCGCCGATTCCTCGACGACGTCGACCATCTCATACGTGATGGGTGTATCGATTGGGATATCTTTTGTGACTTTGAGACCTTTGGCGATTCCGAGCGGCAAGAGGCGCTCTTCACGGGCAATCGGATACCGTTCGATACTTCCGCGGTAGGAGAACTCACCGATTCCGTCGAGAATTTCACCGGCCGAGATATCCCGCTTGCTCACGGCAATACACTCCGAGACGAGCGCGCGTCGGGGATGACCGGTGGACTGCCCAAACAGGACCGCCTGACAGACCGTGATCGGTACCTCGATGCTCGTGAGGTGGTACGGTCGGTAGAGCGTGTAGTACGGACCGTCACCCATGTCGCGTTGCTTCATCCCCTCGCGCAAAAGCTCGTTGTCCGTTGTCACGACGACGAAAACTCCGGGATGAACGCCGATCGCGAAATCAACGACACCGGATTGAGACAAAACGCCGCCGTCGGCCTGCGGAACAAAAACGCTGTTGAGGCCGGCGACGTCAGAATGGGCCCCGTGCATACCGCGGATATCGGGAACGAGTCCGGTCGCATTGGACACCGCCGTCATCTCGATCGCCGTTTTGGAGCCATCGACAAACTCGGCGAGCATCCGCGGATTCATTTTACGCTCCTCGGCCTTTTTGCGTTCAGTATCTGGATTGCCGTAGATGTTAAGCGGGTTGTTTTTACCTTTGCCAGCCGATACGACCTCAAAACCGACCGTCGAGGCAAAACGAAACAACTCAATAATCGCCGCCGGTTCGTCGCCGGCTGCAAGCGAATAGACGACGCCCGCGTTTTCCGCCATACGCCTGAGTATCGGACCGATCGTGACATCACACTCAACGCTCATCATGACAACGTGTTTTCCGTTGTCGATCGCATCGAGCGAAACCTTGGCCGCCATATCGGAAATACCGGTCGCGTCGATCACCGCGTCAACCGTGGACAGCCGGGTCGCGAGGCGAAAATCTGAGGTTGCAACGCTTACCCCATCGCGCGAAAACCGTTCAGCATGTTGCATGTCGTCCGTTTCGGTGACCGTCGGAGATCCCGGCGCCGCCGCAAACGCGGCTTTGACACGGTCCATGGAAATATCGACGGCGACCGCGATTCGAATACCGGTCATGGCGGCAACGGTCGCTACGATTTCCGCACCCATTTGCCCGACACCGATGAGACCGATTCCAATCGAATTACCGGTACGTTCTCGTTGCTCGAGGAGTTCGCGCCAATTGTTCATTACTGTTGCTCCTTGTTGTGTCGGAGTCGCTCTCCGACGGCTCCCGCCGGATGCACGGAAAGAAACTCGGACTGTGTAAAACCACGCTCCTCCATAAGGACGATCGCAACGGCATCAAACACCGCGATAACGGAAGCGGTACTCGCGGTGGCGAGCATGTTGAATTGATCGGGTTCGCGATCAACGTTCACGATGAGTTGGACCGCCGACGCCCGCGCGAGCTCCGAGTCGGGATTTTCGGTGACACCGATGACCGGAACGCCTTTACTGGATAGACCGGGAAGTAGCGCCAGAATTTCACGAGTATTGCCGCCTTTCGAAATCAAGACGGCCACGTCCCTCGGACAGGCCACACCAAGACCGCCATGGACGGCGTCGGCTGGCGAAAGAAAAAGAGCGGGAACCGCGATGCAGGATAAAGTGTGGGCGATTTTTCGAGCGGCCTGACCCGATGTACCGGCACCCGACGTGATTACCCTCGCAGCCCCGTCGAGTAAAGCGACCGTTTTGGCGATCGCAGCGGGTTCTATTCGTTCACCGAGCGCGCTAAGTGCCGCCGACTCGAGATTCCAGACTTCACGGGCGCGGGCAAACCACGACTCTGTATTGACCTGCATACTCATGATTACTCCCGAGTATACAAGGAAATTTCATTTTGTAAAGCCGTTCATGAAATTTTATTTCGAAAGTACTACCCGATCGCCGACACAACGCAGTTTCGTCCGGAACGTTTGGCCCGATAAAGCGCGGCGTCGGATTCGTGGATAAGCTCCGCAGTTTTCACACCCTGACGTGGTACCCGGACGGCAACACCGATACTTACCGTCGTCTGCCGATCCCCGTTCCCGATCGGTTCTATCGTCGCGACCGCGTTACGCAGTCGCTCGGCGACCGCGACGGCGCCTTCTTCCTCAGTGTCGAATAAGAGAACGGCAAACTCTTCACCCCCATATCGCGCGACAAAATCGCCGGCGCGGGTCAGCGCCTCGTCCATAGTACGAGCAACTTCGATCAGTAATCTATCGCCGGTTACGTGCCCGAATGCGTCGTTATAGGATTTGAAATGATCGATATCGATCATCAAGAGAGCGAGTGGAACAGCGGCGCGACGAGCGCGACTCCACTCCTCCAGTATCCGCGTATCAAAATAACGCCGGTTAAAAACTCCGGTTAGAGCGTCTCGGATACTCAGACGTTCGAGTTCCTGGTTCGCTCGGCCAAGCTGAGCATTGGCAAATTCGAGCGCTCGATTTTTGGCGGCGAGGACTTTGTTCTCTCGCAACCGCCACGCCGTCCCGAGCACAAGGAGGGCCACAACGATGTAGGCCGCGTATGCCCACCAGCGCCCATACCACGGTGCCGCCACGACGATATCGAGCGTAACCGGTTCCGTCGTCCAATACCCGTCGCCGTTTGCCGCGAGGACCGCGAGTTGATACTCGCCAGGCGCGAGACTAGTATATGTCGCGTAATCCCGGGTACCGGCGTATACCCAATCACGGTCAAATCCGATCAGTTGGTAGGCAAACTGATTACTCTCAGGAGATTCGTACTCCAAGGCGACAAACTCAAATCCGAGGAAATCGTCGGTCGCAGATAGCTCGATGCGATCGCCGTTAAACGTTGCTCGCCCGGGGTCGATCGATTCCTGATAAACGGTTACATCACTGATGTGAACTCGCGGCGGATGGGTGTTGCGCGCGATTTCGGATGTATCGAAGCGCGTGATTCCGTGTGAACCGCCGAAGTACAGCGAACCGTCCCGGTCGCGGAGATGACCAGTGTTAAATTCGCTTCCATACAGGCCGTCGCGCTCGTCAAGGATCTCGATTGCGCCGGTGTCGGGATCGTAGACGCTCAACCCCTGCTGGGTTGCCACCCACAGTCGGCCGATATCGTCCTCGAGTATACCCACGACCGAGTTGTTGGAGAGCCCGTCTTCCGTCGTCAGGCGGGTAAACCGTCCCGTGTCACGTTCGAAACGGTTGAGTCCGCCGCTACTGGTTCCCAGCCATAAACGTCGTTGCGAGTCCTCAAACACGGTCCGTACCGTGTTGCTCGCGAGTCCGGTCTGGTCGTCGCTCCGATAGACGTAGCTCGTAAAGTCATCGCTATCCGGCTGATACAGCGAAAGGCCACCGTTAGTCGCGATCCAGATCGCGCCGAAGGAGTCCTCGTAGATTCCATATACCAGATCGTTGGCAAGCGACGTAGGATCGCCCGGTCGCGATCGATAGTCGCGAATTGTCCCTGTCTCCGGATTAAAACGACTGATTCCGTTTCTGTACGTACCGATCCAGAAATCGCCGCCGCGGTCCTCCAGGAGCGCGTATACAATCTCTCCGAGGATCGGAGCGTCGGGATAGAGATCGCGATTCCAGTCTAAAAAACGTCCGTCATCTTCGACGCGCTGCAACCCGCCGTTACCCGCGACCCAGATATGACCGAACATGTCCTCGTAGATAACGGTCACGATATCGTTCGCGAGCGAATACGGGTCGGCCTCGTCGTGGCGCCAGGCGATCCAACGCCCTTGCTCGTAACGCGCGAGACCTCCCCCGTATAGACCCGCCCAAAGCCGCCCCTGAGAGTCTCGAAATATCTCGTTAACCTTGCCGTGCGGCAGGCTATCGGGATTGCCCGGATCGTTGTAGTGAACTCGATAGTTTTGCTTCCGCGGGCTCAGGTAGTGGAGTCCTCCGCCGTTTGTCCCGACCCAAACGAGTCCGGCGCTATCCTCGAACAAGGAGTACACGATGGGAGATTCGATCGCCGCGTCGTCGCCCTCCGCGAACGAAAAAACCTGGCCGTCCACGGTCCGTGCAAAAAGCCCGCCTCCCCAGGTTCCTGCCCAGATCGTCTCATCCGAACCGACAAGAACTGTATAAATCTTGTTGTCGGAAAGAGTTGTTGTCGTCACCTCTAGTGATTCGACACTAAACTCGACAAGTCCGCCATCCCAGATCCCGAGGACGATCGCGCCGTCGCGACGCTGGTCGATTGCCATCACAAATTGACTCGGAAGCGCGATATCAACCGGTTCGACGCGTTTGTTAACGGTGTTCCAGCGACCGAGCCCGTCGTATCCGCCGATCCATAGCGTCCCGGACCGATCGAGAAAGAGCGCCCGGATCACCGGTCCCTGCGTTTCGATTCGATCAAAACTCCCGTCGTCACGCAAACGATTTAGTCCGTCCTGAGTACCGACCCACAGGGCGCCGTCGGGGCCACGGCTCACCGCGATAACGACGTCGTTGCTGAGCGAGCGCGGATTCTCGGGATCATGAGAGTAGAGCTCGAACGTATCGGATTGGATGCCGACCCTTGCCAATCCATGGTAAGTCCCAATCCAAAGGGCGTCGTTTTCCGCGTCATAGTACGCTGTCTGGACGAGATCATGAGGCAGCGAAGTGTCGTCGAACGGGATATTCCGAAACGTTTCAAATCGTCTTCCGTTGTAACGGGCGAGTCCCCCTTGGGTCCCAAACCAAAGGTAGCCAAACCGATCTTGAACGATAGCCGAGACCGAGTTATTGGGAAGACCGTCGTACCGGTCAATCCCGTTAATACGCGGTAGTTGACCATGATCGAAAAAGTCCTGGGCCGCTAATGGAGAAAGTAGCGCGAGAGCAATTGCAAAGCTTACAGCAAGACGCATGACGTACCGATAGTTTAGTACAGAAACAAAACCAATGGCAGAGCTACTACTAGTTGATAACGACGAAGATATACGATCGCTCTTGAGCCTCGGCCTCCGCGAGGCCGGCCATACGATTCGCGAAGCGTCAAACGGACTCGAAGCGTTACGAGCAATCGAGATAAGCGTGCCCGATATCCTGATCACCGATCTCATCATGCCGACGATTCCCGGTGACAAGCTTCTCAAAATCCTCAAAGCAGTACCCGACTGGAAGTCAATCCCGACGATCGTAATATCCGGCGTCGCCGTCGAATCGCCCGAAACGCGGGACGAGGTACCGTGCGACGTCTACATAGCCAAAGGTCCGATGGCGCAAACCCTGAACTACATCGTCGATTCCGTAGAGCGTTTCGAGAGAACAAGTACACTCGCGACACCACAAACCCTGGGTCTCGACTCGGTTCACTCGCGACACATCACACGAGAGCTTCTCGAGATTAACCACATCCAACAGAAAGTCCTCGATACGATTTCAGAAGGCCTGTGTATCATGACAAAAGACGGGCTTCTCGTGTGGATAAACGCAACTCTTGCCAGAACACTCAGCCGGCCTGAGGAACGGATATTGGGGCGATCGATCACCGAGTTCCTGCCCGACATCGAAAAAACCGAGCTGATAAGCGGGACCACAGGATCTACCGCTGAGTTTGAGCTGCCACGGAGCGGCGGAATCGTCCGGGTCGAGGTTCTCGAGCCGACGGTCGGCGCTCCCGAAATCGTCCTCATTTGGCGCAACGTAACCGACCGTCTCCTCAATGAGGAGCAGTTTGAGAATATCGTTGAGAGTACCAGCGACGTTATCCTCACGACGGACCTCGAAGGCTACGTGACCTACGTTACCGAGACCTGTATTGAACTTACCGGCGTGGCCCGCGACCAACTGATTGGCCGCCCGATCTGGCGGACGGCACCGAGAGACATTCGTGAACGAATCAAACGGATCGCGCTTCAGCTCGCGCCGTCGAACTCGGAAGACAAACCACAGACCGATGATGTTTGGCCGTTTATCCATGCTGACGGAACGGTACGATCCGCCAACGTACGCACCTCCAAGCTTCGTAATCGCGCCGAGCGGACGATCGGCTTGCGTTGGGTGCTCGCCGATATCACGGCTCGATTGCGATTGGAAAAGGAACGAGACGCGCTCCTCCATGAACTACACCACCGCGTGCGCGACAACCTTCAGCTCATCGCCAGTCTCGCTCGCCTGAGCGAGCCCGAGCTTCTCGAAGGAAGGGTCGCGGCGGTTTCCTACGTCTTTGACGAGTTATACGAGACCGAGAACTTCTCGGAGATTTCTACCGCACAGCTCGTCGAGCGCGTTGTCGCGTCGGCGATATCCTTTAGCCGTTGCGAGCATATGCCCAACCTGCATAAAAACATCGCCATACGACGGATCGGAATGCGTCTCGCGGTCCCGCTCGCGATTATCATCCAGGAGACGACAACCGGAGTCGTCCGCGGGATTTTATCAGACGTACCGTGCCTGTCCGATTTGTACGTCGATCTGTATCCGACCGAGATTGGCTACTCGCTCAGAGTGTCTCTATCGACCGACGCATTTAACGGCCAGGCCCGCGCGGTCGACAAACAGGAGCTACTGGCGATAACGGCCGCCCAGCTTCGCGGTGAATGTACGATGTTTACGACCGCAGACGAGACTTGCTACGAGGTGGCGTTTCCTCCCGACGCCCTTGAGTCGCGCTCCGAACGGTAGCGTTCCAAGACCTCGTCATACAGACGTCGGCCAATGTCCGTCATCAAACGCGGTTCCGTTGTCGCAAAGAACTCGTCCATCGCCGCAAAATCCGGAAATGACGTATTTCCGAACGCCGGATCGTAGCGACGATCGCGCTCGTAGATAAGCGCCTGTAAACACATGTCGATAAGATTCATATCTCTCACGTAACGCGCCTCGAGAGATTGAGCGTCCTCGTACTCCCGCCACATCTCGAGGATTTCCGGGGAAGATTGGGCGATTTTAGCCATCGCCTCTGCCTCGAGCGTCCTTTTTTCTTCCGGAGAGATCGGCTGGGCCAGACGATTGACGCGTCGTGGTATGTCGCCGGTACGGACTTCGGCCAGATCATGGACCACAGCGATCGACAATACGAGACCGCGGTTCACGTTACCGGCGTGTTTGATAAACAGGAGCGAAAGAAACGCCGTTCCCCAACAGTGGTCGGCGACCGATTCGGCATTCTGGACACCGCGCAACAACCACCCGGTCCGGGCAACGTCCTTGAGGCCCGCCGATTCGGTGGCGAGGTCGAGAAGACTCTCAAACGGAGATAGATCATCGGTCATCGAGAGCTGAGCGTAGCGGCCCCGGCCGGCGCGATCAAGAGGCACGATCCCCCGACTCGGTTGTCGCACGGCTCATCATGGCATAAAATCTTAGTATGGACGGAGGATCGATCGGAATCAAACTCGCCGACCGGAGCTATTTCCCGATTGTCGAGGAAGACAATCCCGGACGACGCCGTGTCGAGCTCACTGCGGCCCGTGATCATCAGGACCGTGTCGACGTAACCCTGTACCGCGAGCTTTCGACACCGGCGGGAACCCACCAGCGAATCGGGGAACTCTACCTTACGGGTCTTCCCGACCGAGCGAGCGACGATAATCGTTTTGCCCTCCTCCTTAACCTCGATCGCGACGGGCAACTCGATGCGCGAATCACGGACATCGAGACGGGAAATGCAAACGATCTGGCCGTCGATATTAACAATCTGCCGCTTGACTTTGCGCCTGACGACTTGGACGATCACTCCGCGCCGCTTGTCGCCGAAGCTCCACGACGGCGACGGACGTGGTTAGTTGTTCCGGCGATCATCGTGGTTCTTGGATTAATCTGGTTTGCGCTCTGGTACATGTTTCTCAGAGCCGAGCCGCCCGTTGAGGATGTCACCGATCAAGCCGCGCCGGTAGAAGCACCGACGGACACGGAAAGCGCGGAGACTGACGCGGCAGAAACGGTCGCTCCGGAGGTGGCCGAAGAGCCAGAACCCCCGGCGGAAGAGCTTGAGCCGGTCGTCACTTCGGAACCGGAGGTCGTCTCGACGCCCGATCTCCCCTACGAAATCGTCCGCGGGGACACACTTTGGGATATTTCGATCGAGTTTTACGGAACTCCATGGCATTTTCGCGAAATCGCCGACTACAACCGAATTGAGAACCCCGATTTGATTTTCGCCGACGACGACATCGTCATTCCCGGAAAAGAGGACTAGCGGGCTTCACGGCTCGCTGTTAATCAAGCTCCCGTCGGACAAAACCGTCCGATAAAAACAACTCTGTCGGGCGTCCCCGGCGACGTTGGTCGTGTGGCACACACCTGTACCGTTAACGACAACTCGGTACACAAGTGCGTCCTGGTCACAATCGATCCTGATCTCCCGAATCGCCAGCGTGTTCCCGCTTGTTTCGCCCTTCTGCCACAGTCGACCACGACTCGTCGACCAAAACCACGCCAATCCCGTTGCCCGGGTTTTATCGAGCGCGGCGCGGTTAGTGTAGCCGACCATCAGGATCTGATCCGAATTATCGTCCTGCACAACCACGGGGAGGAGGCCGCCTCGTTTTTCAAAACGTGGAATAAGCACCGCCCCTTCCTCGAGTATCGCGTGGGTGAGATCGGCCCCACCGATATCGCGACGAAACTGCATACCGTCAAATCGAATCGCAAGCATCCGCTGATAGGCACGCGTCCGCGCCTGGGCCAAGTCGGCGCCAATTGCGCCAACGGCCAACACGCGCCCGCCGGCGGTCACGAGTTGGCCACGGTCGATCTCGTCAACGCCGGCGTAATACACGCGGGATTCCTGTATTTCCGCGGTCACACCCACGTCGCCTTCGATCGCGTCGCCCTTGCGATAGAGGCCCGGATAACCTTCGGCCGCGGCGACGACCACCGATGAGGCGTAGTTCATCACCGAATACGAAGAGTCCATTTGGGCGGCGGCGAGCTGTCCGCCCGAAAGACCGTGGAGCAGAACCCCAAAGTCACCCCCAACGAGCGGAAGAATCGCCTGCGCCTCCGGGTCTCCAAATCGGACGTTGTAGTCGAGAAGGTAGATATCCCGGTCGTCGAACATAAGACCAAAGAACAAAAATCCGCGGTAAAGCCAGCCGCGCGTGCGTATTGCCTCAACGGTGGGCTCGATTACTTGATGTTCGATACGGGAGAGGATTTCATCCGACATTCTCGGATTTGGCGCGATCGCGCCCATTCCGGCGGTATTTGGACCACGATCCCCGTCACCGACGCGCTTATGGTCGAGAGCCGTTGGAAACAGAAGGTATCCGGATTCGTCGATCGCCACGGTAACCGAAGCCTCCGATCCCTCCACGGCGCGTTCCACGACAACGACGTCGCCGGCTTCGCCAAACAGACGCTCGTCCATTATAGAGTGGATTGCGGCTTCGGCCTCTTCAAGAGAGGAACAAACGACGACACCCTTCCCGCCGGCGAGTCCATCGGCCTTGACCGCGACAGGTGCGCCCAGACGTATCACCGCTTCTCGCGCCTCAACCGGCGAGCGACAGACGTAGAACTCTGTCGTTGGAACGCCGCTTGCAACCATAAACTCTTTGGCGGTCGCCTTACTTCCTTCCAAAATCGCTGCCGCGCGCGATGGACCGACAACGGGGATACCCGCGTCGCGGAGACTGTCGCCTAATCCATCGACCAGCGGGCCCTCGGGCCCGACGACGACAAAATCCGGACGAGTTCTTACAATTTCCTCGAGCGTCGCCGGGCGGCTTACCACGACGCATCCCGTCTCTCGAGCGATGCCCGCGTTTCCCGGGATAATCGTAACCTCTTCGATGCTCTCGCTCCGGATCAGTCGCCACGCCAATGCGTGTTCGCGACCCCCGGAACCCACTACCGTCACGCGCACAGTTACTCCTCCTGAGTGGGCGTATCCTATCCCAGGTCGACGGATCCGGTCAGCGGATTGCGACGACGCGTGGCTTACCCAAGACGCTCGGTTATTTGGTCGATTCGTTGCTGATACGTTTCGCAGACGATCCGAGCGCGCGCGGCTGCACGACCCGTGTACGTACCGGGTTCCGTCAGAAGCTCGAGCGCCTTACGTCCGGTCAAACGATGGTAGGTACTCTCGATGATAGTCCACATCTCTCTGTCCTCGCGCACAACATCGATGAGCTCCACACCCCGACTCTCACTCTCTAAGGTAGCGCGTCGTATCTTCTCGTGGGCGTCGGCAACTCCACCCGCGGCGAGCAGAATGTACAACGGTTCGGCAATGACGGATCGAGCTCCCTCCGCGAGGTGGGCGGCGACGCGATCACGGTCTATCTGGATCCCCGAGAGGATTCTCCGGATTCGTTCGGCAGCCGCGGCAAAACCGGCTACGTACTCAGCGACAAAGCGACTCGATGCCGAGTTACTCAGATCCCGTTGGTGTTCGCTGATTTGGTCCATAAACCAGGTCATCGCCCGTGGGACAAACGCTTTCCACAGGCTTTTAACGTGCTCGGCGTTCCAAGGATTGCGCTTGTGCGGCATAGTCGACGAACCGACCTGCGTGTCACCAAAATGCTCTCGAACCTCATCGATCTCGCTCCGCTGTAGATGTCGCAGATCGTCCGCCAGATTGGCGAGTACGCCGAACGCGGTGTTTATCTCCAGCAGAACGCGTAAGAGTGGCTCCGGATGCACGATTTGGGTCGCGTGTTCGCCTGCCCGCAGATCAAAGCGCGCGAGTACGCGTCGCTCGAGCTCTTCCGGCGAACGATGCAGTAGGCTGGTCGCGTTGTATGCTCCGACCGCGCCGGACAGTTTACCGCGGAGGTCCTCGCTCGTTTGCTCGATCCGGCCGATACTTTCGCCGAGTCGAGCGACGTACTCCGCAAAGGAAAAACCGACGGTAATCGGAACCGCGTGACGGCCATGGGTTCGGCCGATCGCGGCGGTATCGCATTCACGTTCGACGAGGCCAATTAACTCGCGTTCGACTTCGATAAGCAGCGGGATAAGTACATTTCGGCAAACGTCTCGATACCTACTCGCCGCCGCCGTATCAAGAATGTCTACCGACGTCGCGCCGAGATGAACAAGGTGCGCGATCTCGGCCGGCAGGTGACGCTGGATGACGTTGACGATCGCCCGAATGTTGTGGTGGGTCGACGCTTCTTCCTCGTAGACCGCCTCCGGCGTGACGCGCTCGGCGAGCAGTTGGATTTCCTGGTGATAGCGGTCGATATCGGGATCTTCCGCGAGAAGGAGGTCGACGAGTTCGTGCATAATGGCCGCCTCGACGAGCACGCAGCGCCGAACGACCGCCTCCTCACTTACGTATTCGGCAAGTGTCTCGAACAGTTCTGTGTTGGCGAAGTAATAGCGGTGGTCGAGAGGCGAGATAGACCGAAACCGTTGATGGAGATCCATGTGCTATATTTGTCAATCGGTATCGCTTTGTAAAGCGACACGCCGCCCCGTCAGCGGACGCTAATCGACCCGCTCGACGTTTCAAGAAAGAGCTGATAGCGCCCGTCGCCGCCTTCGAGCAGGCGACTGCCCCTGGTGTTACCCCATTCAAGATCGCCGCTCGCCGTATTCAAACGATAGGTAAAGTTCTCCAGCCTGTTTTTTAAGCGTAGATCGATATCGCCGGACGCGGTCGATACCTGCGTGTCGCCGCGGAGCTCGAGATCTCTTCCGTCGACGTCGCCCGAAGCCAGACCGATAGAGAACTGCCCGACCGATCCCGCAATCTGGACGTCGCCCGATCCACTTTCGATGCGATGGTCGCCGACGGTACGATCGATGTCGATATCGCCCGACCCTGTCGACAGACCTATCGTCCCCCCTGCGTCGCGCAATCGAACGTCGCCCGACCCGGCCCGAATAACGATCCGACCGCGGACACCGGTCAGGTCGCAATCGCCGCTGCCCAACTCGAGGTCGAGATCAATACCCGCCGGGACATCAACGCGAATCCGCGGATCGCCACTCGACCGGAACATCCACGAGTTTCGCCCGCGTACAAATACATGAGCCCTATCGGCCCGCGACGAATCCGCCACGGTGATTCCACGGGGAATATCGATTACCGTAACGATGACTTCGTTACCCGCGGCGCTTGAAATGGCGAGATCAAACATCGCGGCGTCTATTTCCAACTCGGTGATATCTCTGTAGCGAAACTCTGCGTCCTCGGCAAATCCCCCCGCAAAGCTGAGATGAACCGAACCAAGCAGAATTGCGAGAATACCGATACGTATAAAGATCGCTTTCATCCTCTACTCCTAAATCTTTATCCCGGCAAACACGTGCGGGTAAACGCTCAACCCATCGCCCACGATCGAGAAACTCTCTCCGCCGTGAACCCAGGTGGGATCCTGGTCGTACCAATCGAGGAGACCATCAAAAACAACACCGCCAATCACGGCAAAATGAGGGCCGAACTGGACACCGCCAGAGATACGCAGAGAGGGAAAGAACATCTCGCCCTCAAAGTCATCGTCTTGTTCGCTACCGGCGATCTTGGCCGACAAATCGACGTCGAGAACCAACGCTCCGCTCCAGAGTCGTGTCCCCAGACCCGCCGCAACCGCAAACTCTCCATCTTCACTTTCGGGATCCGCTTGTCGCCCACCGGCTTGATACACGGTGTAGAGCCCCTCCGTACCGTGCTGAAAGGTGAACCATCCCGCACCCATGTCGTCGACGGTCACCGCCAGATCGAGAACGCCAAAACGAACGATGTTTAAGAGGCCGAGCGTGACGCCATCCACGTCTTCGGCAACGTTGATGACGCCGATCATGGCGCCCCTGACGCTGCGAGCGACGTTCGTAACACCGATCTGCGCGCCGTTAATCTCCTCTCCGACGTTGACGACCGCGGTTTGGACGCCGTCCACCCGTCGCGAGATCGAGGTAATTCCATTGGCCTGGACACCCGCAACGCGATCCCCGGTGATCGAAAAGATTCCCGCTCCTTGAACGCCGCTCACCGATGTGTCGGCGAGATTAAAGAATCCCGAAGCTTGCACGCCCCGAACCGAGCCGTCGACGACGTTGAAAAATCCGGCACCCTGGACGCCGGCGATGTCGCCGCCGTGGATGTTAAAAAAGGAGCTGTTCTGGAATCCGGCCATATGGCCCTCGTGGATATTGCCGATATAACTTGTCTCGAAACCGCGCACGTCGCCGGTCACAAAGTTAAGCCCGAGCGAGGCGACGACGCCGTCGACGTGTTCAACCTCGGCGATCGGAAGACCAAGTGCGAATGTGTTGATCTGCGGTCCGTTGTCGTCGGTCTGCCCCGGGTACAGTCGCAGGCCGGGTACCACGTCGAGAACGATCGGCACACGCCGCGCCTCGGACCGATCCGGTATTCGCGAGACCTGAGTACCGCCTGGAGGTTCCTGACCAAACGCGCCGCGCGTGGCGGCACCAAGTGTCGCGATTGCGCCAAGCGCTCGATCCCGAATTTGCTCGAACGTCCCGTCCGCGTCACTGTCTCCTCGAGTGGTATTCCGCTCGAGTGCACCGGGAATCAAGGTTGAGCTCGCGATCGTTCCCGTTTCGCCTCGCCCGACCTCGACGGTCGCAAAACGATAATCTGAACCGGATCGGACCTCGACACGATAGAGACCGGGGGCAACCGCAAGCGTCATCGGGTTCCCTGAAAACTTCTCTACTTCGGCGACGAGTCGGTCGGTCGAGCTGGCGCTGATAAACACGCGTCCGTTTATTTCGGCCTCGAGCACCATAACGGCGTCGCGTGCGGTCAAGTCGGTCAGAACGAGATCACCCGCCCCGGTCAGCTGGATGTCGTACGCGGGATGTTGCGGTCCGGCGAGCGTCCCGGCGGTCCGCGACAGCGTCTCGGTAAACGCGTATTGATACACCTCGTTAAGCGTAACCTTGCCGTCACGAGTCGAGTCCGCCGCACCGAGCAGACCACTGGCAAGATAGTGGGTAAAAAAGGACGCGCCGATTTCGTCCGACTCCTGAGACGCCTCATCGTCGGAGCTCGAGGTGAGGAACGCGTACCCGCTCATTTGAGAGCTGTCGTCAATGAGAAACGGCTGGGCACGGCGACCGCCTTTGAGCCGGGTAAAGCTTCCCGAGGAACAGCTGTCAAGAAGCGCGATGGCGACGTCGGCGTCGATAGCGCCGATCATCTCGCGAAGTTCGCGGTAGCTGAACAGGTCCTCGCCGATCAACAGACCACGTTCGTCACTGTGCCCCGAGTAGTAAAAGACAAACTCGACACGACGGGCATCACCTTCCGCGCGCCGTATCGCACGGCGGATTTGCTCGGCTCCGTCGCGGATATCTTCGGCATCGGGATCGGCCAGAAGGATCGCATCTGAACTCTGAATCCCGCCGACTCGTTCCATTACCCCGCCGATCCGTTCAGCATCGCTGACCGCATATCGCAAGCGGATTCGTTCCTGACCGCCGTCGTTGGCACCGATAAACAGTCCAAAACGACGTACGCCTTGCTGTGCATCTGTAACGGAGATTGCGACGAGCGCAAAGAAGATCGCCGCGCAGAATCGCGTGATCGTAGTACGAGACCGATGCATTTGCTTATTCTCCATCGAATTTGCGCAGATCAATCCGTTCGAGAAACACAGTCTCGAGAGAAAGATGATCCGCGATGGTTTGCTCGACCCGGTTTGCCACTCGATCGACGCTACCGCTACCAATCTCCTCCTGTAGGGCAGCTACGAGTACCCAAGCATCGATCGACCTGTCGGAAAGTACCATGTAAAACGACTCGAAACGCGGCGCGTCGTCGAGTACGTACGCAAACGGAAGTGCTACCTCGCCTTCCTGTCCAAGATCGGCCTCCTGACCGGGCTCCGTCGGGTAGTGAAGCGTCAGATAACCGTTGCCATCGATCGAAAAGATCACGCCGTACCGAAAACCGGCCGCGCGATACGCGATCTGAAGACGGTCGCCCGCATACGCGGTCGCCTCATCGGCAAGTTCCACGGCCTCCGAGGGTCCGCTCTGCCGATAGATCCGTAATGCGGGATCGAGACCTTTGATTCGTTCGATTCCAGCGGTGGTGTCCCCTGCTTCTTCGATCGCCACAGATTCGTTGATAAAAAGCGGAGTGACGGCGAGTATCAGCGCCGCAACCGCTCCCATCGCGATAAGCGGCGAAGAAAAGAGACTCCGCAGGCGATCGATTACGTTTGACCAATCGACACCACTCCGTTCGCGAGCGTCTACGCGTTGCGTTGCCTCCGTAGCAGACGCCGATTTGAGCCGATCCTCGATCGCGGCGGCCATTTTCTCCGGCGTGTAGCGCGCCAGTATCTCCGCCGAGTCGCTCTCCAGGTCGTCAAGACGGGCAGCGGCGCTCGGATCTTCCGCGATCCGTCCAACAATCCCGTCGTCGG